>JBGSMO010000282.1:0-53763 GCA_041740115.1 Pirellulales bacterium
AGGCCGAGCGACAGCATGAACGTGAGGATCGTGACCCCCAGCGTCGTGTAGCGGACCGCCTCTTCCTTGCCGCGCGGGAAGAACGCCAGCGCCAGCGCGCCGAGCGCGGGCAGGAAGACCATGAGGCTCAGATAAATAATCGGGTCGCTCAGATTCATGATGACGAGACGATCCTTAGGACATCAGAACAAACGCTGCCGCAAAATAAGCGAGGCACATGAACCATGTCCCCATGACGATGAACAACACGTATTGCCGGAGGCTCCCCGTCTGAAACCGGCGGAGCAAGAGGCCGAAATCCCAGGTCCAGTTGGCCGCGGTATTCACCGTGCCATCGACCAGCGTGCGGTCGAAGACGAGGTCGAACACCATCGAGAAGAGCCGCACGACCCAGGCGCAAGAGTGGAGGAACCAGTCGATCACGCCCCGATCGAACGCCGCGATTTGCCGACCGATGAAGAGGGCAGGGCGGATGAACAGGATGTCGTAGAGCTGATCGAAGTACCACTTGTTCCAAAGGAGCGTGTAGATCGGCTTGAAGGTTTGCTTAATCTCGCGCGGGTTCAAGTAGCCCCAAAGATAGACGACCGCGGCGCCGAAGACGCCGATCAACGCGGAACTGAATGCGGCGAGGCCGGCGCGGAGCTTAATGTCGGGGGCGTGGCTGAGGTGCTCGGCGGGGACGACGAGGTCTTCGATCAACACGCCCGATCCGCCCGCGGCGGTGCCGACTGGTTGGGCTTGTTCCAACAAGCCAGTCAGGCGGAACGCCGGCCACGCGACCGCGATGGCGAAGATCGCCAGTAGCACTAACGGGCCAGTCATCGTGCGCGGCGATTCGTGGGCGTGATCATACTTGTGATGATCGCGCGGGGCGCCGGTGAACGTCATGAACCAGAGACGGAACATGTAGAACGCCGTCATCGAGGCGCCGATCACCGCCATCGCGAGAAAGGCCCAGTAGACGCCGCCATTGGTCTGGGCGTGGCTCCAGGCTTGCTCGATGATCGAATCTTTCGAGAAGTAACCGCTAAACCCGATCGGCGTGAGCGGCACGCCGGCGCCGATGATGGCGAGGCAGCCGATCAGCATTGTGTAGGCGGTGATCGGCATCTTCTTGCGCAGGCCGCCCATCTCGGTCATGTCGTTCGTGTGGACGGCATGAATCACCGAGCCGGAGCACATGAAGAGGAGGCTCTTGAAGAAGGCGTGCGTGATCAGATGGAACAGCCCCGCGATCCAGCCGCCGAGGCCGAGGGCGAGCATCATGTAGCCGAGCTGGCTAACCGTTGAGTAAGCGAGGACCCGCTTGATGTCGGTCGCCGTGATGGCGATCGTCGCCGCGAGCGAGAGGGTGATGCAGCCGATGATGGCGATCACCAGCAGCGCTTCGGGGCAGAAGGCGGGATAAAAACGGCCAACCAAGTAGACGCCGGCCGCGACCATCGTCGCCGAGTGGACGAGCGCGGAAACGGGCGTCGGGCCCTCCATCGCGTCCGGAAGCCAGACGTGGAGCGGGAACTGGGCGCTCTTGCCGACGCAGCCGCAGAAGATGCCAACGCCGGCAACTAGCAGCAGCCAGTGGCCTGCCTTGCCGGCCGCTGCGTCTTCGGCCTCGATTGCCGGTTGCTGGCGAGTTTCCTCGGCGATCATGCTCGCCGGCGGGACGAGGCGGTAACCATTCTCCGCCGTACGCAACTGGCTGAAAATGCCGGGCTCGGCGATGGCGCCCGATTCGGTCAGCACCGTTTGACCCTTGGCGTCTTGCTTGTCGCCGAAGGCGAACGTGCCCAGACTCGCCCACAGGGCCATCATGCCGATCAGCATGCCGAAGTCGCCGACGCGGTTGACGATGAACGCCTTGTTCGCGGCGGTGCTGGCGCTGTGGCGTTCGAAGTAGAAGCCGATCAGAAAGTAGGAGCAGATGCCCACCAGTTCCCAGAAGACGAAGACCATCGCCACGTTGCCGGCGATGACGATCCCCAACATGCTGAAGCAGAAGAGCGACAGATATTGGAAGAATCGGTGGAACCGCCCGGGGCGACTGAGGTGATGGCCGTGGACGATCACCTCGTGGTCGTGGTAGGGATAATGCAGCTCGTCGTGCATGTAGCCGAGGGCGTAGATGTGCACGCACGAGGCGATCAGCGTCACCATGCAGAACATCGTCACCGTGAGGGCGTCGATGTAGTAGCCGATGGTGAGCTTCAAATTGCCGAACTGGCCGAGCGAGTACCAGTCGCCGAAGTAATAGGTCGGCGGCGGGTTCGCGGCGTGGCCTTCGGCGGCATGATCGTCGGCGTGGGCCGCTTCCTCTTGGAACGCAGCGAGTTGAAACGGCGACTGGCGATCGATTTGCACCGACTGAGGCGAATCATGCAGTAGGGCGGCGGTGCCGTGGGCGTGGTCGTCAGCCGCGGGTGCGTCGTCGTGTTGGTCGCCCTCTTCGTGATGCTCGCCGTGGTGGGCGACCGGCAACTCGTGGTTCGGCAACCAGACCGCGAACATTGCTATGCAGCTCAGCAGGAACGCCGAGACGATCGCCCCGACGGCTAGATAGCCGGCCCACTTGCCGTGCGGGCCGAGCCGTTTGCCGACGAACAAAATCACCACGAACGACGCCAACGGCAACAGCCAGGCGGCGGCCAGCAGCTTCGGCAACGCGGTAGCGGGCGTCAAATCCATCGCAGTCCGTCGGCGTTAGCCTTGAAGTTGATCGGCGCGGTCGACGTCGATCGAGTCATGGTTGTTGTAAAAATTCAGCGCGATCGCCAGCGCCACGGCCGCTTCGGCCGCGGCGAGGACGATCACGAACAGGGCAATCAGCGAACCGTCGAGTCCAAGTTGCGGCCCGCCGTTGTCGAGGTATTTGCTGCCGAACGCGATGAAGTTGAGGTTCGCGCCGTTGAGCACCAACTCGATCCCCATCAGCACGCCCAGCGCGTTCCGCTTCGTCGCCATGCACATGGCCCCGCAGACGAACATCACGGCGCCCACCGTCATGTAGTGGGCGACGCCGGGCGGCTCAGTCAGCAAGTTGGCGAGGAGTGATGATGTCATGAGTATCGCAAAAACGTCAGTCGTAAAGTCGTTCGCAGTCGTCCCCAGCGAGTCGACGGGTTCATCCCGTCGGTAATTGTTTTACCCCGTCGGCAAAGGATTCGAGCGCCGCTTCGCACGAGCCAAGTAAGCAGCTCCAATCAGCACCACCAGCAAGTGAACCGACACGATTTCAAACGGAAACAGGTAACCAGCCATCCCCGCACGCTCATCAGCCGGGGCGCCGATTTGATCGACCCGGGCGCCGAGCAGGCCCATGCCAATCGGCGTCGCATTCGGTTCGATCGGCAAGTTCTCAACGGCGGCCCGTTCCGGTCCGCGCCATTCGGGGACGCTGAACGCTGCCGCCGTCAGCAAGCTCAGCAGCGCGCCGCCGGCGATCATGCCGATCACCCAATCGCCGGCAAGCGTCTTCATGTTCACGAACCGCTCTTGCGACGTAAGCATGACGCCGAAGATGAGTAGCACCAGCGTGCCGCCGACATAGATCAACAACTGCATGGCGCCGACGAACTCTTGCCCCGCGAGGAAGAAGAGCCCAGCCGTCGCCGCGAGCGACATCACGAGGTAGAACGCCATGCGGACGATGTTCGCCGAGAGGAGCACGGCCAGGGCGAAGCCGCAGGCCAGCGCGCCGAAGATTAGGAAGAAGACCGACGGCCAATAGATGGCGTCCATCGTCAGTTCCCCCTTCCTTGGTTGGCGGCAACTTGACGCGGCGTCGAAGCCTTGACATTAGTCTCAACCATCGCCGGCTTGGCCGGTTCGCTCGTCACCGCCGGCGGGGCTTTCCAGCCTTCATCGACGGAGAACATCGCTGGCGGCGACGCGAGCAATCCGAAGAACGTCCGCCCTGGCAAGTTGTATTGCCAGAGGACGGCGCCGAGGAACATCACCGCCGCGATCGGCGTGCAGTACTTCAAGCAGGTCGCCATCACCTGGTCGATCCGCAATCGTGGCAGCGTCCAGCGAATCCAGATCATCACGCTGACGCCGACGACCCCTTTAAACAAAACGTTCGTAAGGCCGAGCAGACTGCCGAGGTAACCCGCCACGTCGCCATTCTCAGCCGTCAGCCCTAGCAGCGACGCGATCGGAATCGGCCCATGCCAGCCGCCGAGGAAGAGAACCGACGCGAGGAGGCTCACCGACAGCATCGAGCCATACTCAGCCATGAAGAAGAAGCTCCACCGCAGGCCGGAGTACTCCGTATGGAACCCGGCGACCAGTTCGCTTTCCGCTTCAGCCAAGTCGAACGGCGCCCGATTGACGCTGGCCGTGGCGCAAGTGAGGTAAACCCAAAAAACGATGAACGTCGCCGGATCGTGGAAGATGAACCAGTTCGTAAAGAGGCCCGCCTGTTGGTCGCCGATGACGACCATGTCCATCGACCCGGCGATTAGCACCGGCACGACGGCACACATGCCGAGGGGCACTTCGTAGCTAACGACTTGAGCCGCTTCGCGCATGGCGCCGAAGAGCGACCACTTCGACGCCGAGCTATACCCGGCGAGGATGACGCCGAATACTTCGAGCCCCAACACGGCGACGACGAAGAAGACGCCGGTGTTCAGGTGTTGGGCGATCCACGGGTAGGGGCCGCCTGCAAACGGAATCGCGATGAACGCGGCGATAGACGCCGCAAAGCTGACGTAGGGAGCGATCTTAAAGAGGAAGCCGTCGGCCCCATCGGGCATCAGGTCTTCCTTGGTTATCAGCTTCAAGCCGTCGGCCAGCGTCTGCAGCCAGCCGAACTTGCCGCCGACGCGCGTCGGGCCGAGGCGATCTTGAATCCGCCCCGAGATCTTGCGCTCCAGCCAGATGAAGACTAGGGCGCCGACGGCCACGAGGTTGATGATCAGCGCGATATGGATCAGTGCGGCGACGACATAGCCGATGACGCTATCGGTCGCGACCGATAGTCCAAGTCCAGACAACAGCCGACTGGTCAGCAGCCAGTCGAGCAGGTTGTTGATTCCAGACGCCACAGCAATCTTCCGTGAGTTGCGAGCGAGCTAGCGACCGCTCATGAAAAGGGACTCGAATCGTCGACTCTGTCGTGCCAGCGGAAGTTTGTGAAATATGGCACAATGGGTCGCAAGTGTATAGTGTCAGCCGCCCAAAATCAGCCTTCCTTGAGCTTCGCCAGCCGGCATGTTGGCGAACTCTAACGGTCGATCTCGCCCATCACGATGTCGAGCGAACCGACGATCGCCGGCACGTCGGCGATCAGGCAGTCGCGGCACAACTCGCTCGTCACCGAGAGATTGCAAAAGCTGCTGCTCCGCGCCCGTGCCCGCCACGGAATCGCCTCGCCGTTGCTGACGATGTAAAAGCCCATTTGCCCGCGCGGCGCCTCGGTTTCGAGGTAGACCTCGCCCTTGGGGAGCTTCTGGTTCAGCTTCATCGGCTCGCCGTAGTTGCCGCTTGCCCTGCTGTAGCGATCGATTCCCTGCCGCACGAGGTCGATCGACTGCATCACTTCCAACATCCGGACGTAGAACCGGTGCCAACAGTCGCCGAGAATCGCTTCCATCGGCACCGCCGGGTATTGGTGGTCTTTCGGGTAGTGGCCGTTCTTCTCGACGATCACCTCGAAGGCGTAGCCGTCGTACATCGCGGTGTAGATTTCTTCGCCGTCGCGGCGGAGATCGTGATCGACGCCGCTGCCTCGCAGCACCGGGCCGCTGGTGCCATAGTCGATCGCCGTGGCGGCCGACATGACGCCGATGCCCGCGGTGCGCTTGATGAAAATCGAATTGGTCGTGAGCAGCGTGTGGTACTCGACGATGATCGGTTCGAGCTGCGTGAGAAACGCTTCGCATTTCTCCAGCCATCCGGGCGGCAAGTCGGCCGTGGCGCCGCCAACCGTGATATAGCTATAGGTGAGGCGAGCGCCGCAGACCTCTTCAAACAAATCTAGAATCCGCTCTCGTTCGCGGAAGGCGTAGAGGAATGGGCTAAATGTGCCGAGATCGAGGCCATACGCGCCCATGCCGACCAAGTGACTCGCGATCCGTCCCATCTCGGAGATGATCACCCGCAGATGCCGCCCTTTTTCCGGCGGCTCGTATTTCATCAATTTCTCGATGGCGAGCGCCCAGCCGAGATTCATGTTCATCCCGGCGAGGTAGTCCATCCGGTCGGTATAGGGAATGAACTGCCGCGGCGTGAGGTTCTCGCCAATTTTCTCCGCGCATCGATGCAGGTAACCAAGGTGCGGCGTTACCTCCGACACGATCTCGCCATCGGTGCGCAGCACCAGTCGCAGCACGCCGTGCGTGCTCGGATGTTGCGGGCCCATGTTGACCAGCATTTCGTCCGTGCGGACGTCGAACTCAATCGTGCGGGGATCGTCGACGGTGGACATTTCGTTTGGAGGTCGGGGGGCCAGAGGTCGGAGGTCAGGAAGAGCAGGGCAGGAAAGCGGCTATCTCCCGCGGATGCCGTGGTATTCGAGCGGCATTTCGTAGTCTTTGCGGAGGGGATGGCCGACCCAGTCCTCGGGACAAAGAATTCGCCGCAGGTTTGGGTGACCAATAAAGTGAATCCCGAACAGATCGTAGCACTCGCGCTCGTGCCAGTCGGCGGTGCGCCAGACGTGGGCGACCGAGTCGATCTCCGGCAGTTCGCCGGCTTCATCGTTTTTCCATCGCGACAGCATCACCTTCAGCACAAGGCTGTGTTTGTGCTGCATACTGAAGAGGTGGTAGACGACCTCAAGATGGGGCTGCCACTCGCTCTTCGCGGCCTTCTTTTCGTCGGTGTGAACGTAGTCGACGGCCGTGACGCTGTTGCAATAGTCGAACGCCAGGCTTGGTTCGTCGCGGAGGTATTTGCAGACCGCGACAATCGACTCAGGCGCTACTTCGATCCATGGATCAACGTTTTCCAGATTCGCGCCGGTAATGGCGGCGCCGAACTTTTGCTTCAGTTGATCGACTAGCGTCGGTTCGCTCATGGCATTCTCAGGCGGTCAAAATGGAGCCAGCGGGACGACCGCGCTTCTGTTCGAGTTCGAGCGTCACGGGCGCCCGCTCGATGACTTCGCCCGCGTGGCTGCGGACCGAGCGGACCCAGTTGAGGTCGCCGCGCTTCCAAACATAGGCGAAGCCGACCATCAGCACCGCGAAGAAGACGCCGATATCCCACAGCGACGCCAGCGCCATCTGCCGGGCGGTCGTTTGTACAGTCGCTTTCATCACCGAGCCAGACGCGGCGCTGGGATCCAGCTCGCGCATCTTGGCGAGGGAGAGGGCGCCGATGGTTTCAGCGGAAGGCTCGCGGACGCCCAATTCACGAAGCCGCGCGCTCGCTTGCGGGGTCAATTGCTCCGCGGCTCCGCCCTCTGGATCAAGGTCGGCCATCACCACCGGCATGTTCGGCGCGGTGAGCTGCGTTGCCTTGCCGAAGACGGTCGCCCACGGGAAGAAGAACGCCACTTCGACGTCGAAGATAATGAAGAGTAGGGCGACGACATAGAACCGCAGGTCAAACTGCACAAAGCTCGAACCGATCGTCGGTTCGCCGCACTCGTAGACCTCAAGCTTCTCCTTGTTCGGCAGCCGCGGCCGCAGAAAGCGGCCGAGCAGTAGATTCACGAACAAGAACAGCACCGCCACGCCCGCGAACAGGCCGAGGTAAGCGACGATGGCGATGGGAGTGGCCATGGTTGTTTGTCCGTGAATGCGGGTGAGTAAGTGTTTATGTGAGTAAGTTACGAAATGCCTGACGCTCGCTTGTAGCCATAGCTCCAATCCAATCCCCAACCTACTCACCTACACACTTACTCACCAACCTACTGATTCGGCCCCCCATGGACCGGTTCAACGATAACCTTCGACTGCGCCACCGCCGTCGGATTGATCGTCGCTCGGCCCCACGCCACATCAAGCGGCAAGCGGGCAAAGTCGACGATGCACCCGTCGCGGCTGTAGCAGCTCAGGTCGTGGCTCGCCCCCATGAAAATACAGTCGACCGGGCAGGGCTCGACGCAGAGCGCACAGAACATGCATTTGCTGTAGTCGATCGCATAGCCGGTGATCTTGAATCCCTTGCCCCCCTGCACCCGTTCCTTGCCGATGTAGATGCAATCGACGGGGCAAGCCTTCGCGCACTGATCGCACGAAATGCAGGTCGTCAGATCGAACCGGTGAAAACCGCGATAGCGCGCGGCGACCGGCACGGGAAGTTCCGGGTATTCGAAGTGTTCGGTAAACGTCTTGCGATCAGGGCGATAGGTCTTGATCCACGTTCGCAACGTGACCCACATCCCGGCGCCGACCGTGGCGACTGCTTCGACGATATTTCCCAACCAGGGGAAGACTCGCTTGAGTCTGGCAATCATGGGCGAACTTCACCTTCGTCCCGATCAGTGCGGCGGAAAAGTTCGACCGCGGCCGTCAGGGAGTTCAACCGATCGTAGAACTCGCGCCGTTGAACAAGTGCGACGTCGCATCCAATGCCACGAAGCCGGAGCGCAAGCCAAAAGCAGCCCCTGGATTATAAAGATGTCGCGCTGCGCCGCAACCGCCTAGTTCGCGATGAACTCGCGAAACCATTTTCGCCGCGCTGTTGCGATGCAGTCCTACTCAAGTGTTTCGTGAAGAGGGTGACTTCGACGGAAGAGGAACAGAAGCACCGCTGTAACTCAACAACGAATAGGCTGCGCGGCACCGCGCGTGGCGCATGACGACATTTAGATCGATCCGGATCTGCGAGATCAATTCATCGACCGGTTCGATAG
This sequence comes from Pirellulales bacterium, assembly GCA_041740115.1. GTDB lineage: Bacteria > Planctomycetota > Planctomycetia > Pirellulales > Lacipirellulaceae > Lacipirellula. The sequence continues at coordinate 8,807 of JBGSMO010000282.1, forward strand.
GAAATTCCAGCCGATTACTGGCAGGCCAGGCTGACTACCGGCCTGCCTCCTGCTGCCAGTTCTCGTAGCAGGGCGTGTCAATCTCGCGGAAACGCTAGCGATGCGTCGCCGATTGGGGCGCGATGATTCTGGCCCTTCGTCACCCCGCACAACTGCCTTGCCGCTTCGGCCAGGCGAGCTCTAAGGCATTGATGTATAAAAAGTTACGTTACCGTTTATTGGGCGCCAGTTAGCGAAATCGAGGTCGCAGGCCCGGCCTCAAGCCAGCTCGCAGCCCGCAAAATTCCACCCACCTAGCAAAAAATGGGCCGCCCCTGCGTCATCATTTCTTGACTCGCCCCAATCACCACGTAGAGTGGAACGAGGGGAATGGTCTCCATTCCCCGCTGAGGGCGCCCTAATTGGCCGTACAAAAGGGGTTAGGATCGCTCGCGGCCGCAGGCATGAAGGCAGCTACTTTGGAGGGCCGCCGGGCCAACCCACGAAGGAATCGATCATGTTAGTTCTCTCACGCAAGAAGAACGAGAGTATTGTCATCAACGATGACATTACCATCGTCGTGGTGGAAATCCGCGGCGACAAAGTTCGCCTGGGGGTGGAAGCCCCCAAGGAAGTCCCTGTGCATCGCAACGAAGTTTACGAAGCGATTCGTCGTAACCAGCAAAATGGTTCCGCCGGAGGCGAGGCTCACGAAGCCGACGCCAACGCCGCGGAGTAGTCGCTGAGTTGCGGTGCAGGGAAACCTCGCCCCCCGCGCGGGGCATCATGTTGTTCATTGGCAGTTCGCGCCGCACTCGCGAACGTTGATTCGTCGGCCAGCGCCTCTTCTTCGGCCGACCGCATCGCATCCATTCGCTAATTTTCGGCGAAATTTCTCGGATCACGGCGCACCCTCGCAGCACGGCCCTTGACGATCCGCCGTGCGCCCGCACAATGCGAGTTTCGTCGCCAAATGGTCGTTAACGACCATCTCGGCGACGCCCATTTTTTGCGTTGGACGAGATTGACGAGGCCCCGTCGTCTAGAGGCCTAGGACACCGGCCTTTCACGCCGGTAACACGGGTTCGATTCCCGTCGGGGTCACTGAGGCCCAGAGTGCGCTTGCGTGCTCTGGGCCTCTTTGCGTTTTGCGTGGATGTATGATTTAGGATTTCTGATTTATGATTTGAAAGAGATTGCATCCAGCGATGAGGCTTGGCTCGAATTCCCCATCAGAAATCATCAATCCTAAATCAGAAATCCCTTGCCCCCTTACGACGCCATCTTGATTGTCTCCTTCGGCGGCCCAGAGGGGCCTGACGAGGTGATGCCGTTCCTGGAGAACGTCCTTCGCGGCAAGCCCGTGCCGCGGGAGCGGATGCTGGAAGTCGCGGAGCATTATCAGCACTTCGGCGGCGTCAGCCCGATCAACGAGCAGAACCGGCAACTCATGGCGGCGCTGGAGCAGGAACTCGCAGCTCATGGCCCCCAGCTGCCCATTTACTGGGGCAATCGCAACTGGCATCCGCTGTTGCCGGAAACGCTCGCCCAGATGGGCCGCGACGGCGTGAAGCGGGCGCTCGCCTTTTTTACTAGCGCGTTCAGTTCCTACTCAGGCTGTCGGCAGTATCGCGAGAACATCAGCGCGGCCCGGGAGGAAGTCGGTCCCACGGCGCCGCAGGTCGACAAGCTTCGCGTCTTCTACAATCACCCCGGCTTCATCGAGCCGATGGTCGAATCGCTCTCGAGCTGCTTGGCGAAGATTCCGTCCGAACAGGCGACGGCGGCCAAGGTGCTATTCACGGCCCACAGCATCCCGCTCTCGATGGCCGAAAACTGCCGCTACGAAGCTCAACTCGCCGAAGCCTGCCGCTTGGTGGCCGAGGGCGCCGGTCTGTCGCCTGATCAATGGGAACTCGTCTACCAAAGCCGCAGCGGCTCGCCGCAACAGCCGTGGCTGGAGCCCGATGTCTGCGACCGGATTGAAGAACTCCACAAGGGAGGCAATCTGCGCGAGTTGGTGATCGTACCGATCGGATTTATCTCCGATCACATGGAAGTCTTGTTCGATCTCGACACCGAAGCGCGCGAGCTTTGCGAGCGGCTGGACGTCCGCATGCAGCGGGCTCCCACGGTCGGCGTTCACCCTCGCTTCATCCAGATGATTCGCGAACTCATTGTCGAACGAATCGACGCCGCCGTCGATCGGCCCGCTTTGGGGTCGCTTGGCGCCAGTCATGACGTTTGTCCGGTCGACTGCTGTCTGTACTCGCCGCAACGCCCCGCTGCGAGGGGCTGATGGCAGCCAGTTCCAGGGTGTAGAATTCCAGAGGGCCAATCTTGGCTCCCGGAATCACCTGACCCTATCGGAGCCAAACTATGAAGTTCACCTACTCGTTCGCGCTGGCCGCCGCCCTCGTTAGCGTCGTCGGCTGCAGTGCCAAGACCGAAGTGGAGACGAAGGAAGCCGTCGAGCAAATCAAGGAAGCGGGCGAAGCCGCGGCCGACGACATGAAGGCCGCCGGCGAAAAGGCCGCTGCCGACACCAAGGCTGCCGTCGAAGAAGGCGTCGCTGATTTGAAGGACGCCGCCGACGCGACGGTCGACGGAGCCAAAGACGCCGCCTCAGGCGCTGCGGATGCCGTGGGCGATGCCGCCGACAAGGCTGCCGACGCCGTGAAGAGCGAGTAATCGCCGCTCCTGCGTAGCGATCAAACCCAGCCGGACCGCCACGCGGTCCGGAAGAGGCGCCGAACGAGTCGCCACTTCGCCCGGAGGCAAGTGTTCCTCCGGCTTGCTTGGCGATCTTGTGATCGCTTAAGATCGCCGTCACCGACAAGCCAGAACGTCGCATCGACGTTCTGGCTTTTTTGTGCGCCGAAGTTAACGGGCGCCGAATCCGACAATCGGCCCGTCGCCCGGCGGCAACTCCTTCGCCAGGGCGCTCACGAGCTTGAACTCTGGCGTCCCGGCGCGCTCGCACCATTCGAAGATGGCGGCCTCGGTTGTCGTGATGACGACTCCCGACGCTTCCATCCGTCGCAGTCCGACTTCGTGATCGATCGGCCAGCGCGTGCCGACGGCGTCGGCGGCGACGAAAACTTGGTAGCCCGCAGCAAGCAAATCGAACGCCGTCTGCGCGACGCAGACGTGCGTCTCGATGCCGCAGAGCAACACACGCTCGACCTTCTCGGCGCGCCACAGCGAAAACAGTTCGCCGCACGCGCCCGCACTGAACGCCAGCTTCGCATGCGCCGGCGCCGCGATCCGCTCCGCCAGGCACGGCTCGGTGGCGCCTAGCCGCTCGGGGTATTGTTCGGTCACCGCCGTCCGGACGCTCAAGATGTTGGCGCCATCGAGCAGTCGGCGGCAGTTCCAAATGATCCGCGCCGCGTCGGGGACGACCTTCAGCAGCCGCTCCTGGGCGTCGATCAACAAGAGTCCCGTGTCGCAGGACCGCATCAGTTCCGGGCTGCGCGGCAACGAGGCAGGGGAGTGGCCAGCGTGCGAAGATGGTTTGTGCGTATCGCTCATGCCTCCAAAGATACCGCCGAAATAGCCGAACCGCCACGCGGTCTGGCTGCTAGCGCGTGCGTTAGATGCCGTCATCATGAGCGCAGCGAAGGATCTAGCGGACCGAACGAGCTTCCAAATTCTTCGCTCCGCTCAGAATGACGCCATATGAGCAGCCCCTCCCACCTTCCCCCTTCCGCCTTCCCCCCTCACAATAAAGGGTTCCCACCCTCCTACAGCCGCTCAGCTACCGCCATGAAATTCCGCTCCACCACCATCCTCACCGTTCGTCACAACGGCCGCGTCGCCATGGGGGGCGACGGGCAGGTGACGATGGGCCAAACCGTCGTCAAAAGCGATGCCGTGAAAATTCGCCGGCTGATGGATGGCCAAGTCCTGGTCGGCTTCGCCGGCGCCGCGGCCGACGCCTTCGCGCTGATGGAACGCCTCGAAGCGAAGCTCAAGGACTACCCGGCGAACGTCCCGCGAGCGGCGACCGAACTCGCGAAGGAGTGGCGGATGGACCGCGCCTTGCGGCGACTCGAAGCGCTCGTCGCCGTGGTCGACGCCAAGAACACGCTGCTCCTCTCCGGCACCGGCGACGTCATCCAGCCAAGCGACGGCATCCTCGGCATCGGCTCCGGCGGCAATTACGCCCTCTCGGCCGCGCGGGCGCTTGTGAACCACACTAACCTCTCGGCCGCCGAGATCGTGCGTCACTCGCTCGAAATCGCCGGCGAGATCTGCGTTTACTCCAACCGCAACATTGTGATCGAAGAACTCTCGTGAAGCACCTCACTCCCCGCGAAATCGTCACCGAGCTCGATCGCCACATCGTCGGCCAGGCCAACGCGAAGCGCGCGGTCGCCATCGCACTGCGCAATCGCTGGCGCCGGCAACAACTCGACGACGACCTCCGCAAAGAGGTCGGCCCCAAGAACATTCTCATGATTGGCCCGACCGGCGTCGGCAAGACCGAGATCGCCCGGCGTTTGGCCCGCCTCACTGGCGCCCCGTTCATCAAGGTCGAAGCTTCGAAGTACACCGAAGTCGGCTACTACGGTCGCGACGTCGAGAGCATGGTCCGCGAACTGATCGAGAACGCGATCGGCTTGGTGCGCGAATCGGAACTTGCCAGCGTTGAGGAAGAGGCGAAACGCCGCGTCACGGAACGGCTGCTCGACCTGCTCGCTCCAGCCCCAACGACGATCGACGTCTCCGCCGAAAGTGCGGACGACCCCGCTCGCTACGAGCGGACCCGTGAAAAGATGCGGGCGATGCTCCTCGGCGGCGAACTCGAAAACCGCCAGATCGAAATCAAGATCGAACAGAAGGCCCAAGCGATGGTCCTCCCCGGCATGGGGGGCCCCGGCAACGACCACATGGATATCGACTTCCAGGGGATGCTCGAAAAAATCATCCCCAAGAACGTCGTCCGGCGGTCGCTCACGGTCGCCGAAGCCCGCCGCGTTCTCTTCGAACAAGAGTGCGAGTCGCTGATCGATAAGGAAAAGGTCAACTCGAAGGCGGTCGATCTGGCCGAACAGACCGGCATGATTTTCATCGACGAGATCGACAAGGTCGTCGCCAGCGAAGGGGGCCGCGGCGCGGACGTGTCACGCCAAGGAGTGCAACGCGACCTGCTGCCGATCGTCGAAGGAACGACCGTCCAAACCCGCTACGGCTACATCAAGACCGACCACATTCTGTTCATCGCCGCGGGGGCGTTTCATTCGACGAAGCCTGCCGACCTGATGCCGGAACTGCAGGGGCGGTTCCCGATTCGCGTGGAGCTCGAAGATCTCACGAAGGAAGACTTCGTCCGCATTCTCGCGGAGCCGCGGAATTCGCTCACACGGCAGTATGCCGCGCTAATGAAGACCGAAGGGGTCGAGGTCGTCTTCACCGAAGACGCCGTCGCCGCGCTGGCTGATTACGCCTACCGCGTGAATCAGTCGACGCAGAACATCGGCGCTCGCCGGCTCCACACGATCATGGAGCGATTGCTCGAAGAACTCTCATTCGAGGCCCCCGAGATGCATATGGGCCGCGTGGAGATCAACGCCGGGTACGTCCGCGAGCGGTTGGATGAGATCGCGCAGGATGAGGACCTAAGTAAATTCATCCTGTAAATGGAGGAAGAATCTTGCGGCTCCCTCCCCCTATAAGGGACGGCTGGGGAGCGGGGCGCCTTTTGTACACGCTTCGATCACCCCTCCCTAACCCTCCCCCTCAAGGGGAGGGAACCTGAACGATCAATAGGGTCACGCCAATTCTCGCTTGATCGCATCGATCAGTGCTTCGATCCCTACGCTACGCCCGCTCAGCGTAAACTGCCGCGACGTCTCCCCCACCGCCTCGCAGCGAATCTCCAAATACTCTCGCGGCAAACAGCGCTCGACGCGATCGGCCCATTCGACGAACGTGACGCCGTTTGATTCGAAGTATTCTTCTGGCCCGAGCTCGATGAACTCGTCATCGTCGCGCAACCGATAGGCGTCGAAATGATAGATCGGTAGCCGGCCCTGATATTCGTTTACCAGGACGAACGTCGGACTCGTCGCAGCTTCGCGCGGCACGCCATGGGCCGAGGCGAAGGCTTGCACCAACCGCGTTTTGCCGGCGCCCAGCGTGCCGATGAGCGCGACTACCGTTCCGCCGGGAAGCGAGTCGGCGAGCGCAGCGCCGAGTCGCTCAGTTTCGGCTTCGCTTGCAGCCATGAAAGTGAAATCTGACATTGAAAATCAACTTGTACTCTGTAGGGGGCTCTTATAGGAGCCCGTGTTTGTCGTCACGAGTAAGGCTGCTATAGTAGCACCGATCGAGGTGTCTTTCGTGGCCCAATGAGCTTTCATCTGGCTTGGAAATAACGGCGCGCAGTTATGTCAGAAATCACTTCTGCAGTTGACTCCGTCCCGCGTTACCGTGGAACGCGAGTTCGCTCGGCAAAGATGCTGTGGGGACTGCCGTTGTACGAAATAGCGACGGGCCCTGACCCCGAAGCAGGGGAAGTTCGCGGCCACGCTGTTGCCATTTTGGCGATTGGAGACATCGCTTCAGGAGTCGTGGCTATTGGCGGGATGGCCAAAGGTTTTGTTGCCATTGGCGGGATAGCGCTCGGCATCGTAGCACTGGGAGGGCTTGCTTTCGGTATTGTTGGCATCGGAGGACTCGCCTTCGGCGCTATGGCGTATGGAGGCATGGCGATTGGCGGAGTGGCCATCGGCGGATGTGCCGCGGGGGCTGTGGCGGTCGGCGGCGTTGCCGTGGGGTACTACGCCTGCGGCGCGGAGGCGTTTGGCATTCACACGATTAGTGAAGCCGTACGCGATCCGGAGGCCGTCAAGTTTTTCGGCAGTTGGCTGCCAGAGGCGATGAAGGACGAGTTTCTCAAATAGTCTCGTCCATTGGTTGGCCTGTTGGAAAACGGCGGACGTTAGTGTCGATAGCCGCTCGCATCGAGCGGCAGCAACTGACGCTGCTGATCGAACTTCCATAGACCAAGTTGGTCGACGCACTCGCCCACGATCGTCACCGGCACGTCGAGCGGTTGGTCACGCACGATCTGTTCCGCCGCCTCCGGCGGCGCCGTTAGCAGCAATTCAAAATCTTCGCCATCTCCTAGCGCATGTTCAAGCGGCGTCGCCCGATCGCAGGCCGCCAGTCGCACGGCGTCTGCGGAGACTGGAATTTGGTCGAGGCGGAGCGCAATCCCGCAACCGCTCGCCGCCGCGAGTCGCGAAGCGTCCAGCGCCAGCCCATCGCTGATATCCATTCCGGCACTCAGTTCGTAGCTCGCGTAGAGCAACAACGCCTCGCGAATCCGCGGTTCCACGCGCAGATGCCGACCCAAGATGCTGCCCCCAAGGGCGCCCGTGACCAACAGATGATCTCCCGGCTTCGCACCGCTCCGCGTCAGCGGCCCGCGTTCCGTCACTCGCCCAAACGCCGTGATCGAGATCGCCAGCGGCCCGTCCCAGGTGTTCGTATCGCCGCCTGCAATCGCCACGTTGAACTGCTCCGCTAAACCCAACATCCCGCGGTAGAGCTCGATCGCGAGCCCCTCCGCATCGAGCCCGCCGCATCCCTTGCGCGGCAAGACGAGCGACACGACCGCCGCCACCGGCTCCGCAGCCATTGCCGCGAGGTCGCTCAAGTTGATGCCAAGCGCCTTATGGCCAACGAGTCTTGGATCCGTCTCGGCCAGAATAAAATCGACCTCGTCGGTCACCGCATCGGTCGTCACCACAAGGTCGCCGTCCGTCGGCCAGCGCAGTACGGCCGCATCGTCGCCGATCCCGATCCGCAGCAGCGGATGGGCGGGAAGATTCTCCGTCAGCCAGCGAACAAGCTCGAGTTCCACGTTGTCCTCAGGTGTAGGCGAGTCGCTTCCCAAAACACGCTCGTTACCCAGTATCACAGTCACCGGCCTCGGCGAATAGGCGGATTGTCTTCGCCAAACGCTTGCAAACCCCTCCCGGCGCCACTACCGTTAGTTTGATGCCGCGGCCTGTAGGCTCGCCTCGCAGCCCACGCCGGGCGAGATGGAGATCCCCAACGTGCTGGTCGTCTCTCGAAAAATCGGCGAGCGTATTCTCATCGGCGACAAGATCGCCGTCACCGTGGTGAAAGTCTCGGGCGGAGCGGTGCGCCTCGGGATCGAGGCCCCGGCGGAACTCGCCGTGATGCGCGAGGAACTGGCGCTCGAAATCGAGGAGGCCGAGAAGGCTGCCCTCGACGAGACGCAGGTTTTCCACAAGTAGCCGCGGGAGGGGATTTATGATTTAGGATGTAAGATTTCTGATGTGCTGGCGAACTGCCTACGCCCTTTTTCTAAATCAGAAATCATAAATTCTAAATCTCCCCCTTACTTCACCACCTCGCCCTCCGGCTTGCTCACCATCCTCGCCGCCGGCTTCTTCACCATCCGCGGGCCGACCTGCAGCCCGCCGCGGACGTTGATCGTCCCGGGCGAATCAATCGAATCGAGCGGTCCATACTGCTTCACGCATTCGTTGAGCCGCTGCAGCTTCACCGCGAAGGCATCATCGCCTGGCGCACGCGCGCGAGGCGCCGGCCCCCACTGAATCCGGGTGCCGCCGCGGGCGATCAGCTCGTAGACAAAGTACTGCTCCGTCCCAGCCACTTCCGGTCGCGTCGACGGAGTGATCTCTTGCAAATGAAGACCTTCCCACACGTCGCCCAAGAGGGCCGCGATTTCCACCGCCCCGGCCACGCGCGGGTCTTCCCAGCGTTGCCCTTCGGGCGGCTGGCCGACAATTCCCGTGATTCGCGGCAAATACTGCCGACGAATTAGCGGCACGTCGTCCGCCGGCAGATGAACGCCGCGATAGTCGACCGGCAACAGCAGTCGCGTCTCGCCGAACGGCGTTTCAATCACCGCCACAGGTTGGCGATAACTAACGTCGACCTGCACTCCTGCTGGGACAAGTTTCTCGATACGGTCGACCGAGGCGATCCAGGGGTGAAGCGCAAAGGCGTTCCTGACGGTTTCCGGAAATGCGGGGTCGAGAATTGAGAGCCGCCGGTCGAGTCCGGTCGTGTGAATGACCTGGTGCCGCACGTCGGCGACGATCCACGCCGGCGGTTCCGTCATCATGATCCGCTCGGCGGGGATCAGGTAACGCTCGCGCGAGGCGACGATGGGGGCGGCGTTCCGCCAAACCGCCTGGGCGCCCCACGCCAGCAGGCCGACGACGCCGATCACGACGAGCGCCTTGCCGCGACGACGGCCGAGCGCATCGACGATCGCGGGACGAAAGCCAGCGGGGGGAAGAATCTCTTCCTCGTCGACGACAGCCTTCGACCGCTTCGATCTGGCCGTCGGCTTCGGTTCGGCCGGATCGGCTTTAGAACTTTTGCGCGCCAAGGGACACCGCCATCCGTTGCAGGTGCTCAGTCATTCGCCTCCCTCGCAGGGAGGGGCCAGGGGAGGGATTCACGACGCTTCCATTCCGTGGAAGGTTGAACCCTTTTCGTTAATCTTTATCCGCCGTCATCCTGAGCGGAGCGAAGGATCTAGCGCCAAACGAACGGCCAGATTCTTCGCTGCGCTCAGAATGACGAGTTCGGGGGGAGAAGGATCAATCACCAAATCTCGATCTCAGTCTCAAGCTCCACTCCGAGCCGCTCCGCCACGCGGCTCCGAATGAGGTCGACGAGCCGCAGGACGTCTTGGCTTGAGGCTCCGTCGCCGGCGACGATAAAATTCGCATGCCGTTGGCTCACTTCGACGCCGCCGACGCGCGTCCCTTTGAGCCCGGCTTGTTCGATCAACATCCCGGCGCTCATGCCGCGAGGATTCTTGAAGACGCAGGCGACGTTCTGGTGCGAGAGCGGTTGACCCGCTTTCTTGACGATCCACTGCTTCTGCATTCGCTTGGTGAGCTGCGCGGGATCGTCCTGCTCCAACTGGAACTCGCCGCTGAGGATCACCAGTTCGTCGAGACTGCTCTGGCGATAGGCGAAGACCAGGTCCTCGCGATTGCGGTGCACGATGTCACCGGCGCGGGTCATCACCGTCGCCCGGCAGGCCCATTGGCCGATGTCGCCGGCCCGGCTGCCGCTATTGCCGTGGAGGGCGCCGCCAACGGTACCGGGGATGCCGACGAGCGGCTCCAGTCCAGCCAACCCAGCCCGCACGGTTTCGCTGATCGCGTGGGCCAGCTTCACGCCGCCGCCCGCGATGACGCGGTTGCCGGCGATGCGAATCTGCGAGAAGGCAGGGCTCGTGAGGCTCACGACCATGCCACTGACCCCTTCGTCCCGCACCAGAACGTTGGAACCCCCGCCCAGCAGGCGAATCGGCACATCTTCGTTGCGGCAGCGGCGGACCAGAGCGGCCAATTCGTCGACCGAATTGGGCTCGGCGAAGAACTCGGCCGGACCGCCCAGCCGGAGCCAAGTGCGCTCCGCTAGCGGCTCTTGCTGTCGGACGATTTTCTCAAAGCCGCTTACCAGGGTCATGATCGCACTGTCCTTGACGAGTAGGCACCCATGGTGACCGCTGGGCCTCGAATCGTCAATTCAACCGCCATAAAATGCCCAGTCTGGGCAATATAGTCCAGCCATTCTGGCCGGGTGGTTTGCCACTAAGCAAGATTTTGACCGTTCTGTCGGGTCTGTCGGGGCCGCCCGACCAGGATGGTCGGGCTATCTTGCTTCGGCCGGTCGGCGGGCCTGAAATCAGGATTGCTCCCAACGTACCGATCGCGCCGCCGACCGCAATTTCCCTCAACCATCCACCATCAACCATCCCACTGCCGCACCGCCTCGTACATCGCCACGGCGGCGCTGTTGGAGAGATTAAGGCTCCGCACCTCGGGCCGGGTTGGGATCCGCAAACAGCGTTCCCGCCGTCCCTCGACAATCTCCGGCGGCAGTCCCTGCGACTCGCGTCCGAACACCAACGCGTCTCCCTCAGTAAACCCCGCCGACGTGTACGACCGCTCGCCAAACTTGGTGAAGTACCAATGCCGCTCCACCGGCAAGGCCGCCGTGAGGGCGGCCCAGTCGTCGACGACTTCCCAATCGAGGTGTTGCCAATAGTCGAGCCCCGCCCGTCGCAGGTAGTAGTCATCGACCCGAAATCCCAAGGGCCGCACTAGCCATAGCTTGGCGGCGACCGCCACGCAGGTCCGGCCGACGCTCCCCGTATTGTAAGGGATCTCCGGCTGGAACAACACGATATGGAGCCGCGGCGCATACTTCGCCGGCGCCTCAGCCCCCAATCCGGAGCCTTCCGTCGCGTCTTCAGGATCGTCAGCCGCCAAAGTTTTTCCCTCTACAGCTATGGCGCGGGGAACCGCATAATACGCTACTCATCATCAATGCAAAATCAGGAACCGCCAAGGACGCCAAGAGCGTAAGGGAAGAGAAAAGGGCTTTTAACCGCGAATCACGCGAATCTGCGCGAATGAAGCAATCAATTGAATTTCATTCGCGCAGATTCGTGTGATTCGCGGTCATTGTTCCCTGGTATTTCTTGGCGCTCTTGGCGTCCTTGGCGGTTCAATTGAAATTCCCAGAAGGTCCAACAAATGCCAATCGGGTTCGGAATCATCGGCGCCGGCATGATCAGTCGCTTTCACGCCAAAGCGATCAAGGAAGTGAAGGGCGCCAAGCTGGTCGCGTGCGCCGACAGTTCCTTCGCCAAGGCTGAGGCTCTCGCCAAGGAATTCGGTTGCACGCCGTACGACTCGGTCGAAGCGATGGTCGCCGACCCCGCGGTCGACGCCGTCACTATCGCCACTCCCAGCGGCGCCCACATGGAACCCGCCGTCATCGCCGCGAAGGCGGGCAAGCATGTCATCGTCGAGAAGCCGCTCGAGATCACGCTCAAGCGCTGTGATAAAATCATCGACGCCTGCGATAAGGCGGGCGTGAAGCTCGCCGCGATCTTTCCTTCGCGGTTCCACGACTCGGCGAAGCTAATGAAGGGCGCCGTCGACGCCGAACGCTTCGGCCGCATCACGCTCGGCGACGCCTACGTGAAGTGGTTCCGCACGCAGCAGTATTACGACAGCGGCGCCTGGCGCGGCACATGGGCTCTCGACGGCGGCGGCGCCCTCATGAACCAGGCGGTCCACACCGTCGACCTGCTGAGTTGGCTCATGGGGCCGGTGACCGAAGTGCAGGCCTTCACCGCAACGCTGGCCCATGATCGCATCGAGGTCGAAGACGTCGCCACTGCCACGCTCCGCTTCGCCAGCGGCGCGCTCGGCGTCATCGAAGCGACGACGGCCGCTTTCCCCGGTTATCTCAAACGGATCGAACTCCACGGCAGCGAAGGCTCGGCCGTGCTCGAAGAAGAAGACATCAAGGCGTGGGACTTCGCCAAGAAGCTCCGCAGCGACGCAGCCGTCCATCGCCAGATGGCCTGCAGCAAAAGCACCGGCGGCGGCGCCGCCGACCCCGCCGCCATCGGCCACCATGGCCATATGCTGCAGATTCAGGATTTTGTCGACGCCATCCGCAAAGATCGGACTCCAGCAGTCGACGGCCCGGAAGGCCGCAAGTCGATCGAAATCATTTTGGCGATCTACCAATCAGCAATCACCGGCAAGAAGGTCACGCTGCCGCTAAAAAGCGACCCCAAGCTAGCGAAAACGTAGCCGCGGCTTAACGAGCCGCCGGAGCGGCGATCAAATATCGCCGCAAAAAGGCACAAAAGACGCGAAAAGAATCTCTTGGCGTCTTTTGTGCCTTCTTGCGGCCATCATTTCAGTGGCAAACCGTTCTCGGGGCCGCTCCGGCGGGTCGTTGACCCGCGGCTACTTCGGCGGCGCGGTCGGTTGGCGCACTCGCGCCCCTGGCAGCACGAGTTCGTTGAACCGGTCGACCGGCTCCTTAGCCGTCCATGCCAAGCCGCGAAGCAGCAACGTTCGGAACAGCGGATCGTCGAACGTCCACGAATAGTGCCCCGGGATCGAGACGAACACCCGCCCGCCGCCATGTTCGCGCGTCCAGAACAGCGGCTGCTCAGCGCCCTCTTCGACGCACGTCGCCAACAGGTTGATCCGCCCCGGATCGCCGTACGGCTGCCAGTAGCTTTCGTCGTAGAAGTGAACCTGATCGAAGTTCCGGCCAATCGGGTGTTGCTTGCCGGCGGTGAAGTTCACGTCCAACGGCCCATGCCGAAACTTCGAGCGGCCGCCCATCCACGCCAGTCCAATCCGCTCGGCAAACCCGGGAGCATCGTTCCCGCCGTCGACCGCGTAGTGGATGTACGACGCGCCGCCGCCGCGAGCAAGAAACGCATCGAGTTCTTGCGCCCGCTCCGGCGTCCAGTCTCCCTTCTGGAAAAAGACGAGCGCATCGGCCGATTTAAGTTGCTCCGCGCTCGGCCAATCCTCGGCCGTCGTCACTTGGACGCCGTAGGCTAGTTCGAGCAGTTGCTGCCACATCACTTTACAGGAGGGGTAGTCATGTTCTCCGGGGCCATGGTCCTTGGCTCCGCCGACGAGCACCACTTGCAGCAGGCGCGGCGATGCGACGGGCGTTGAGCCCGCCAAGACAGCCTCGACGTCGGCCATCCGCCGCGGCGGGGGAGGGGGGAGCTCGCCGTAGACGGGCATGTGGGGCGGCTCGACCAGCAGGAACGTCATCAAGTCGCGCAGCCGCTCCTCGCCGAGCGCCTTCGGCAGTCCCTCCGGCATGATCGACTGCGGAGAGTGGGCGAGATCTTCGACGTCGCCGCGCGGGACGACGGTTTCCTTCCCTTCCTGATCGGCGATAACCAAATTGTCGCCGTCAATGCGCGTCGTCCCGGCCAGGGCACGACCATTGGCAAGCAGCACCGTTTGCGACACGTAGTCAGGGTTGATCGCAAAGCTCGGCTGCGTCACGTCGCGTAACACCGAGGCATAGTCGCGCTGCGGCAGGTTCGAAAGGTCCGGCCCAATCTTGCCGCCGACGCCGCGCATGGCGTGGCATTTCGCGCAGTTGGCGGTCGTGCCGAAGAACTCTTGCTGGCCACGGAGCCAATTGCCCCCAGCGAGCTCCGGCAGATCGCGATTGTCGGCCATCTCCGTTGGCGTCGCGGATTGCTCCGCCCACGGCAGCAGGAACCGTCGTAGCGCCAGTGTCCGAAGTCGACGGCGTTCGCTCGCCTCTTCATTGGTGGAAAAACTGAGATGCACCTCAGGCGGACGGAACTCAGCGACCGGCAGCGTCACTTCCACGAGTCGAATGCCAGGCGCCAGACTAAACACCGACGCTCCCGCGCCAATCGCCACGCCGAGTGCGGCCGCCTTACCGTCCACTAGAGGTTCACCGTTCGCCGGGGTGAAGTAGAGATTGACTTCCTCGGCGGGCCACTCGTGATCCAGTTTGGCCCCCGGCTGGACGGCTGGGCGTAAGAGGTCGCGCAGATCGACTAAGGTTCGCAGTCGTAAGGTTCCGTCCGCACGCAGCGCTCGCCAAAAGGCGTCATGCTGGGCGCTGCCGACCGTCAGTTCGCGCGATGCTTGGAGATCGAGATGCGGAAGCCAGATGCGAATCGGCTCGCCTACCGCTGGCTCCCAGGTCGCCTCGACGCCGCAAAGATCGTATTGCAACTCCACGTCGGGATACTGCGGCAATGATGCGACGGGAGGTGACTTCACTGCATCTTTAGTTGTCGAAATTCCCGGCAAAGACACGCCGTAGTTCACCGCCAGCGTCTGCGGAGCCGTCGTCACAATGAGCGTCCGCCGATCCGCGGTGAGTTGCACCCCTTGCACCTCAACGCCGAACCGCGGCGAGTTCATTTGCCGCTCTACAACGGCGTAACCGGGCCGAAACGATTCAAATCGATCGCCGGCCCCGACAAACTCGCCGCCGTCGATCGAGATGCGCTTCGCGAGATCTTTGAGCGTCGCTGGATCTACCGGTCGATCAAAGGCGATGCGCACCTCGCGCGGCGATTCGGCCCAGACGAGCGCCGGAATCGGCGCGTCGTCACGCTCTTCGTACCTCACCTTGTAGAGTTTCCCCTCGCCGCTCGGTCCACTCCCCCAGTCGGGCCCCCCGCTGTGGACGGCGATTACCAGCGAACGATCAGGCGCCACGCAGGCGTCGGCCGGGAGCATGTTCGTGGCGCCGATGATTTGGTTCTGGCCCACGTATTCCTGCCCAGTGCGCGCGAGCTTCGTCCGGTAAAGCTTCCCTCGCGAGTATCCGGTCACCAGCGCATCGCTCCGCCACCAATCAGGCCCGAAGGTCGTGCCGTCGCTTGCCGGTTCGTTGAAGTTCAACCCCGTCGCGCACTGATGTTGCGGCCGATAATCGAACACGCTCGGCTCGTCGATCACGTTTGGCAAATGCCGCGGATGCCGCGGCGGAAAGCCGTAGTGCCGGCCGCGATTGATGTGCAGTAGTTCATCGAACGGATTTCCGTTGGGGAGCCAAGTCGCGCCTTCCTGATCGGTGCAAAAAAGTTCCTGACCCTTGTTGAATCGCATCGCCACCGGGAAGCGGATTCCCGTCGCGACAATCTCCCGCGACTTGAAATCGGGCGCCACGCGCAAGATTGTCCCATGCTCGTTGTCGAGCGTATATTTCGCCACGCCGTTTTCGTCGACAAGATGGCCGTTCGTAAAATTCTCGGTCCCGATGCCAAAGTAAATGGCATGATCGCGCGGATCGACGGCGACGCCGAGCGCATCGACCTGCACAAACAGTTCGGGCCAACCGGTGGCGACGATTACCTCTTCCTCGGCGACGTCGTCCTGATCCTTGTCGAGGAGCAGCACAATCTTGCCGCGGCAGGCGACGAACACGCCGCGGCCGCGCTCGTATCCCGGCGGCGTGAGCGCCATGCCAATCGGAGCGCGGAGTTGCCCTTCGTTCTTCCAGTAAACCCTAGCGTCATCCTCGACGCCGTCGCCGTCCGTGTCGCGCAGCACGTAGACGTTGCCGTCGTAAGCGAGCGCCACGAGCGCCCCATCTTCGCGATAGAGAACGTTGTTGATGTTTGTTAGCTTCACCGGCAGTTCGCGCACGGTAAATCCGGGCACGAACATCTGCACCGGCGGCGGGTCATCGGCGAGCTTGACGCGGCGCATCCCCGGCGTGTCCGCCGGCGGCGGCACGGGGGCCAAGGTGGCGTACTTCGCGTCCAGATAGGCGTCGACCTTCGCCCGTTCGTCGACGCTCAGCAGGCGATCGTAAACGATCACCTCGGCAATCTCGCCCGCGAAAGAGCGAAACCCTTCGATGCCGCCGGCGAAACGCCCGCCAACGATCACCCGGTCGCCGGCGATGACGGACTCGGTGCGCGCTCGCGTCCCTTCTTTCGCGCCGTCGACGTAGAGCGCCACCCCCTCGTCGCCGACGCTCGTCTCAATGCACAATCGTTGCCACTTCAGAAAATCGCCGCTGCCGCGTCGCAAATTCTGCTGCCCGCTAGCGCCCGCCCCCTCGACGTTGATCGCCGAGAACGCCGGCGTCGCGGCGAAGCCTTGATCGATGTTCAGTCCCGACTGATAGTCGGCCTGCTCCTTCGCATGAAGCGCAAGCAAACCGCGGAAATCCCCTTCGTTGTGATAGGGCGCCGCCACAATGAAGACCGTCGCGTCGGGTAGCGATAGCTCCAACTCATCGGCGAACAGATGGGGCCCGCGCCCGCCAAAGCGGACGGTCGTCGTCTCGCCGTCGATCCGCCAAGTCGGCCGCAGCGTCTCGTCGGGTTGCTTAACGTCGCGTTTCAAACCCGAGCCGTCATGCCACGCCTCGACGGCGCCGCCGTCGGCGATCGGCTCTTCGCCGAGCGCCGCCCGTGCCTTGGACTGCACGCCGCTATCCAGCCAAACGGCGATCCCTTCGCGCACCGCCAGCCGCGAATCGGCCCACGGTTCCACGGCGTTGACCAGTTGAACCGCAGCGAGCCAAATGAAGAGTCCCCCGCCAAGTGCGCGAATCATGCCGCCCCTCATCAGTAGCAGAAAAGTCTGGACCTTTGCATCGTAACCGACGCGACAAACGAGCGACAACGAATCGCAATAAGGGGTGAGACTAGCTACCCGTCGCCCAACCTCGGCCCGTTAAATTCGCGCGATTCTAGGGCGGCGATCGAGTGTTGTTACCGAAAAAATCGCGGCCAACATAATGCACCAACCGGCTGGTTCGGGGACTGCGCCAAGTTCCGCAACGAAGACGCCACTGGTTCCGTCCGTAAAATCGGCAAGAAATGCCGTTTGACCGCGATCGTTAAATTGGAAGATGGACGCGAAGGAGGCGACGGTGCGCTGATCTCCTGGCGCCACTTCTAACAGCTGTCCCGTTCGCACAACTAATTCAAGGCCATGCTCACCGATGGCCCAGATGCCGAGATCATTCGTTCCGTCGATCTCATCGCCGCTCAATTGCGCGCGCATCGCAAACCGTCCTGATTCGTTCATCATAGTGAGCGCCAGTAACGGAGAGAATTCAATTCTAACTCCAGGATTCAATCCGGGCGCCTGCATTCCCTCGTGACATAGCAGGCGATAGCCGTCGCCACGATCGACCCAAAAACCTTCGTTGTGGGGTGCATCAACGCCCGGGCCTGTTGTCGTCGCTTTAATGAGTAAATGGCCCGCATCATTCATCGAGAATGAACTGATCGAAGAGAAATTGACGTCAGGTCCGGCGCCGGGAGCCGGAATGCCCGGCACAACGGGACCTTCACGCACGACTAGCTGCAAATCGCTTCCCACTTGTTTCCACAAGCCTACATCGTTTCCGTCGGTAATTCCGCTCCCCTCCAAATACCCGTTAAATACGACATGTCCGGTCGAATTAATGCGAGGGTCACCAAGCAGTGAGAACCGCTCCTCTGCGTTGCCTCCCGGCGCTTGAGAGCCGCTTCGCACAACTAGCGTGAGTGCACCGTTTGCATTTGTCCAAATTCCTCGATCGTTCTCGTATCTAACCCCACTGCCGACTATGCCCGCACGGAATGCTACCGAGCCATTGTCATTAAAGGCTGGTTGCGAGAATCCCTGCTTGGAAAACGTTACCCCTTCCGGGGTGCCTGGCGCTGGTTGGCCAGAACTGGCGATGAGTTCAAGGCTACCGCCCCGTTCGGCCCACACGCCTTGGCCACGATCTCCAGCTAGTAGGGTGTAGAAGGCAAGTTCGCCACGCTCGTTTAGGATGGGATTAGTTACAAAGGGGCCGAAATTAACTCCTGGTTCAGTTCCAGGAGCGGGAGAACCGCTTTGGGCTACTAACTCCAAACCATCGTCGCCTTTCGACCAGATTGCCTCCCTGCCGTTGAGAAGCCTTGTCGTCAGCGCAATTTGTCCTCCGTCGTTTATCGCCAGCCTGTCAATGCTTGTAAAAGTAGTCGTTAGGCCAGGTGCCGCTGTGCCAGTTTTCGTAACTAGCTCCAACGTTCCATTTCGTTCTATCCAAGCTCCGCGAGTTCCCCGGTTCGTCCCCGGTCCGCCTAGCGTGGCGATGAAAGCAACTTGGCCGGTATTGTTAAGCAATGGCGGCCTGAAGGTGAAATCTCCCTCAGGGGTTGTACCGATGTCCGCAAAAACAACTCCAGGCATGGTTCCAGGAGCGGCTCCTCCTTCAATCGCCACCGTTCGATAACTAACTGCGTCAACTTCGCCGCAGAAAACCGCGACGAGAATGCCGAAGAGAACGGCCGATCCGGACCAGTGCGAGATCATTGGCGACGTTCAATACCATGACAGGGAGGGGGATAAGTGCGGCGCGAGGCGAGCGAGAAGTAGCATAGCAGAATTCGCGAAAGTTGTTTCCGCGTAGCAATTCTGCGTTGCTCCAGAGCTCTGTGCGCTGGGATTACGCCAAATCCTCCCCCCAATTCGCCCTAGGCTCCCCCGCCCAAATTGTGCAAAATACCGCCCGCTTCCAGGGAAGGAATCGCCGCCGCCGTGAACCGCACGAAGCCAATCATCGACTACGCCGCCTACGTGGCGGTGCGCACCGTCGTCTGCATCATCCAGGCGGCGCCATTGTCGACGTGCCAAGCCTGGTCGCGACGGCTCGGCTGGCTCTTTTGGCATGTCTTCAAACTCCGCCGCGCGACGGTGGAGGAGAATCTCCAGACCGCCTTCCCCGAGAAGTCAGCGGCCGAGCACGAAGCGATCGCGCTCGCCATGTGGGAGCACCTGCTGCTGATGGTCTGCGAGATCGCCCACGCCCCGCGGAAGATCAACCGCACCAACTGGCGCACCCACCTGGCGATGCCGCAGATGCGGCTGATGGTGCGCCGCCTGCTCGATCGCCGCCCCGTGGTGATCATCTCCGGTCACCTCGGCAACTTCGAAATGGGGGGCTACCTGCTCGGGCTCCACGGCTTCCCGACCCACACGATCGCCCGCACGCTCGACAACGGCTACCTCGATCGCTGGATCAACGAGTTTCGCGAGGCGACCGGCCAGTACATTCTCCCCAAGCATGGCAGCAGCCAACAGATCGAAGACCTGCTGAAGTCGGGCGGCACGCTCGTGCTCCTTGGCGACCAGCACGCCGGCGAGGCGGCGTGCTGGGTCGATTTCTTTGGCCGTCCCGCCTCGACCCACAAGGCGGTCGCCCTCTTCACCCTCAGCGGCAACGCCCCCACCTCAGCGGGTTGCGTCTTCCGGAAGGGGGAATCGATGCACTTCGAAATGCGGGTCGCCGACCTGGTCGATCCCGCCGACGCCGACTTCAAGCTCGGGTCAATTCCTCTGCTCACGCAGTGGTACACCCGTTGCCTGGAGGATCTGATTCGCATCGCCCCCGACCAATACTGGTGGCTCCATCGCCGCTGGCGGGAACAAAAGAACAACGGCCGCGCTCGCCGCGAACGCCGCCGCGGCCAGGATCAAATCCGTCCCGCCGCCTAAATTGCCGCACCTTCCAGGTGCGGAGTCCAGGCGACGCCAAACCAACCTCATCGCGGCCAGGATGGCCGGGCTATGTGCCTTTGCCGCGACCGGCTGGCGTGACATAATCACGGCTTGCGCGCCGTTTTGCCGCTGCCGCCTGACACGGACTCGCCTCGTGTATCGCCTTCGAGCCTTCCGCAACTCCGATCCGCCTCACCTCGCCGCGATCTGGCGCAGCCAGCCGCCGCAGCGCGGGGTGCTGCAGCCGATCTCGCCGCCGCTGCTCGAATACGCCGTCTTCTCGAAACTCAACTTCGATCGTCATGGCCTGATCGTCGCCACCCGCGACGACGTGCCGGTCGGCTTCGTCCACGGCGGCTTTGGGCCGAACGAGGAGGGGCTGCATCTCGACACGTCCCTCGGCACGACGCAAATGCTGATGGTGCAGGGGGGCAGCGAAGCCGAGGGGCCGCTGGCCGACGACTTGCTGCGCGCGAGTGAAGAGTACCTCCGCAGCCGCGGGGCCACGGTCCTCTACGCAGGCGGCGTCAATCCGCTCAACTCGTTCTACCTCGGCCTCTACGGCGGCAGCGAAATCCCCGGCGTCCTCCAAACCGATCAGGTCCTGCGCTCCGCCGCCGCCCGCGCGAACTACCGCGAGATCGACCGCGTGCTGATCATGCAATGCGACCTCGCCCGCGTGCGGCCCCCCGTCTCGCGCGAGTTGCGGGCGATCAAGCGGACGACGCAGCTGATCGAAAAGATCGACCCCGAACCCAAAACGTGGTGGGAAGCCTGCGTCTGGGGCTCCTCGCAACGCGACGTCTTCAGCCTGTTCGACAAGACGCAGAACCGCACGGTCGCGACCGCGTCGTTCTGGGACATGCAGCCCCTCTCAACCTGCTGGGGCATGACCGCCGCGGGACTGTTCGATCTACAGGTCGATGAAAAATTCCGCCGCAAGGGCTACGCCAGCTACCTCCTCGGCGAAGCGATCAGAATCTTACGCCGCCGGGGCGTGACGACAATCGAAGCCCAGACCATGGCGAGCAACGCCGCCGCCCGCGACTTCTATCTGAAGTTCGGCTTTACTGAAATCGACTACGGGGTCGTGTTTCGGAAAGAATCGACGTTGTAAATGCGGGAGCGGGGAGGTTTTACCACGAAACACGCGAAGAACACGAAAAAAGAGGCACTAGCACCGCTGATGAACGCTAATCGTCGCTAATGAACGAATTGAATTTTAATTAGCGATCATTAGCGTTCATCAGCGGTGCAATCTTCTCTTTCCTTTTTCGTGTCATTTCGTGTGTTTCGTGGTAAAAAATCCCCCGCATTCAAACCGCCAAACTCACCATTCCACGCCGAGCATCTGGCAGTTGATCCCCGAGCCGATCCCCAGCATCGCCACACGCTCGCCTTTGGCGAAGCGTCCCGCCTCCGCCGCCAGGGCCATCGTCAGCGGCAACGCCGCGGCGCCGGTGTTGCCGAGCGTTTCGAACGTCGAGTAATCGATCGACTCGTCGAGCCCCAACTGCTCGAACAGCAGCTTCCGGTGGGCCACGCCAACTTGATGGCAGATCGTCTTATCGACGTCGCCGCGCGACCAGCCGACCTCGCGCAGGAACGGCTCAAACGTGCGCCGCCCCGTCTCGACGCCGCTGAGCATCAACTGCTCGCTGTCGGTCCGCATGAACGTTTCGAGCCCCTCGCTCTGGCAGAGGCCGTGCCCCTCAGTATTCGCCAGCACGGCGCCGCCCAGCAACCGATGCCGCTCGCGGCTTAGCGCCTCATCACACAACACCACGCCGACGCTCCCCGACCCAATCGTCAGCGACGCAATGAACGGCTTCACCCCGCGCCGATCGATTGACGCATCGTTGTTGAGCCGATCAACCGTCGTCTCGACGAGTGACCGTCCATCCTCAGTCCCCACGATCAGCCCGGCGCGAATTTGCCCCAGCTCGATCATGTTCGCCACCTGTACCATCCCGCTGAGGATGCCAAGGCAGGCGTTCGAGACGTCGTAAATGAAACACTCCGCCGGCAGCCCGAGCGCGCGGTGCACGCCGCAAGCCGTCGCCGGTTCGAGATAATCGCGACAGACTGAACCATGCACCAGCGCCCCAATCTGAGCCGGATCGATCCCCGCCGCCGCAATCGCCCGCCGGCCGCTCTCGATGCTGACTTCTCCCGGCCGCGTCCCCGGCGGATAGAACCGCCGCTCGCGAATGCCGGTCATCAGCTCCAGCCGCCCCTCCGGCAGTCGCAACCGCTGGTACGCCGGCGCCAGCCGCCGCTCGAGCTCGTCGGTGGTGACGATCTCCTCCGGCAGCGTGTAGCCGAACCTTTCGAGATAAACGCGGCTGTAACGCATGGGGCAGGGGAGTGGAGCGTGGGCAGTGTGCAGTGGCAAGAATCGAGCGGCCGCGGCGAATCACCCACCGTACCGAACCCCCCGCCGCGGGTAAAGGAACCGCCCGCGTACTCAGGCCCGCATTTGGGTGCCACTGGCATCCTGCCAGTGCTGAAGCAGGTACTCGCTCGGCACTTCTCACTGGCAGGATGCCAGTGGCGCCCATTCGATCGGCCAACTGAACCTCAATAAATGGCCGCAACGGAATGGAGCGTGGAACGCCTGCCGAACCGTTCCTCATTCTGCATTCCCCCGCGCGGCAATTTCCACTAAAACCACCGCACACCCTTGCGGAACCACCCGTGTCCGACCTCGCCCCAGCCACATCGCCGACCACGCCGCCGCGCCCGCGCGATCTCGCCGCGGTCGTCTTCGCGCTCGTCCTCCCGACGATCGTCACCTGGGTCTATTTCTTCCAGGCCGAAGCGCTGCCGCCGCAGCTGCAGCTCACCATCTTCAGCACGGTGAAAACCATCCAATTCGCGTTCCCGCTCTTCTGGGTCCTCGCGATCCAGCGCGGCCGCGTCACGCTCCGCCCGCCGAACTCGCAAGGGCTTGAGATCGGCGTCGCGTTCGGAGCGATCGTCGCCGCGGCGATCTTCGCGCTCTACCTCGCCGTGCTGCGCAACAGCGACCCAGTGGTCGAAGCAACCGAAATCGTCATCGCCAAAGTCAGCGGCTGGGGGATCGACACGCCTTGGAAATACGGCCTCCTCGGCCTCTTTTACTGCCTGATCCACTCGTTCATGGAAGAGTACTACTGGCGGTGGTTCGTCTTCGGCCAACTCCGCCGCTTCACTGCCTTCACGCCAGCGATGGCCGTCTCGGCCCTCGGCTTCATGGCCCACCACGTCCTCGTCCTCGGCAAGTTTCTCGGCTTCGACAGCCCGCTCACCTACCTCCTCTCGGCCTGCGTCGCCATCGGCGGCGCCTTCTGGGCGTGGCTCTACGACCGCACCGGCTCGCTGCTGGGGCCCTGGCTCGGCCACATGCTCGTCGACGCCGCGATCTTTACGATCGGTTTCGACCTCGTCCGCGGCCTCTTTGCTGCTTGATTGAACCACGACGGCACGACGATCACGACGAAGAAGAGCGGAGAGAAGGAACCGCCGATAGACGCAGATAAACGCGGATAAGGCGGGAAAACACTCATTTTTCGGCGTTTATCAGCGTTCATTGGCGGTTTCGACCTCCTCGCATTTCGTCGTTCCCGTCGTGCCGTCGTGGTTCAATTCTCTAGCTAGCAACCCCAAAGTGAACCCACAGAAAACCGCACAAACCCCTCTCATCTTGTGCTAGCACCGACCTTTCCACGCAAGATCGGCAATTCGTTTGCCATACCTGACGAAGTCGTTACATTTCGCTTCAGACTTGCATCCACGATCCGGACCGGTGACACGGTCGCCCATGTAAGGAGTTTCGAGGCCAGTCGATAGGGAAGTCGTTCCGACCCAGTTCCCCGTGCGGGCACAAGGCGTCGGACAGCCGCCTCAAATCAATCATTGCCGCGCAGCAACGCCCACGGATGGGTCGTCACGCCAGCATCAGCTAGCCAGACACGCTTGCCGCGCCTCAAGTTCGCTTGATCTGAGTTCAGTTGTTCGATCGAACCTTCTGCCGCCCGTGCGGGTGCAAGCGAACCTCTTTCCGTCGGCCTCATCGAGCGAGCACCCGCAATGCTCGCCGCCGTAGGGAAACCATAGGGTGCGCCAAGATGGCGCCGGAAAGGATTTTTTCCATGTCCAAGCCGCTGATCGGAATCAACACCGACTTTCGTTCCGCTAATCAGAATTCGACCGAGTTCGCGTACGTCGCCGCCGGCTACTTCGACGCGATCACGCAAGCCGGGGGCCTGCCGGTCCTCATCCCGCCGTACGACAACGAGTCCGACCTCGAACATCTGCTCGCCCGCCTCGACGGCGTCCTCTTGATCGGCGGCGCCGATCTCGACCCCCGCCGCGACGGCTGGATGCTCCACCCCACCGTTCGCCTGCAAGATCCCCGCCGCGAGTCGTCCGACCGCATGCTCATCCGCCTCATCGCCGAACACCGCATGCCGGTCCTCGGCATCGGCGCCGGGATGCAGTTGATCAACGTCTCGCAGGGCGGCAACCTGATGCTCCACATCCCCGAGGATATGCCGAGCGCCCTGCCGCATCTCGATCCGCTTGATCCCGATCACCGCCACACGCTGCAGCTCGCCTCGGGCTCAATCATGGATCGCGTCTACGGCGACGGCGAACTGCGGGTGAACAGCATGCACCACATGGCCGTCGACGAAATCGCTCCCGGCTTCCAAGTGACCGCTCGCTGCCCCGACGGCATCGTCGAAGCGATCGAAAGCACGATGGAAGATTGGTTCGCCTTCGGCACCCAGTTCCACCCCGAGGCCTCGACCGCCTCGGCGCTCGACATGAGAATCTTCGAAGAGTTCATCATCGGCGTCGATCAGGCCCGCGGCGTCACCCCCGCCGTCCACAACCTGGTTGCCGCCTAAGCAAGCGTGCTCCAGCGGCCTGAACGGATTCAGCGGGGTCGCTTCGGTTTGAAAAGGTCGGGGCTCGGCGTTGGTAGTGGAAGCCAACGCCGAGCCTTTTTTATGCGCTGAAGATTGCACCACGACGGCACGACGGACACGACGAAAGACAAAAATGGAACCGCAGATGAACGCCGATGCACGCAGATGAAGAGAGAGAATTGACGTCTACTATCCGCTATCCGCGTTTATCTTCGTTCATCTGCGGTTCCAATACTTTTCTTTTCTTCTCGTCGTGCTCGTTGTGCCGTCGTGGTTCAATTTTCTTTTATCTAACTGAGCAACTTCAAAAACTCGCGCATCCAGGCCGGATTCCCTGGCCAAGCCGCCGCCGTCACCAGGTTGCCGTCGACCGTGACGCCATCGAGCCCAGGCGTTGGTTCGTCCCAGATGCCGCCTGCCCGCTGTAGTTCGGGCCGTACCGCCGGATACGACTGGCACTTGCGTCCCTTCACCACGTCGGCCACCGCCAGAATGAGCCCGCCGTGGCAAGTCGACGCCACCGGCTTGTTCGCGGCAAAGAACTGCTGCACGATCTCGATCACGCGCTCATTCAACTGCAGATGTTCCGGCGAACGTCCGCCTGGAATCACCAGCGCGTCGTAATTGGCGGCGTCGACCTGCTCCCAATCGATCGTTACGGGAAACTGATGCCCGCGCTTCTCACTGTAAGTCTGATGTCCCTCAAAATCATGAATCGCCGTCGCCACGGTCGATCCCGCCTTCTTCCCCGGCGAAGCCGCGTCGATCGAGTGTCCCGCCATCAGCGTCGCCTGATACGGAAAGATCGCCTCGTAATCTTCCACGAAGTCGCCGATCAACATCAACACCCGCTTCGCACTCATCGTCTTCTCCACTGAAAATTGGTTGCCGCAAAAAGGCACAAACAGCGCAAAAAAAGACAGAAGAAATGCGACCGCGGATTTCGCTGATCGCGCGGATGAAGTGAAGGAAAAGATCTTCCTTCGATCAAATCTCACCCGCGAAATCCGTGTAATTCGCGGTCGCTGATTCTCTAATTTCTTTTCTTCTTTTTTCGCGCCCTTCTGCGCCTCTTCGCGGCCAAATCTTAATCCCCAATTATATGCTCCGGCATCCGCCGAATATTCCCCTCGCGATCGACGCAAGCGATCGTGCTCGCCCCCTCTGCAATCAGCTTTCCGTTCACCACGACGCGGTAGGCATGTTCGATCCGCGCCATCGTCGCCTTCACCACCTTCGTTTCAATCCGCAGCCGATCGCCAAACTTCGCCGGTCGGTGATACTTCGCCGAGATGCTATGGACCACGAGCATGATCCCGTCGCGCTCCAGGTCCTGGTAATCATGCCCCATCGACTTCAGCATCTCGACCCGCGCGAGCTCGAAGTAGCGGAAGTAGTTCGAGTGATGAACCACCCCCTGGCCATCGGTTTCGTAGTAGCGAACGTCGATCTCAAACACATGTTCCATCGGGCAAGCACTTTCAGGCAGGGCAGAGCGGGTGACGCACCGAAGGGGGAGGGGAAGAATGGGACGCGGATTTACACGGATTTAGCGGATTAACGCGGATGATGGCGAATGTTTGTTTCGTTGGGCATCGTTCAATGACGCGTCTGAGTTCATCCGCGCGAATCCGTTAAATCCGTGTAAATCCGCGTCCCATTCTTAGTCTTTAGAATGCGTAGGGAAGATCGCCCCTTAAGGGCAGGGCCCCCCATCCTACAAAACCCCCGTACCCAACGTTAGCCGCGACGCGCAGCGGAGCGCGTTCCCCCCAAATCGCGTTGCATCCCCCATTTCACCCCCCTATAGTGAACCCAATCACAGGAGTCCCCCAGGCAGGAGCGTGATCGATGAGCAGTAGCGGCGGCGGCGGCGAGCATTCTGGAATCGATTTCGCCACAATGCGCGGCCGCGACTACCCCTCGATCCGCCAATTCACCGTCTTTCTCGAAAACCGCGTCGGCCAACTCCTGGAAGTTGTCCGCCGCTTCGAAGGGAGCAATGTCCGGATCGTCGCCCTGACGATCTCCGACTCCACGGAATGTGCCGTCGTCCGCTTCCTGCTGAGCGATCCCGAGGCAGGCCGCGAAGTCCTCGAGCGGGCGGGCCTGGCCATCGTCGAATCCGACCTCATCGGTGTCGAACTTCCCGACACCCCGCAGCCGCTCCTCCAGGTCTGCACGGCGCTCCTCCAGTCCGAGGTGAACATCACCCAGGTCTACCCGCTGCTAGCCCGCCCCCATGGCCGACCCGCGGTCGCCCTGATGGTCGACAACATCGAGATCGCCCTCGACACGCTCACCTCAAAGGGCTTTTCGCCGATCAACGAAGACGACCTCAAAGAGCTCGGGTGACCGTTACGGTGTCGGGGACCTTTTGCGACTGGAACGGTTTGCGATTTGGAATGTTGTCCAGTCGCAAAGGGTCCCCGACACCTTCTTCGAATCTGCCCGTGAGTGGCCAAAAATAGAGGCTCGAAATTGGCCCTCCAATGCTCTATGAATGGGGATGGTAATGGCCAACAGCGTGGGCCCCGGTACGCGCTGCGGACACCCATGCCGCAACGCCCATGTGGCCCCGCCCGGTCGCGGCGGCGGGAACACTTCGCCACGCTACCGGATGTCGCCCAGTTCGCCTTGCAAACTGTCGCACCTGTCGCCTCGACGACCGCTGTCGCCCTGACTAAATCAACATAACTATAATTGCCGAAAAGCTTTAGACGCCGCTGACGCCTGTCGCTAAAAATCGCTCTCCGACTATTCGACACACGACACGACCAGAACTCACGCCATGCCCATCCATGTCATTTGCCCTTCCTGCCACGCTCGCTTCAAGGTCGGCGACCAACACGGCGGCAAGACCGGCGCCTGCCCCAAGTGCAAGGGAACGATCCAGATTCCCAAGGCTGAGGATGAGGTTATCATCCACGCCCCCGACAGCGAAGCCGGGGCCAAAGACGCCAAGGGACGCAACGTCCTCAAGCCGATCAAGCGCAAAGAGACCAAGTTCCAGCTCAACGCCGCGCTGATGATTGGCGGGGCCGTGGTCCTCGTCACCGCGATCGCGTTCCTGCTGGGCAACAGTAGAGAACAACTCGCCGGATCGCTCACCTACATCCTCGCCGGCGGCGCCGTTTTGCTTGGCCCGGCGCTGGCTTACGCCGGATACACCTTTCTGCGCGACGACGAGATGGGAGCCTTCGTCGGAACCGATCTTCTCATCCGCAGCATCGGCTGCGGTCTCGTTTACGCCCTCACCTGGGGCGTCTACTGGTACGTCGGCTACACAGTCTTCGGCAGCGAACCCTATTCCGTCACTGGCTTGGAGATCTGGCAGATCGGCGTCCTCGTCGGCATCGCCATCGGCATCGGCACGTTCGCCGCCTTCGTCGCCTTCGACTTCGATCCCATGACCGGGTTCTTCCACTTCGCCCTGTTCTTCGTCGCCACGATCCTCCTGCGCTTCCTCGTCGAAGGCAGCTTCCTGCCAGGGATGAACCGTGAGGAGAAGAAACCCGGCGTCCGCGCCGCGGTCACGGAGGTGGCGCCTCAAAGCAGACTCGCGACCATCAACCTTCTCTGCGCGCCTACGTCTCAGCGGGACGTTTGACAGTAGCCCAGCAATGTATTGCTGTGGACATGTTGTCTTAAGGTCGAGGCAGTCCCAAAGGGACGACTGAAAACACAACTACCGGAGGCCGCCGTCAACCTGGTGCCTGCGACGGCTGAAAATTTGGTACAGTCCTACGGCTGTGTTGCTGACAGTCGCGTCCCTTGAGTGGTAATTGCACGGCCGTACCATTTGGGGATCGAGATCCGACAACCCGTGCCGAGGCCAGTTAGAGGTGGTTTCCAAGTCACGATATCGCTCTGGCCGCTCTCACCCGCTACTGTGAGTGGCATGGAACGCGGACTGCTCAGCGGCGAACGACTTCGCGGGATTGGCTGCGCGGCCCTTATATTCATCACCATCTTGTCGATCCCGCTCGTAATCCTCGCCCTGATGTTTGCTGAGGATTACTTATTCAACACGGAGAATATCGCGGACGCCTGCGAGAAGATGGGGGTCATGCACCTATTCGAGGAGTTTATCGACAATATGAAAGGCGACCCGTGATACTGGAAACGTTCCTAGCAACACACTGTTAGGACAGTGCCGAAAATTTCAAACTTTGCTGCAGAAAATGGCCGCGCGATCTGTTAGTGTACGGATGAACCAGTGCTGTAGACGCCCGCGGATACGGCCGAACGCCGTGTCAGCGGTCAAAAGGTTCCATGTTGGCCACAATTTTGAGTTGGCCGCCTTGGCCGCCTTGGCCCACATGGCCGAGTAGGAAATCCTCGGCACTTTTTACCGCGGAAGAGAACGAACCGATGACGACCTTGCGCGACATTCCTGAAATCGCCGCTCTGCGGTCGAGTCGTCACCTCATTCGCATCCCGCCCGAGATCGACGTTCCCCTCACGCCGCGCGTCCGCCATCTGATCGACGCCCCCGAATTCCGCCGCCTGGCGAACATCAGCCAACTCGGCCTCGTGAGCCTCGTCTATCCCGCGGCGAACCACACGCGGCTGGAGCACTCGCTCGGCGTCTACCGGATGGCGCTGCTCTATCTCGATCGCCTCGCCGACAACGATCGCTTCGAGGCGACGGTCACACCAGCGGCGGCGGAGCGGTTCCTGGTGGCGGCGCTGCTGCATGACCTCGGCCATTGGCCCTTCTGCCACCCGATCGAAGACATCAGCCTGCGGCAGGTCCCCAGCCACGAGCTGTTCGCCAACAGCTTTCTGCTGGAAGGCGAACTGGCAGACGTACTACGCGATGAGTGGAACATCCAGCCGCGCGACGTCGTCGAAATGCTCTCCCACAAGCCCGCCGACCGCTGCGGCCGGCTGCTGCGAAGCATGCTCTCGGGGCCGATCGACGTCGACAAGATGGACTACCTCATGCGAGATAGCCTCCACGCCGGCGTCCCTTACGGTCGCAACTTCGATCAGCCCCGATTGATTCAAAGCCTCTGCCTGAACGAAGCGGGCGACTGCCTGGCCATTACCGACAAGGGGAAGACCGCCGCGGAAATGATGGTCTTCGCCCGCTATGTGATGTTCAGCGAGGTTTACTGGCACCATGCCGTTCGTGCGGCGACCGCAATGCTCCAGCGGGCGTTTTACCTGCTCCACCCGAATCTCGACGTTGATGCGCTCTTTCGGTTAACTGAGCAACCGATGATCGACGCTCTCCGCAAGGCGGCTGGCGACGGCCCCTCAGCGGAGCTCCTCGACGGCCTCTTCGGCCCATCGCGGCGGCTTTACAAGCGCGTCGCCCAGTGCAGCCTGTTCCAAGAACCGGCACTCTACGAACGGCTCGCCCGGCGGCCCTACCCGTGGCTGGTTCGCTGCGCCGAACACTTCGCCGGTCTTGCCAGCCGCGCGTTGGCTCGCGTGGTGGCGCCTCATGAGATCCTGTTCGACGCGCCGCCAATCGAGTTGGAGGTCGAGTTCCAGATCGAAGTCTTCTTCCCGAAGGAGGGGCGTTACCGGCAACTCGGCGACGTGTCGCCGGTCGTGAAAACGCTCGCCAAGCAGCAGTTCGACGATTACGTGAAGCGCGTCCGCCTCTTCGCCCACCCCCGCCTGGCCGCAGACCTCCGCGCGCTCCCCGGCCTCACCGACCTGTTGGCCGAAGCTATCGACCTCGCCACTTAGCCCCCGGTTCTTCAGAAGCGTATTCAACAGCCATCATTCTTGAAATGCTTAGCGGATAACGACTCAACCACAGAGCACACAGAGAGCACAGAGGAAGATTCAAGGATATCGTCCTTTAGCGTCTTCTCTGTGGCCTCTGTGTTCTCTGTGGTAAATGCGTTTCGTGACAGCAATTGAATAGGCTTCCTTCAAACCGGGGGACCGAACGACGCCACAAAAAACCCCCGGCATCAAGTGCCGGGGGCTAATAGCATCATTAACGTAAACTGCCGCCGCAATTACGAGTGCGCCAATTCCAACTCCGGCTCCGCCTGCCGCGTGCTATGTCGATACGCCGCATACTGCTGATCAACGACCTCGGCCGACAGGAACCCATGTTCCACCAGCACGTCGGGGAGCGACGCCATGTGGCGCGACTGCTCGTCGAGCAACTGACTGAGATCTTCGTTCGTCAGGTAGCCGAGGCGGACGGCGATCTCGCCGAACATTTGCTGCGGCGTGTCGCACTGCTCCTGGAGAATGACGAACATTTGCTTGACCGTGAGCCGACGGGTTTGGATCGCCAACGTGCCGAGCTGGGGCCGCGAGCGCATCTGCAGTTTCAGCGCCTGGTAGAACGCCTGACTGGAAAGGAGCCCGTTGTCGACCAGAAACATTCCGAATTGCATGAGAGTTCTCCGCTGGAGGGCTGCCTGACTCTGTAGGCGGGACCCCGAAAAAAGACGGGGCAGTAAGGTGGGAGAGCGGCTGACGCCTGGGGAACTCCGCTCTATGTGAAGCCTATCTCGCATCAGTCCCCCTTGGCGGGTGGCGAGGAGCGCGGGATTCCGTATTACGGATGCCCGTGGACCGAATATTGGGCCTAACCGCTTAGCGTGGAACAGATTCCGCCATGGGCAACGGTTACGCCCGGCGCCATGCGGGGGCTGCCGACATTCCGTGCAGGCCTGCACTGGAGCTAGGCGAGCGAGGCCCGAGGTCGCCGCTCGCTGCCGACAGTGTCGATGCTAGCGCCAGGTTGATCGCAACTCCTTTCCCAGCGAGGTTTTACTGTGGCTGAGGGATGGCGCCGAGAAGGGCCAATTCAAGCGGATAAAGCGAGCGGCATACGAGTTGCTTTCATCGGATTTCAACTCTTCCGGCGGCCTCGCAGGATGTGAACCGCATCGACCGATTCCGTGTCGAGTTAATGAAAGACCGGCCAATTTTCCTCGGGCGGCAATGGAGTGGATGACCATGCTTCGCGATACCAATGCCTTCGACCTCAGCGCGACCCCGATCCCATTTTGGACGGCTTCCGTTGGTCAGGAAGCTTCGCCGGCCCCGGTCGTTTCTCAGGCTGAAGCTCGGGCTGACGCTCGGCTAATTGAGCAGGAAATCACTCGCCTCACCTGGGCCGTCCTCGACGGGGGCGCGACGCTCGCCGACCGGCAACGGTTGGCCGAGTTGGTCAACGCCCAGCATTCACAGCGCCGTCGCTTCGACCGTTAACATCGGCACGCTCCACGGCCCCTGGCGACCTGCAGCGCCCAATCGGCAGGTCGTAAGTCCATATTCGGCTCCACTTTTTCGCTGTTAAGCTGGAGCGATTGCGAAAAGGCTGCCGATACCGTTCTCTAGATCGAGCAAGTGTCACGGTCTGATTCGCAACGGACGCGACTCCCCCGCCTACAGTCAACGCCTTGGCCCACGGACGCCGCCGCCAAGGTTCCCGCCTGATGAGTTTGGCGAAGCTCCCATTCGGCCGAACTTGCTGGAACGACTGCGATGATGACCGCTCCCGCCGCCCATTATTTGCTCTTCGCCGAAGCCGCGATCGAACCCAATCAAGGGGGGGCGTGGCGGTTCGTGCTGGAGAACGTCGCCACCGGCGAAAGCTTCACGGCGAACGACTTTGAACCAATCGACTGCCACGAACGGCTGGAACTCCTCGCCGTCGTTCGCGGTTTGGAGTCAATCGACCACTCGGCCCGCGTGACGTTGGTGACCAAGAGCCGCTACGTTAATCGCGGCCTGAAGCGAGGCCTGAACGACTGGCGCGCCAACGGTTGGCAGTGGGAACGCTTCGGCCGCGTCGTCCCGGTCCGGGACCACGACCTGTGGAAACGCGTTGATCGCGCCCTGAACTACCACCAGGTCGACTGCCGTCTCTGGCAGTTCGCCGGCGAGGAAGAAGCCGAAGCGACGGCTGTCGTTCCAGAAGTCGAGTCGGTCGTCGTCGCCCGTCCGCGTCGCGGCCGGTTCACGCTCGCCGCCGAAGGCTTCCGGCGGGCGACCCAAGCCGCCGCCACGCTGGGCGATGCGTTCCGTCCCTCGACCCTCGCCGCCGGCTAAAAAGTCCCGCCCCGCCTTGAGAAATTCGGCCGCCAGACGGGACCAAACCGGTCACCGCGGGGCCTCAGAGATTGCCTCCCGACCCCTCACCGCAACGATTACCGGCCGCAGCGGCCCCAAGCACGCTGCCTCCGTTTCAAGTACAACAGTAAGCAGGATAGACCACCGTGCGATCCACCGTCGACGTCAACGCGATTAACCCAGTTATCCACGGCTACCACGAAAATCCGTTCGAGGTGCTGGGCCCGCATGTGATCGAAGAGAATGGCCGCCAGGCGTTGGCGGTGCGGGCTTACTTGCCGCAATCGCAGCAGGCATGGTTGGTCGATCCGAGGGCAGGGGAGTCGAAGCCGATGCGGCGGATTCACCCCGCCGGCCTGTTCGAAGCCATCT
Organism: Pirellulales bacterium; assembly: GCA_041740115.1. Lineage (GTDB taxonomy): Bacteria > Planctomycetota > Planctomycetia > Pirellulales > Lacipirellulaceae > Lacipirellula. The sequence goes on from JBGSMO010000282.1 coordinate 41,994, forward strand.
GTGGACCGGAGATTCATGACGTGGAACAAGGGCGGACCTACCAACTGCGGGCGGTGAACTCCGCAGGCGAGCAGACGACGTCGCACGACCCGTACGCCTTCCCTCCGCTGTTGAGCGAATACGACCTCTACCTGCTCGGCGAAGGCCGCCACTGGCAGAGCTACGAGAAGCTCGGCGCCCACCTGCGGACCATCGGCGGCGTCACCGGCGTCAACTTCGCCGTGTGGGCCCCTAACTCCGAGAGCGTCAGCATCGTCGGCGACTTCAACGGCTGGGACCGCCGCAAGCACGCGATGCGGAAGCACATTCCCACCGGCGTCTGGGAACTCTTCATCCCCGACGCGAAGCCGGGCCTGCTCTACAAGTACTCGGTGAAGGCGCGCGGCGGTCAGGTGCTCGAGAAGTGCGATCCCTACGGGTTCGCCGCCGAGTTGCCGCCGCGAACGGCCAACATCGTCACGGACTTGAACCACTACCAGTGGAACGATCGCGAGTGGATGGCCAATCGCGCGACCGGCGCCAACGCACTCGACGCGCCGATGTCGATCTACGAGGTTCACCTCGGCAGTTGGAAGCAGGACCACGGCGGCGAGACGCAGTGGCTCAACTACCGCGATCTGGCTCACCAGTTGGTCGAGTACTGCCAGAAGATGGGCTTTACCCACCTGGAACTGATGCCGGTCAGCGAGCACCCCTTCACCGGCAGTTGGGGCTACCAAACGGTCGGCTACTACGCCGCCACGAGCCGCTACGGCACGCCCGAAGACTTCATGTACTTCGTCGACCACTGCCACCAGCACAACATCGGCGTGCTGATCGACTGGGTGCCGGCCCACTTCCCGAAGGATGGCCACGGGTTGGCCAAATTCGACGGCACGGCTCTCTACGAGCATGCCGATCCCCGGCAGGGCGAGCATCCTGATTGGGGCACGAACGTTTTCAACTACGGCCGAAACGAGGTGCGGAATTTCCTCACGTCGAACGCGCTATTCTGGCTCGACAAGTACCACATCGACGGCCTGCGCGTCGATGCGGTGGCGTCGATGCTCTACCTTGACTACAGCCGGAACGACGGCGAGTGGATCCCCAACCAGTACGGCGGTCGCGAGAACCTTGAGGCGATTTCGTTCCTCAAGGAATTCAACGAACAGGTTCACCAGCAACACCCCGGCACGCTCACCGTCGCCGAAGAGTCGACCGCCTGGGGCGGCGTTTCGCGGCCGACTTACCTTGGCGGGCTCGGCTTCAGCCTGAAGTGGAACATGGGCTGGATGAACGACACGCTGCGGTACTTCCGGCACGAGCCGATTCACCGCCAATACCACCACGACGAACTGACGTTCTCGCTGATCTATGCCTTCACTGAGAACTTCACGCTTCCCTTCTCGCACGACGAAGTGGTCCACGGGAAGGGCGCCTTGCTCGACCAGATGCCGGGCGACCTGTGGCAACGGTTTGCCAACCTGCGCTTGCTCTACGCTTACCAGTGGACGCATCCAGGGAAGAAGCTGCTGTTCATGGGCTGCGAGTTCGGCCAATGGAACGAGTGGAATCACGACTGCGAGCTGCAGTGGGATCTGCTGCAGTGGGATACCCATCAGGGCGTCCAGAAGATGATGGGCGATCTGAACCAGCTCTATCGCAACGAGAAGTCATTCCACCAGGTCGACTTCGAGAGCACCGGCTTCGAGTGGATCGATTGCCACAACTACGCCAACAGCATCCTGGCGTATGTGCGCCGGGCCAAGGATCCTAACGACTTCACGGTGGTGGCGTGCAACTTCACTCCTGTACCGCGGCACAACTACCGTTTGGGCGTGCCGGAAGGGGGCTGGTACGGCGAGATCTTCAACTCCGACTCGGCTTACTACGGCGGCAGCAACGTGGGGAACTATCCCGGCGTGATGGCCGAGGAGAGCGAAAGCCACGGGCGGCCGTTCTCGATTGAGTTTACGTTGCCGCCGCTGTCGGTGGTGGTGCTGAAGCCGACCCGCGGTTAGTTGAACGAGCGACGTTCGGCGATAGCTGAAGTTCAAATAAAGAAAGCCCGCCTTCCATACGGCATGGGAGGCGGGCTTTTTGCGTTTGATTGGTGCGCCAACTTTTAGCCCCGGCCTCAGCGCGACGCAGGGCATCGCCTAGCGGAATGCAATCCGCCCTCCGGCAGATAAGCCTACGCAACAGCCGTCATCAATCGCATTTACCACAGAGAACACTGAGGTCACAGAGAAAGCGAGAAGGAGCAAACGCCTCGATTCTTCCTCTGTGCTCTCTGTGGTTAAGGCGTTGGTGGCTAAGTCATTCAAGAACGACGGCGGCAGTTGAATAAGCTTTGAAGCCAGGGGCTGCAGGCTCTACCGTTGCTGACGCTTCTGGCGTTCTTCGAGCCACTTTTCGTCGAACTTTAAGCCGGCTCGCTCGGTGAACATGTCACTTTCAACGGCGCTGTTGAAGATGGACGCGTGCTTGTAAAGCATGTCACTGCGGCCCGGCCACGCCTCCGACTCTTCTAAAAAGAGCTTCTTCAGGTCGTCGTCGCTCCATTGCTTGCGGGCGAGGCGAACGACGTAAGCCGCGGACTGATCGTAGTTGAGCAGGCCGACGGTCTCGTTATCCGAGAGACTAAAGACAGTTTCCATGAACTGAGGGCCGATGCCCTTCAATTCAGGGACGTCGCTCAGGCCGGGCAACTGTCCGAAGCCGGCGCGGCCCGTGGGATAGCTGAGCCAGCTAAAGAGCGCAGTTTCCTTGACGACCTCGAAACCACGATCGGCGAAGAAGAACTGGTCGAACGGCGTGTTGCTCTTCTGAATCTCAGTGGCGAGCTCCTTCGCCTTTTTCTCGGCGAGCTTCGCCGCTTCGCGTTGCTTCCAGGCCGACGCGACGTTGTCGCGGACTTCCTTGAACTCCGGAATTCGACGAGCGATATCCTCGGTTTTCATGACGATGTAAGCGTCGCCTTCAAGCTCGGTGGCCATGAACGGTTCAAATGGTTTGAGAGCGAAGAAGGCGGCTTGGGCGACCGTCATTTCTTGCGTTGCCGTCCCGACGGCCTTGCCGACGGGCGTGTCGAACAGTTCCGGCAGTGTCAGCGGGCTCGTCTTTTCGTAAATGAGGCCGTTTTTGTCGGCCAGCCATTGCAGATCAGCGAGCTTCGCCGGCGGCTTCGGCGCCTTCTTACGGGCCTCGGTCGCCTCGATCACGGCGATGCCGTACGTGTTGAACTCGGTTTGCAGCTGAGCCATCGACTCGCCCATGATGCGATCGAGTTCCTTGATCGCCATGTCGCGAGCGAGTTCGCGACGAATTTCGTCGCGGACGTTTTCGAGCGGCTCGTACTTGTCGGCAGCGGCGGCGGCCGGCGGGGTCGACGCGGAGGAAGCCGCTTCGCCCCCCGTCGCGTCGGCGGCAGGCGTCGACTCAATGGTTTCGGCAGGAGCTTCGGGCGTCGTTGCCGATTCGCTCGCCGGCTCCGTTGTGGCTGGCGTCTCGGGCTCAGTGGCAGCCTCCTCAGTGGCGGCGGGGGCCTCTTGGAACGACGCCAAGCGGAAGGGGCTGACGGGACGAGCGTCGGAAGACTCTTCTCCCTCCGCGGGCGGGGCGGTTTCCGTGTCAGGCGTTGCCGATTCCGCCGGCGACGCTTCGGTTGCCGGAGTCTCTGCTGCAGGCGTCTCGGCGGCGGGCGGAGCAGGTTCCTCGCTCGGGGCGGCCGGTTCGGCTGGTGCTTCCGTCGCGGCAGGCGTATCGGCAGCAGGCGCCGCGGGGTCGGTCGGTTCCGTTGATTCCGTCGCTTCCTCGGCTGGCGCCGTTGGCGAGGCCGGGACGTCCATCTTTAGGAAGTCGGTCTCTTTATGTTGCTCGTAATAGTAAGCGACGTCGGTTTCCGAAACCTTGTCCAGCAGCTTCTCGGCGAGCTCCGTCACGCTTCCCTTGAGGTACTGCAGGCGAACTCGCCGTGGCTCCGCGAAGCCCGGATCGGGCGATGGGAGGATGCGACCGCCGACGTCGACGCGACGACCTGGGTCGAACTCTTTGAAGTCGTTGTAGAGCGCCAACAATTGTTCTTCAGTCGGTTCCGGTACTTCGGCGAGGAACTTTTCGACTGGCAAGATCGCCGCTTGGACGGAAATGCGCTCGTTCACTTGCTTCCAGTCCCGCCAACGCTGGTGAGGCAGGATCACGAGCGCCGGGTCCGCATACATGCGCGTATAGAAGTGGGCCGCCAGCATCTTGCGGAGCGTCCCCATGACGATCCCTTCGCTGGTGCGAGGATTGCCGTTGCCGACGCTCGCGAGGATTTGCTCGAGCTGCTCGGAGTTGAGATTGCCGAGCCCCATCTTGGCGATGTAGTCGCTGATCAAGTCGTCGCTGACGGTGATGCCGGCGCGCTTGGCGAGATCGGCCTCGACCTCGGTTTGAATGACCATCTGCTCGATGTTGTCGCGTTGCTGGTCGCCGAGCAACATGCCGCGCCAGGGAATGTCGATCGGCAGGTCGTACTCCGATCGGCCTCCGCCCTGAGCAAAGACTCGCTTCAAGAATTCGTCCGTGATCAGGCGATGCTGAACCAGCGCGTTCAGTTGACCTTGATCTAGCGAACCGCCGTTCCAGGTCGCCACTGTCCCGTTCGCTGGATTCCCGTCGCCGCCCGGCCCGCCTCCGTTCAAGGCGCTGCCGAGGACGAAAATAAACATTAGCAGCACGACCGCCACGGCCATGAACACCTTGGTGTGCTTGCGAAAATAGCGAAACGGGCTAGACATGAAATCGTCCTAAAGAATCGTGCTATCGCCCGGCCGGTCCTTGACAGGCGGCCATGTCGAAAAGTAATGATTGACCAGCGGAAGTCGCGAAATGAAGGATGCTGATTCTATGGGGAATCGACGTAAACGCAATCCCAACAAGGGAGTATCGCCGATTCGCGCGTGCCGGTGAAGGGGCTGTGAGCCGTTTCGTCGACGACTGTTTCGGAGACTTGGGCGACCGTTGCGGTCGGCTTTTGGAGGTTGGCGATAGCTAGGAAAAGATTACCGCTGGCGCCACTCCTAACGATTGCCGCAATTTGTCTACGACTGCCGCTTAGCGAAAGTTTGTTTACGGCCGCCTTGCCCGTGGGCGGATAATTCCAGCACCGAGTAGTTCGAGCACGCAGCGACGTGAGTTGATGTTTCCTCTGCCCTGATTTCGCGATCTCGCCCAGCCCGCAGCCGACCGATGGCCAAAAAAAGCTCCACTTCCGAATCTGCCGGCCAAGCGCTGGTGATCGTCGAATCTCCGGCCAAGGCGCGGACGATTGGCAAGTACCTTGGCAAGAACTATCGCGTCGAGGCCAGTATTGGCCACGTTCGCGATTTGCCGCAGGGCGCCAAGCAGGTGCCGGAAGAATATAAGAAAGAGTCGTGGGCGAACCTGGGGGTGAACGTCACCGACGGATTTACGCCGATCTACGTCATCCCCCCGGGGAAGACGAAGCAGATCAAGCTGCTCAAAGACCAATTGAAGGGGGCTAACGCCCTCTATCTGGCGACGGACGAGGATCGCGAAGGGGAAGCGATCAGCTGGCATCTGCTGGAGATTCTGAAGCCGAAGGTGCCGGTCCATCGGCTCGTGTTCCACGAAATCACCAAAGAGGCGATCCAGGCAGCCATTGAATCGCCGCGGCAGGTGGACGACGGCTTGGTCCGTGCCCAGGAAACGCGGCGGATTCTCGACCGGCTCTATGGTTACGAAGTGTCGCCGCTGCTTTGGCGCAAAGTGCGGCCGAAGCTTTCGGCGGGCCGCGTGCAGAGCGTGGCGGTGCGACTGATCGTCGAGCGCGAGCGCGAGCGGATGGCGTTCGTCTCGGCGACGTGGTGGGATTTGCTCGGCGTCTTCGCGAAGAGCGACAAGCAATCGCTTGAGGCGACGATGGTGTCGGTCGACGGCCGGCGCATCCCGGTCGGTAAGGATTTTGATTCATCCACGGGCAAGTTGAAGAACCCGGAGATGATGCTGCTCGACGGACCGGCCGCGGCCGCGCTCGCAGAGCGCATCCGCAGCGGCAGATTCCGCGTCGCGTCGATCGAAGACAAGCCCTACAGCAGCAAGCCGTCGCCGCCGTTCACCACCAGTACGCTGCAACAGGAAGCGAACCGCAAGCTCGGGTTCACTGCTCGGCGCACGATGCAGGTGGCGCAGAGTCTGTACGAAAATGGCCACATCACTTACATGCGTACCGACTCGACCAACCTCGCGTCGGTCGCCATCGAGAGCGCCCGCGATCTGGTCGACAAGAACTACGGCGGCGAATTCCTCCCGGCTGAGCCTCGAATCTATCGCTCCAAGGTGAAGAACGCCCAGGAAGCTCACGAGGCGATTCGCCCCGCGGGCCACCCGTTCGAATTGCCCGACACGATGCGGGGGCAGCTGGGCGTCGATGAGTTTCGGATCTTCGAGATGATCTGGAAGCGGACGATCGCCAGCCAGATGGCCGACGCCCGCGGCCGGCGGATTTCGATCACCATCGAAGGCGAGGGTTGCGTCTTCCAAGTGAGCGGCAAGACGATCGACTTCCCCGGCTACTTGCGGGCGTACGTCGAAGGTTCGGACGATCCGAGCGCCGAACTCGCCGACCAGGAAAAGGTGCTGCCGAGCGTTGAAGTCGGCGAACTGTTGACGTGCGCGGCGCTCGATGCGAAAGAGCATACGACGCAAGCCCCCGGCCGATTCAGCGAAGCGTCGCTGACGAAGGCCCTCGAAGAGCGGGGCATCGGCCGGCCGAGTACCTATGCGTCGATTATCGATACGATTTTGGCGCGCAATTACGTCTTCAAGAAGCAGAACGCGCTCGTGCCGACGTGGGTGGCGTTCTCAGTAGTGCAGTTGCTAGAAGAACATCTGTCGTCGCTGGTCGATTATCAATTCACCGCGCAGATGGAAGATGATCTCGACGCGATCAGCCGCGGCGAGCAGGAGTCGGTCAGCTACCTCGACAAGTTTTATTACGGCAACGGCGCGCCGGGGCTGAAGAAGCAGCTTGAAAACAAGATTGACGAGATCGATCCGGCTCGCATCGGGCGGATTTTCATCGGCCAGCCCGAAGGACAGCCGCCGGTTTTTGTGCGGGTGGGGCGGTACTCGCCGTTCGTCGAGCAAGGGGACCGCACCGGCTCGCTGCCGGAAGAGACGCCGCCCGATGAAGTGACCCTGGAGATGGCGCTCGCGCTGCTGGAACAAGCGGCGCAGGGCGACGAGCCGCTCGGCATCTGCCCCGACACCCACAAGCCGGTTTATCTGAAGACAGGCCGCTTCGGACCGTACATCCAGCGCGGCACGCCTGAAGACGAAGAGAAGCCGCAGAACGCGTCGCTGCTCAAGGGGATGAGCCCCGCCGACATCGACTTGGCGACCGCGCTGAAGCTCCTGACGCTGCCGCGCAACTTGGGCGATCATCCCGAGAAAAACCAGCCGATCATGGCATTCAACGGGCGGTTCGGACCTTATATCAAATGCGGCGACGATACTCGTTCGCTGCCGAGCGACGTCTCACCGCTGGACGTGACGCTTGAGCAGGCCATCGCATTGCTCGCCCAGCCGAAGACCCACGGCCGCGGCGCCGCGGCGAAGAAGGAACCGCTACGGACGTTCGAGAAGCCGTCGCCGGTGACGGAGAAGCCAATCCAAGTGCTCGACGGTCGCTACGGGCCGTACATCACCGACGGCGAGACGAATCTCTCGCTGCGGAAGGGGATGACGGTCGAGGAGCTGACGTTCGACGAAGCGCTGTCGATGCTCGCCGAGAAGGCGGCGATGGGACCGCCGAAGAAGAAGGCGGCGAAGAAAAAGGCGGCGACCAAAAAGGCGGCGCCGAAGAAGGGCGTCACGAAGAAACCGGCAGCGAAGAAGGCGGCCAAGAAGAAGACCGCCAAAAAGGCTGCCGTCGAAGAGAGCGACGAGTAAACGTTCGCCTCTGTCGAGGGCGCCCGAAGCTCGCCGTCATTCGTCGACGGGATCAGCTTCGGCAATCGCATACGCCGTCGCATGGCTGCGGCAGTGGGAGATGCTGAGGTGCATGTGAGCGATTCCCGATCGCTCGAAGACCTCTCGCGCCCCGCCGCGGAGGGCGACGATCGGGGCGCCGCCCGCCTTATGGCGAACTTCAACGTCCCGCCAACTGATGCCGCGGACCCAGCCGGTGCCGAGGGCCTTCAGCACCGCTTCCTTCGCCGCCCAACGGCCGGCGTAGTGTTGCGTCGCCGCCCGCTTTGAGGAGCAGTAGGCGATCTCGTGATCGGTGTAGACGCGTCGGATAAAGATCTCGCCGTGGCGTTCGATCATCTGGGCGATGCGGAGGCACTCGATAATGTCGGTGCCGATGCCAATGATGCGGGCGGCCATGGCGGTCTCTGACTAAACTTCAAAGAGTGGAACGCGGATGTACGCGGATTTAACGGATTTTCGCGGATTAAAAATCCAAGAAGTGCGAATGGACTCGTGAACTCAATTCATCCGCGGAAATCCGCCCAATCAGCGAAAATCCGCGTCCTATTCGTTTTTCTCGTTTAGTATCCCTTGGCTCCACAGGCGGCTTGAGCGCGAGCCAGCGTCGCGGCTGCCTTCGCGCGGGCCTTCGCGGCGCCGGCTTTGAGCACGTCGCGCACGTCGTCGGGGCGAGCGGCCCAATCGGCGCGGCGTTCGCGAGCTGTGGCGTAGAACGCCTCCGCAGCATCAGCCAGCGCCTTCTTCACTTCGCCGTAGCCGAAGCCGCCGCGAGCGTAGAGGGCGGCCATGTCGGCGACTTGTGCTTCGGTCGCGACCAGCTTGTAGAGATCGAACAGCACATCCCCTTCAGGATTCTTCGCCTCTTCCATCGGCCGGCTGTCGGTCGTGATCCGCATGATCTGCTTGCGCTGCGCCTTCACGTCGTCGAAGACGGCCAGCGTGTTGTTGTAGCTCTTCGACATCTTCTCGCCGTCGAGTCCGGGGACCCGCGCCGAGCTGTCGAGCACCTTCGCCTTTGGCATGACGAACGTCTCGCCAAAGTGATGATTGAAGCTACCGGCGATGTCGCGGCAGACTTCGATGTGTTGGATCTGATCCTCGCCGACCGGGACGATGTTCGAATCGTAGGCCAGGATGTCGGCCGCCTGCAGCACCGGGTAAGTGAATAGTCCGGCGTCCGCCTTCAGCCCCTTAGCCATCTTGTCTTTGTAGCTGACGCAACGTTCGAGCAGTCCCATGGGCGTGCCAGTGAGTAGTAGCCAGCAAAGCTCGCTCACCTCAGGCACGTCGGACTGGACGAACAGCACGGCCTTCTCGGGATTTAGTCCGAGAGCCAGCAGGTCGATCGCGCCGTTGAGCGTGTACTGCCGCAGCAGATCGCGGTCGCGCACCGTGTTGAGCGCGTGGAGGTTAGCGATGAAGTAATACGCCTCGTCGGCCTGATCCTGCAGTTCGACGTACTGCCGAATGGCGCCGAAGTAGTTGCCCCAGTGAAAGGGGCCGGTCGGTTGAATGCCGCTGAGGACGCGCATGGGCGAGATTCTTTTCGGAGGCTAGTTTTGTTTAGTCTGCAGCGAGCCGACGACTTCAGCTACGCTCGTGGCGCCGAGCGACGTGATCGTCGCGGGGAGGGCGTCGAGCACGGTCATCGAAACGGTTGGATTGTAGAAGTTGACGGTCCCCAGTTGAACCGCGGAGGCTCCCGCAACCAAGAATTCCATCACGTCGTCGATTGTCGCAATGCCGCCGATGCCGATGAGCGGCGTCTTCACCGCCTGGGCCGCCTGGAAGACGCAGCGGAGGGCGATCGGTTTGATCGCCGGCCCGCTCAGGCCCCCGATGACGTTGCCGAGGATCGGCCGCCGCCGCTTCCAATCGATCGCCATCCCTTGGCAGGTGTTGATCAAGGAAATTGCGTCGGCGCCGCCCGCTTCGGCCGCCTTGGCAATCTCGGCAATGCTGGTGACGTTCGGCGTCAGCTTGGCGATGATCGGCAGCCGACACGCGGCGCGGCAATCGGCGACCAGCTTTTCGCAGAGCGCTGCGTTCACGCCGAAGTCGACGCCGTGGCTGACGTTCGGGCAAGAGATGTTGAGTTCCACCGCCGCGGCGCCATCGGCGTCGCCGACCATTGCCGACATTTCGACGAACTCTTCCGCCGTCCGACCGGCGACGCTCACGATGATCGGCGTCCCGCGACTCGTTAGGTAAGGGAGGTGATGAGCGAGGAACGCTTCGATCCCGTCGTTGTCGAGGCCGATCGCGTTGAGCATGCCCGACGGCGTTTCGACCGTACGCCAGGGGGCGTTGCCGGGCCGAGCTTGACGGGTGACCGTCTTCGGCAGGATGCCGCCCAGGCGCGAGAGATCGACGAGACTCTCCATCTCGCGGGCGTAGCCGAAGGTCCCCGAAGCGACGAGGATCGGATTGGGGAGTGCGAGCCGGCCGAGCGTGACCTGGAGATCGATCGCGGTTGCGACGGACGACGTTGGCGGGGCGAGAGTCAACGGGCGGCAAGTGGCTAAAGGCAAGCGGTCATGGTGCAGCGACGACCTTGTGAATCTAGCCTGCCAGCCTCGACTCGGGCAACCGGCGCATGGAAACGGCGTGCGCGGGCCGTGAAGGGCCCGCACACGCCGCGCGTGGACGGTCAGATCGATCCGGCCCCGCGGGGCCAGACGGACTAGATGATGCCGCCGTGGACGCTGTGGGGCGTCAGATGGGTCGGCATATCCAGAAACCAGATCCGCTCCCACTCGTCGAGCAGGGCGCGGAGGTTTTCTGAACTATAGAACAGCTCCTGCGCACGTCGCGCCGGGTCGCCGGAATAGATCGGAATCAAACAGCCCGTGCTGCTTAGCAGCGTGCAGGCCAGCGCGGTTGATATGAGCCAATTGCGCATGTGCGTAGCTCCTCCTTGAGCTGCAAACAGGACGTCACGCCCCATACAATGTGCGTCGTAACGTCCAACGATCTCACTGTTTACGCTTTGTCGAACGCGTCCATGCGCTACGAAAGGGCGCGATCAACGTAGTTCGAATAGATTCCTGAAAAGCTGTCGGCGACTGCACTCCCCATGACGAGGGGCGGCAATCCTAGCGAGGGTATCGACTTACGTCGAGACTGACCTTGACCGACCTCCTGCCGACATTGCTGTCAGCAGAGAAAAGACCAGATGCGGCTGCTACGCCGAGTTGCCCGAGCCGGGCTCGTAACTCGTTGCGGAGCCAAGTGTTTCGTGTGTGGGAGAGACAGCGGCAGCCGGTGGAACCGGTTCGTGATTGCTTTGCAGAGCCTGCTGGCGAGCGGCCTCGTTGGCGCGACGCTCGAGCTCGCGGACTCGCTCCTCCATCTCTTTGCCCGGTTTGAAGGTGACCACAAACTTTTCGGGGACAAAGACTTTCTCACCGGTACGCGGGTTACGCGCCTTGCGAGCGGCCCGACGCTTCACTTCGAAGACGCCGAAATTCCGCAGCTCGATCCGATGATCCTCCACCAACGTTTCGACGATGGCGTCGAACGTCTTTTGGACGATTTCTTTGGTCTTCAACTGCGTGAGACCGATCTCTTCTGAGATGGTCTTCACGATTTCTTTCTTGGTCACGAAGAGTTCCCCTATGACAAGGCTCGAAGTCCTTTTCGGCGGACGACGACCGTGCTAGTGAAGGGCATTCACTCGCTCCAAGTGTAATTGGCGTAAGCATTAGAGTCAAGAAAGCTCGACCCGTCGTCGAACCCGCAAATCGCCCTAACTTAGAGAGACTGCGCGACGATTTTTCGGCACTTACGC
>JBGSMO010000297.1:0-20384 GCA_041740115.1 Pirellulales bacterium
GGCCGTCGGCAGGGTCGGCTTCCACGGTCGGCGAGCCGGCAAGCGGGGGGCAGAAGCCGACGTGGAGCGTCGCGTGCCGCTGCCCGGGTGCGAACTCGGCGCGGAGCGTGCCGAAGATTGACTCAACGCCGGACTCGTTGCGAATGCGGGTGAGCTGCTGGAGGACGTTGGGGTCGAGCGCTTCGACGCCCTGTTCTTCGTCGGCGGTCGATTCGTCGAACTCACGCTCGAACAGCGGGTAGTGCTCGCGAGTTTCCTCGCGGACAGGCGCAAGCGGCAGGAGCGTGGACGATTCGGCGTTGTCGCCGCGCGGACGCCATGGCGCCAAGTTGGGCTCGTGATCGTGGAGTCGCGGCGTCCAGGCGGGCGGGGCCGTTTCGAAGAACCAGTCGCGTTGCAGGTAGTCGGCAATGATCAGCGGCGCCCAACAGAGCCAGTTCCAGTAGGCGAATGACGGAAACGAGCAGCCGAGGAACATGAGACCCAAGGCAAGAGTGCCGCCCCAGCCGACGACTTGCTCGCGGAACTGGAGTTGTTCGCGACGCCGCGGCGGGCTGGTGAGCCGCCAGGCGACGCGGCCGCCGAGGACGACCATGGCGGTGAGGGTGACCGTCGCCAGGAGCGGCAGGGTGGGAAGGTGGCTGGTGAACGCGCCGACGGTGCGGCGCGTGATAAGGACCGAGCCGACGACGAGCAGCGCGATGATCCCGCCAGGCGCAGCGGCGCGCACCCACGTGATCGTGATCGAACGACGCGTCCGTTCTGAGAATGCAGCGGAGGATCCAACCGACGCCATGGAGGTCAGGGTACACGACGAGCGGGGAATCGACCAAGGCGGATTGAGAATGTGGGGTAAGTGCGCGAACCAGCGAGCGGGTTCGGACCGGCCGCTTAAGCGACCAGTCCGGCGGTGCGATTTGATTCTCTATACGAAAGCGTCGCACAAAAAACAGCCCCGACCTGGGGTCGGAGCTGTTTGGCGTGACTTTGGATTCAAGCGCGTGGGGCAAACGACTACGTCGCGACCGCCAGCTTACAGCTTGTCGGCCTCGGCCTTGATCTTCGCAGCCATGTCGGTCTTCTCCCACGTGAACTCCGGCTCGTTGCGGCCGAAGTGGCCGCCGGCGGCCGTCTTGCGGAAGATCGGGCGACGCAGGTCGAGGTGCTTGATGATGCCCGAGGGCGACAGCGGAAAGAGCTTCTTCACGATGTCGCAGATCTTCGCGTCTTCGATCTTGCCGGTGCCTTCGGTGTCGACGTAGACGCTCACCGGGTCGGTGACGCCGATGGCGTAGGCGAGCTGCACTTCGCAGCGTTCGGCCAACCCCGAGGCGACGATGTTCTTCGCAACGTAGCGGGCCATGTAGGCGGCGCTGCGATCAACCTTGGTCGGGTCCTTGCCGCTGAAGGCGCCGCCGCCGTGGCGACCCCAGCCGCCGTAGGTGTCGACGATGATCTTCCGACCGGTGAGACCGCAGTCGCCATGCGGACCGCCCACGACGAAGCGACCGGTCGGGTTGATGTGGTACTTGATATCGCCCGTGACCAGATCGGCCGGCAATTCCGGCTTGATGATCTTGTCGATGATGTATTTGCGGATCGTTTCGTTCGAAACGTCGTCTGCATGTTGCGTTGAGACGACCACGGTGTCGATGCGAACTGGCTTGTTGCCGTCGTACTCGACCGTGACCTGGCTCTTGCTGTCGGGGCGGAGCCAATCGACTTCGCCGTTCTTGCGGGCGGCGGTCAGGCGATTGAGGATGCGGTGCGAGAGCGCGATCGGCAGCGGCATCAGTTCGGGCGTGTCGTTGCACGCGTAGCCAAACATCAGGCCCTGGTCGCCGGCGCCGATGTCCTTGCCCTTCGAGGCGTCGTCGTTGACGCCCATGGCGATGTCAGGGCTCTGCTCGTCAATGGCGACGAGGACCGAGCAGTGGTCGGCGCTCAGGCCCATCGGGGAGTCGGTGTAGCCGACGTCGCGGATCACCTCGCGGACGACCTTCTGCATGTCGACGTACGCCTTGGTGGTGATCTCGCCAGCGATGACGACCATGCCGGTGGTGACCATCGTCTCGCAGGCGACGCGGCTGTAGGGGTCTTGGGCGAAGAGGGCGTCGAGCACGCCGTCGGAAATCTGGTCGGCCAGCTTGTCGGGATGCCCCATGCTGACGGCTTCGCTAGTGAAGAGGTATTTTCCGGATGCCACGAACGTCGTCTCCCAAGTAACAACAGTAGTAGAGCCTGCCAAGGGCGGCGGGGCAGACTCGGCAGTATAGTCCTTTGGTTCGCAGAGCGGCAACTGGCTGGCGATACCAGTAGTAATACCGCTAAATCCGCTCACCAGCCGGTCATTCCGAGGTACTCCGAGGAATTTAGCCGGACCCCTTGGAGTCCCTCGGGGCGACAGGGGCAAACGGTATCACGACCCAGCGGGCCTGCGGCGCATCTTGGCCGCACACTAGCCAGCCCGCTGCCGCTGCGGATAATCGGCGTCTGCGGCTGTGCGGCCTGCTTTTTTCCGCAACGACTTCTGCTGAAACGACCCGACCATGGCCCGTTGGCCGCGACATTTCTGGACGACGCTGTTTACCTACGGCATCATCTTCATCGGGTTTCCCGTGTTGTGCTGGCTGGCTTACCGCTGGGTGCGCGGCGAATAATTCATCAATGACGGCGACCATGAATAAGACGGAACTCGAAGCCCGGCTGCGGCCTCACAACCAGCTTCACGTGCTGCGGTTCTGGGACGAACTCGACGCCGCGGGCCGGCAACAGCTTGCGCAGCAGATCATGTCGATCGACTTCGACCTGATCGATTCGCTCTTTCGCGACGAGATCGACCAACCCGACTGGGCGGAACTGGCCCGGAAGGCGTCCCCCCCGCCGGCGGTACGGCTCCATGAGCGCAAACCGGGCGCCGCGAATCAATTGAATATCACTGTGGAGCAAGCCCGCCGCGCTGGCGTGGTGGCGTTGGAGCGGGGCGAAGTCGGCGTCATCCTCGTCGCGGGAGGGCAGGGGAGTCGGCTCGGGTTCGAGAAGCCGAAGGGGATGTACCCGATCGGGCCGCTGTCGAGGGCGACGCTCGCGCAGATCCACGTCGAAAAGATTCGCGCGATTGCCGCGCGGCATGGGAAGTCGATCCCGCTCTATATGATGACGAGCCCGGTGACGCATGACGACACGCTCGACTTCCTGGGCAAGAACGCCCACCTCGGCCTCAACAAGAACGACTTGTTCGTCTTCTGCCAGGGAACGATGCCGGCGGTCGACGCGAAGACAGGGCAGGTGTTGCTCGAAGCGAAGGATTCAATCTTCCTTAGCCCCGACGGCCACGGCGGGACGGTCGCGGCGCTGGGCGCGAGCGGAGCGTTTGACGACATGGGCCGCCGCGGGATCAAGCACCTCTTCTACTTCCAGGTTGATAACCCGCTGGCGCCAATCTGCGATGCGGAGCTGATTGGCTTCCATATTCTCGCCAAGTCGGAGCTGACGTCGCTGGCGATCGCAAAGGAATCGCCCCAAGAACGGCTCGGCAACTTCGTGATGATCAACAATCGCGTGAGCATCATCGAGTACAGCGATTTTCCTGATGACGTCGCTGAAAAGCGCGACGCCGACGGCGAGCTCGTCTTCTGGGCGGGGAGCGTGGCGATTCATGTTTTCGACGTCGCGTTCCTGGAGCGCGCGCTCAAGTTGAAGGACACGCTGCCATTTCACGTTGCGCACAAGAAGGCGGAATACATTGGCGACGACGGCGAGTTGGTGAAGCCGAGCGAACCGAATGCGCTGAAGTTCGAGCGGTTCATTTTCGATCTGCTGCCGCATGCGGAGCGGCCGATTGTGATCGAGTACGCCGAAGAAGAGGCGTTCGCGCCGCTCAAAAATGCTTCCGGCGCGCCGAAGGATACGCCGGAGTACGTCCACCAGTTCCTGCTCAACCAGCATCGCCGCTGGCTCGAAGCGGCGGGCGCCGAGGTAGCCCCGGGGGTGCAAGTGGAGATCAGCCCGCTGTTCGCGCTCGACGCGGAAGAAGTGGCGAAGCGCGTGAAGCCGGGGACGAAGTTCCACAAGTCGCAGTACCTTGCGGGCGAGTGACCGCAGGCTAGGGCGAGCTCCAGAAGAGAAGCGTCCGTCATCCTGAGCGGAGCGAAGGATCTAGTGCCTCAACCGAGCGTCCAGATTCTTCGCTCCGCTCAGAATGACAAATCTTGGCGGCGCCAGCCCGTTTGCCGCCCCTGCCAGCTGTCGAAATAATCGGCGCTGACGGAAACTTTTCGCAATCCGCATAAGGGTTTGCGACGAATCCAGAGGCGATGGCCCGAAAAGTTGCTTGACCCGGCCACTGCTAGCCGTGAAGAATGCGAGGACCCGCGAAACCTGCCGGACCCTCGGCGGTTTCATCTGAATCGGACACCAGCGCCACGGCGGCGTATTTTTCCGAAACTTTCACAGGAGCAAGAATCGTATGAAGAGCCCATGGTGGATTGGCCTTGGCCTGCTGTCGCTAGTTGCGTTCTGCACGGTTGCCGTCGCGGCCGACGAAGATTGTGAGAAGAAGGACAAGGACGCCGTGTCGCTCGTCGCCGACGACGAATGCGAGAAGGACGGCGACTGCGAAAAGGAAGAATTGCTCGCCGACGATTGCTGTGAGAAGGACGGCGATTGCGAGAAGGAAGACGAACTGCTGGCCGACGAAGAGTGCGAGAAGGATGGCGACTGCGAAAAGGAAGCTCTTCTCGCGGACGATGATTGCGAAAAGGACGGCGATTGCGACAAGGATGAAGAACTGCTCGCCGACGATGAGTGTGAAAAGGACGACGATTGCGAAAAGGAACTCGTCGCCGATGAGTGCAAGAAGGGCGACAAGGAAGGCTCGCTCGTCGCTTAGTTGACGTGCTGTCACGGCGTCATTGGGATTTCACCGAATCAATGACAGGGCGTCTCCTTGGTTGGAGACGCCCTGTTTTTTTGTTGGCTTCCGTCGGCTGTTAGCAGTCGGCCATCAGAACCGTCGGCGTCTTGCCGATAGCTCACAGCAGTCAGCCGATAGCCCCCCACCCAATCGAGCTTTCGCCAGTCGACGCATTTTGCCATACTTCCGCCCCGTGTTTCGTTAGGGCGTTTTGGGAGCAGTGGCGTGAAAATCTTCTTCTCCGTTGGCGAACCGAGCGGCGACCTGCATGGCGCCAACCTCATTCGCGCGTTTCAACGGCGGCATAGCGATTGGGATTTCGTCGGCTACGGCGGTCCGCGCATGGCGGCGGCCGGTTGCGAACTCCACGCCGACCTCACGCAGCTGGCGGTGATGTGGATCGCCCGCGTGCTGGCGAATCTCCACAAGTTCATCGGGCTGCTGATTCAGGCCGACCGCTACTTTCGCGACGAGCGCCCCGATGCGGTCGTGATGATCGACTACCCCGGCTTCAATTGGTGGATCGCCCGCCGTGCGAAGGCCCGCGGCATCCCGGTGATCTACTACGGCACGCCGCAGGTGTGGGCGTGGGCGAGCCATCGCGTGAAGAAGATGCAACGGTTCGTCGACCACGTCCTCTGCAAACTGCCGTTCGAGGAGCAGTGGTTCCGCGAGCGCGGGTGCAACGCCACGTACGTCGGCCATCCTTACTTTGATGAGCTGCGCAATCGGACGCTTGATCAGGAGTTCGTCGCAAGACTCGAGAAGAGCAATCAGCCGCTCGTGACGATCTTGCCTGGATCGCGGACGCAGGAAGTTGAACTGAACACGCGCTCGTTCCTGCAAGCGGCCCAGTTGATCGCGCGTCAAGTTCCCGGCGTGCGGTTTGCCGTCGCGGCGTTCAAGGAATCGCAAGCCGTGATGATTCGGCAGTTGATCGCTAAGATGGGAGTAGCCGCCGAGGTCTACGTCGGCCGCACGCCCGAGTTGATTCACGCCGCCGATTGTTGCATGGCCTGTTCAGGCTCGGTGTCGTTGGAACTCCTCTACCACGCCAAGCCGAGCGTGATTTTGTATCAAGTCTCGCGCTTCGGATTCTTCATGCAGAACCGCTACCGGCGCGTGCGGTACATCACGTTGGTGAATCTGCTCACGGCGAAAGAGATCGCCACGCCGCGGCCGGCGCACATCTACGACAAGAACGATCCGGCCGACGCCCATGCGCTGCTGCCGGAGTATCTCACCCGCACCGACAAGTCGGCGGACCTCGCTGGGCATTGCATTGAATGGCTCACCGATGCCGACGCCCGTTGGCGTCGCGTGGCGGCCTTGCGGCGATTGCGCGATCAGCACGCCGGCGGCGGAGCGTCGGAGCGGGCGGCGGCGTATATCACGAACGTGTTTGAGGCGCAGGGCAGCGCGTCGACGAGCGTTCCGTCCCCGCACTTGAAAACAGAGCGTTCCGCAGCGCCACAACGCCACGCATCTTGAGCATTTCCGTCTAGCGGGGGACGGGCGCCACTGGCATCGTGCCAGTGCTGAAGCGGGTACTCGCTCGACTCTCCTCGCTGGCACGATGCCAGTGGCGCCCGAAGCGAGCCCTGCGGCCAACTAGGCTGGTTATAATGGGGCGTCGATTGCGGTTCGTCTGTTGAACGGCAACAACTCCTTTCACCTCGCATCGCGCCTTGCCAATGTTCCTCACCGAACCAGCCCCAAGTCAGGGCGACATTCGCTTCCGCGCGTTTGGCTTCCCGGTCCGTGTGCATCCTTACTTCTGGTTGGTGACCGGGATCATGGGACTAAATACCGGTGGCGAAGGGACGCGTCCCGCGGAGCTCCTTGCGTGGGTTGTCGTCGTATTCGTCTCGATTTTGGTTCACGAACTCGGCCACGCCTTTGCCCAACGCCATTTCGGCGGCCATCCGTGGATTACGCTCTACGGCCTTGGCGGTTTAGCGTCGTGCGACGACTGCGATCGGAGTCCGCGGAGTCAAATCCTCATTTCGATTGCAGGCCCGGCAGCCGGCTTTGCATTGGCGGCTATCTGCATTGCGCTCGTTCGCATCAGCGGCCGCGAGATTGGCTGGGCGAACATCGACCAAGTTTCCAGTGCAACTCTCCATGTGCCCTTCGTTTATCGCGAACTTTATTGGGAGCCGTTGCCGACGAAAATGGCGAACATGGTGCTGTATCAATCGCTGTGGATCAATATTTTTTGGGGTCTGATCAATCTGCTGCCGATTTATCCCCTCGATGGGGGCCGAGTCTCGCGTGAATTGTTCACGTTGCAACATCCGCGACGCGGCATCGTCATGTCATTGCAACTGTCGATGGCTGCCGCGGGGACTATGGCGTTGATCGGATTGTTGTACTGGCATTCGTTCTTTACAGCCTTCATGTTTGGTTACCTGGCTTACTCGAATTACCAAACATTACAGGCCTATCGCTCGAATCGGTGGTAGGCGCCCCTTCGCAGAAGGTCGATCTCTCGTTGATCTGCGGCCGATCATCACCAAACTTTGCTCAACACGATCGTTCGCACGTTGATTGACGCCCGAGATGAGTGAACCATCGCCAATTAAAGCCGCGATTGCATCTCAGATTGAGACTCGCGAGCCGCAACAGCGCGTCGTGTTGATGGGCGCGAGTAACCTCTCGATCATGTTTCCGACGATCGTCGAATCGCTGCGCGCGACATTCGCGCATCCAATCGAGCTTCATGTCGCAAAGGGTTTTGGGAGGTCGTATGGCCTTCATTCCAAATTTTTTGGAAAAAAATTTCCAGGAATTTTATCGAGCGGATTATCGCCCGCATTGAACCGCGCGCGATCCTTGCCGACGGTTGCGATCGTCGCCGATGTGGGGAATGATTTGGCGTACGAAGCGCCTGTCGAGAAGATCGTCGAATGGGTGGAACGCGCGCTCGATCGACTCGCGACGCACGATGCGCAAGTCGTCCTCAACAACGTGCCGATCGAGTCGCTCAGGCGCGTAGGCTGGGCTCGTTATCACACGTTGCGCGAACTCCTCTTTCCGAATTGCAAACTCTCCCACAGCGAAATGCTGCGTCGTGCTGAAACGCTCAGCGAGCGTCTCGCCGAACTCGCCGCATCGCGAAAAA
The DNA here is from genome assembly GCA_041740115.1 of Pirellulales bacterium. Lineage (GTDB taxonomy): Bacteria > Planctomycetota > Planctomycetia > Pirellulales > Lacipirellulaceae > Lacipirellula. The sequence continues at coordinate 8,040 of JBGSMO010000297.1, forward strand.
CCCCGGTGTTTTCGGGGGAAAGTGCATGGTACGGGCTCGATCCGATCCATCCTCGCTTGAAGTCGGCAGGCGAGATTTGGAGCCGATTGATCGGCGCCATCAGCGCCGCCGAAGGGCCCGCGACGCTCGCGCGGCCAGGCGTCGCCACGACGCTTCGCTACCGTCGCTTGAGACCGCTCGAGTGCGCGCATTTCGGTCTCACGCGGCGCGCTGAACAGCCGGCGCTGCGCTCTGCAGACGGCACGACGATTTCGATTTATTGAAGTGCTGCGGATCGCGCTGAATGACTCGTGATGAGCGCGCGAATCATGCGCTTCGAGATCGCGCAGAATGCTCTTCGCGCGGTCCCCATAACGAGCTTCGCGCCGAAAATCCACAAAAAAGTGTTGCAGAAAAACAAATCATGCGTACAAATACCACGAAGACATGGACGTGGCGTTGTCAACCATTCGTAAACGCTGTATTTAGTTGGGATGCATTGGTTAACAGATCGGGTAACCAAAGTTATTCGGATCGCAGACGCGGCCATGCTCGAGTAGCGAGCGCGATACGACTTGTCGCCCTGGACGGGCGACACGTTTTCTTTGGAAGGCGACGACGAAACACTTCTCCTCAAAGTTGACGAGAGACGCGTCGCCTAGACCTTTTTAAGGAGGATTGACTGTGGCCAAGAAGAAGAAGAAGGCTGCCAAGAAGAAGGTTGCCAAGAAGAAGGCAGCCCCCAAGAAGGCAGCGAAGAAGAAGACCGCCAAGAAGAAGACCGCGAAGAAGTAAGCGTCGTTCCAACTTAGGTTGGCCAACCCAGGTTGGAGTACGTCTTTCGCGACTCAGTATCGAGGGATCGTTGTCCTTAGTGGGCAGCGGTCCCTTTTTTTGTTAAGCCCCTGGTCAATGACCGGGGGGTGGCATGCTCTCGACGGTACTCCATCGTGACCACGGAATTGTTGGCCGAGCAGGGCGGGCGCCACTGGCATCCTGCCAGTGCGGCAGTGGATACCCGCTCGGCACTTCCCACTGGCAGGATGCCGGTGGGACTCATCAATTACAACACCGACAGCGTCGGCAGCGGCGGGGCTGAAGCCCGGTCCATCGCCAGGTTCCGCACGAGGTTGTAGGCGATCCGCTCGAAGTAGGGCGCCGCTTCGATGTCGCCGAGGTTGCCTGCCGTTTGCCCGGCGTCGCCGCGCTCGCGGATCGGGATCTGAATCGGCACTTCGCCCAAAAATGGCACGCCCATCTCCTCGGCCTTCGTTCGCGCGCCGCCGTTGCCGAAGATGTCGTACCGCTTGCCGTTGTCGGGGCAGAGGAAGTAGCTCATGTTCTCGACGACGCCGAGAACCGGGATGCTCACCTTGTTGAACATCGCGATCGCCTTCACCGCGTCGAGCAGCGCCACATCCTGCGGCGTGCAGACGACGACGGCGCCGGTGAGCGGAATTGCCTGCGAGAGCGTCAGCGCGATGTCGCCGGTGCCGGGCGGCATGTCGATGATCAGATAGTCGAGGTCGCCCCACGCGGTGTCCCGCAAGAACTGCGTGATGGCGCCGTGCAGCATCGGCCCGCGCCAGACGACAGCTTCTTCCTTCGGCACGAGGAACGCCATGCTCATCACCGGCATGCCGTTGGAGTCGACCGGCTGCAGCTTGCCGTTCGATACCATCGGTTGGCCGGTGAGGCCAAGCAGATGGGGCACGCTCGGTCCGTAGACGTCGGCGTCCATCAAACCGACCTTCGAACCGGCGCCCTTTAGCGCGATGGCCAGCGATACGGCCACCGTGCTCTTGCCGACGCCACCTTTGCCCGAGCCGACGGCAATGACGCTCTTCGCAGTGAGGCCGATGGCGCCGATCGGTTCCGGCGGGCGGACGAATTCGACGATCTCGATCGTCGCCTCGGGGTTGCCGGGAAGTTGCTCGCGGAGCCGATCGCGGATGGCGTGCCGCGTTTCGCCCCAGAGCATCGCGGAGTGCGACGTCAGCGCGATCGTGGCGGTAACCTTGCCGCCGTCGACCGTGACGTTTTTCACTTGGCCCATCGTGCCAAGCGGACGGCCCGTTTCGGGGTCGGGAAATTGCTCAACGAGGGCGCGGGCCTGGGCGGGGTCGATATTTTCAGCGGGCATGGCGGGTATCCTGGCAGAGAGCGCGGCGACCGTCGCTGGCCGCGGGCGAATCCCCTACCATACCCGAGGCGCCGACGCTTTCCGAGCGGGGCCGCTAGAAACCGAGGTGAATGGCAGGTCATTCAGATGAACCGCCAAGGACGCCAAGGAAATACGAGGAGGAATTGAACCACGACAGACACGACGCAATGCCATTGAATTTAAGAACCGCGAATTACGCGAATCTGCGCGAATAGCTTTGAACAATCCAGTTTCTTATTCGCGCTAATTCGCGGTTAAATCTCCACGCATTTGCCTTGGCGTCCTTGGCGGTTCAGTTTTATGGGCGCATAAAAAAGCCCCTCCGCGAGTGGGGCAGCAACCCGCGGAAGGGTGTAAGCGCAGGGGTTATCCCACGCAAACGCTAAGTGTATCCTCTGCGGGGGCGGGATGCAAATAGTTCCCGGCGAATTCCAGGCCCAAATCGCAACCCGTTGCCAGCTAGAGAGTTTTGCCATGGCTACATTTGCCGCTGGAGAGGGGGGCCGCGTGCCGAGAAGCGTCGTTGACCTGCTTTGCGAGCTAATTGCCCAACCGAGCGTCAACCCGCGGCTCGCCCCGACGGGGGCGTCCGAGGCGGGGGAGCAGCGCATCACTGAGTGGCTTGCCCGGTTTGCCGCCGACGCCGGCTGGCGGTGGGGGCTGCAACCCGTCGAACCGGGGCGGTCCAATTTCTTCGCCCTGATTCCCGGCGGCCGCGGCGATACGCTGCTGTGGGAGGTCCACCAAGATACTGTAAGCGTCCAGGGGATGACGGTTCAGCCGTTTGAGGCGGCGGTTCGCGATGGTTGCGTCTACGGTCGCGGGGCGTGCGACGTGAAGGGCTCGATGGCCGCCATGTTGGCGGCGCTGCTGCGGGTATCGCTGGAGCCGACGATTAGGCGGCCGACTGTTTTGTTTGCATGCTCGATCAACGAAGAGTGCGGGTTCAGCGGCGCGCGGGCGATGGCCGAGCTGTGGCGAAGCGACAATGGTGATGTTTCATCACCCGTCGTTTCGAACTCTCGCGAAGCACATGCGTCGGGAATCCTTCCCCTAGCCCCTCCCTTCGAGGGAGGGGGAGAACTCTCGCTGCGCGAGATCGCGGCGCTCCACCCCACTGCCGCCCTCGTCGCCGAGCCGACGGAACTGAACGTCGTCGTCGCGCACCGCGGAGTAGCACGTTGGCAATGCACCGTTCATGGCCGTGCGGCCCACTCGTCGCGACCGGAGGAAGGCGCCAATGCCGTCTACGCGATGTCGCGCGTGGTGCAGCTCATCGAACAGTTCCACCGCGAAACGCTGGCGTCACGACTTGCCGACCCGCTGTGCGGCGCCTCGACCGCGTGCGTCACCACGTTTCAGGGCGGCACGGGGCCGAACACGATCCCTGATCTCGCGGTGATCGACGTCGACCGACGGCTCTGCCCCGACGAAACGCCTGAAGCCGCCTATCGCGAATTGGTGACGTGGCTCGATGAACGCGCTGAGCTCGGCGAGTGCCGGCTCGAGCATCACGCGCCGTGGATGCAAAGCCGCGGCCTGCACTTCGCCGCGAATCGAGAGTGGGCCGAGCAGCTTGCCGCCGTCGTGCGCACGGTTGGTATCGAGAGCCAATTGATGGGCGTCCCGTACGGCACGAACGCGGCGTCGATCGCTGCCGCCGGCATTCCGACGGCCGTGCTAGGGCCAGGTTCAATTGCGCAAGCGCACACCGTCGACGAATGGATTGCCGTCGATCAACTCGAACTCGCGGTCGAGATTTACTATCGCATCGCCTGCGGCGCCGGCATGGCGCAACCAAACGACAATTAGCCCCCGGTCAGTGACCGGGGGCTAAGAGCGATTGATCAAGCAACTAACCGATCGCGGTTAGATCAAAACACGTCGAGCACGAAGTGGTGCCCGCTGTGGAACTTGCGGCGGTTCGGGTAGTAGTTGTGCCACTTGCGGTTGTAGACCGGGATCCGCATTTCGGGCGGATAGCGGTAGTACAAGCTATCCGCACTGCGGTAGTACTCACTTCCCCAGTAGTTTTGGGGATAGTAGACGTACGGGTAGTGATAGAAGCGGTTCCAGTCCTGGGTCGTGTAGGTGCCGGCCCAATTCTGGCCATAGGCCTGCTGGGCCTGAGCCGAATCGGCAGCCCCGAGCGTGGCGCAGCCGACGCCGAGACAAGCGGCGAAAAGAATCTTGCGAAGCATGAAAATCCCCCCTTCGCTTATGGCGGCGCGAGCCCGTGCAGGCGGACTCTAGCGCGTAAAAGCGTCATGGAAGAAATCGGCAGGCGAGGGGGCGGCGGTTGAGGGAATATCCGTTAGAACCGGCACAAACGGACCGGCGGGGCGATATTGGATTCTGCCTTTCCCGTTGAGTCCCCGCTGAGCCCCGCCGCTCCGTTCCCCACACCGCGACGCCCATTTAGCCCCGCCGCTTGCGGCGGGACGCGGGCTTCGCCCGCGGCTAAATGGGCGTAGCGGTGGACGGCGCGTGCTAGCGGGGCGGTGGCGTTCGACGTTCTAATGGAGCGCTTCAACGACATCCTTTTCACCGCCGTCGAGATTCATCATGCGTCCCAGCAACCGCATCATCGTTTCGCTATCGATTCTGTCTTCCGCCTTAGGGCTGATCGCGTTGCCGCTTTCGGTTGCTCGCGCCCAATCCGCCGCTGCCGAGAAACCTGCGGAAGCAAAGGCACCCGCCGAAGCCAAACCCGCCCCGCCGGTCGACCTGGGCGCTCTCTTCCGCATGCACTGGACGAACCGCACCAACGCCTTCCGGATGCAGAACGAGCAGCTGCAGTTCGTCGTGCTGCTGGGCGACAGCATCACCGAAGGGTTCGAGGTTGCGAAGTATCTCCCCGGCCGCCGGGTCCTCAACCGCGGCATCGGCGCCGACGTCATCGGCAACGACCTCCCCGCCGACGATAACCGCGGCGTGCTGAAGCGGCTCGACGAATCGGTCTTCAATTGCGCAGCGACCAACGTCTTCCTGATGATCGGCATCAACGACCTCGGCGCGGGACGCACGCCCGACGTGATGGAGCAGGGCTACCGCGAGATCCTCCAGCGGATCAAGACCGAAACGCCGCGGGTGCGCGTCCACGTCCAATCGGTGCTGCCGACGCGCGACAACTATGCCAAGCACAACGCCAACGTCGTCGACTTCAACGGGCGGTTAAAGAAGCTGGCCGAGGAGTTCGGCTACGACTACCTCGACATCCACGCCCTGGTGGCCGACGACCAGGGCGAGTTGAAGGCCGACTACACCGGCGACGGGCTCCATCTGAATGAAGCGGCGTACAAAGTCTGGCTGGCCGAAGTTGAGCGCGTAATGAAGTGGTGAGCCGCCGCTACGCTGGCAACTTCCCTTCCAACAGCTCATCCTCCCACGCATCCATCAGCGGCCAGTCGATGGCGCAGGTGCCGAAGTCGGCCATATGGAGGTAGCCTTCCAGCCGAGTGATCGTCTTGTCGATCAGGGCATTGTCTTTCTTGAAGACGGGCCCATGGCTCGGCAGCAGCCATTTAACGTCGCTCGCCTTAATGCGCTGGAGCGACTTGATGAAGTCGGCGATGCTGCTGCCGTGGTGGGCGTCGATCGCCCCGACGCAGCCGTCGCGAAAGAGGTTATCGCCGGAGAAGAGCAGATCGCCCATCCGGAAGCTCAGCTGCCCGTCGGTGTGCCCGGGCGTGTGCCAAACTTCGAGTTCCAGCTTGCCGACCTTGATGACGTCGCCGTCGTTCACCCGGTTCTCGACCACCACCGGCGGCATGTCGAGATCGATCCCTTGGGCGTCGATCTGCGCGAAGGTGGCCAGCCGATCGCCCTTCTCCAGCATGTCGGCCGCCGCCGGGTGGGCGGTGACCGTCGTCTTGAGCATCTGCTTCACCTTCGCCAAACCCTGGATATGGTCGACGTCGGCATGCGACGCGATGAGCGTCTTGCACTTACTGAAGGGGAAATCGAGCTCGCGAATCAGCTCGACGCATTCGTCGACGGCGTCTTCGTAGCCGATATCGAGCAGCGTCCACTCCGACTCATCGTAAATCAGGTAAACGCTGCAGCCGATCCGGCGCCGCGCCTGGTGATTGAGCTCGATGACGTGAGGGAACAGGGGGGTCCGTGGTAGCATCAGATCCAAGGATTGCGGGGGATGGCGGACGCAAGGGAGACAGCCGGAATTCTACGGGGGCCAGTGGCCGGTGTGCAACCAGCGCACGCAGGAGGGCGGATTCGCCCATATTTCGGAGCCGCCGATCAGTGCGACCAAACCACAACGGCCATTTAGCCGAGCGTCGGGGCTAAATGGCCGTGTCGGAATAGAGGATTTGAGCGAGCCCCTCGCGGTAGCTGGGGTACTCCAATGACAATCCCGCCGTAGCCATTAGCTCTCGCAACTTCGCGTTGCTCACCCGCCGGTCGGCGCCGGCGCGAGCGGCGGCGGGCGAATCCGCCGGGGGCGTCGTGAAACGGGGCAGGGGGGCGCCGATCAGCCGCGCCGCCTCCGCGTAGTATTCGCCTCGCACGACCGGCGAGCCGTCGCTCACGCAGAAGACATGCGGGCCGTCGCTTGCCTCGCGTTCCGACAACCAACGATCGACGGCGACCACAATTCGTGCCGCATCGTCGACGTGGATGAGATTGAGCCACCCCTCGCTCGACGCCGCGATTGGCTCACCGGCGCGGAGCTTATCGAGATAGGGAACGCGGCCCGGTCCGTAGATTCCGGCGAGCCGCAGGATGGCGCTCCGCCTGCCAAGCGGATGAGCCGCCAAGATTTCCTCTGCCGCGAGCGACGCTTTCCCGCCGTCTCGTTGCGGATCGGTCGGCGTTGATTCATCGACCCAACCCCCGCCGGCCGTGCCATAGACGCCGGTGGTGCTGATGTAGATTGCACGACGGATGTTCGAGGGAATCGTCGCCAGAACGTTCTGGAGTCCGCCGGCGTAGACGTCATGGATCGAATTGCCCGAGTTGCGATCGAAACCGACCGCGTTGAGTAGCGTATCGGCCCGAGGCAAGTCGGCGAGCGATGCCAGGTCAAGCACGTCAACGACCAGCGTGTGAAACCCCTGCTTCGTGCGCAGTTCCCGCGCTCGCTCCTCCGACCGCGTTGCCGCGATAACCTCGTCGCCCGCGTCACGCCACAGCGAGCCAGCGCGCAATCCCAGGTAGCCGCAGCCAAAAATAAGTCGCGTCGCCGACAACTTCGCACTCCAAGAAAGTTAGCCGCGAAAGGTCGCAGAATACACAAAAAGAAAAACATGCTCATCGGAGTACCGAAGAGCATGCCACCCAAAAACCTTCGTACTTCTCTTCCTTTTTGCGTTTCTTGCGCCTCTTCGCGGCCAAACGCATTCGCTAACCAATCGACTCCGGCTCGTCCTGCCCCTTGCCCCCTGCCTCCAGATACGCCGTCAACATGATCTGCGCCGCGAGTTGATCCAGCCGCTCCTTCCGCCGTTTCTTCGTCAGCCCCGCGCCGAGCAACATCTCCTCAGCCTCGCTGCTCGTGTAGCGCTCGTCGAAGTATTCGACCGGCACGCCAGTGAGCTGTGCAAGCCAATCGCCAAACGCCCGCGCCTCGCGCGACTTTTGACTCTCCCCGCCGCTCAGATGAACGGGTAAGCCGACGACAAACCGCCCGATCCGCTCCTCGGTCGCGAGCCGTCGGAAATACTCCGCGTCGAGCCGCTCACTCCGGCGGTTGTACGTCTCGTACGGCCCAGCGATCCCGACCGACAAATCCGCCGTCGCAATCCCGATGCGGACCGTCCCGTAATCAATGCCGGCGATGCGAAGCGAAGGGGGCAATGCAATGCCAAAGGCTGAAGGCGGAGTGCTATATGGAAACGGAGAGCCGGATGCGTAAGCATCCGGAAGGCAGCGCGAAAAGGCACAGACTACAAGTATTCCTTCCACCCCTTCGCTTCCAACAGCTTCACCACTTCTCGAACCGCCTCCTCGTCATTCTTATTCGCCACCAGCGTCGCATCAGGCGTATGCACCACCAGGCAATCCTTCATCCCGATCGTCACCACCAAATGGTTGTCGCTCGTCCGAACGATCGAACCGGTCGTGTTGAGCCCCAAATGCCGCCCGACGACGGTGTTGTCAAACCGATCGGTCCCCACCAGCCGCGCGAGCGACTGCCAACTCCCCAGATCGTCCCAATCGTACGGCGCCTCGATCACCGCGACGTTCTTCGCATGTTCCATCACGGCGTAGTCGATCGAGATCCCCTTGATCGCCGTAAATTCGCGCGTGAAGACCTCGTGCTGCTGATCAGTTCCCCACGCGTCGCCGATTTTTTGCAGATGGGCGAGCATTTCCGGCTGCCGCTCTTTGAGCGCATTGAGAATTGTCTTCGCCTTCCAAATGAAGATGCCGGAGTTCCAGAGGAAGTCGCCTGAGTTGACGTACTCGGTCGCCGTTGCCTTATCGGGCTTCTCCCGGAACCGCTTCACGACGAACGTCGGCGCCGCCTCGTCGTGGATGTCGATCCGGGCGCCGCGCTGGATGTAACCAAAGATTTCCGCCGGGTAGTTCGGCCGAATGCCGAAGGTGACGATCTGGTCGGGCGTCTTCTTGATGAGCGACACCGCCTGCCGGACCGAATCCTGGAATCGCTCGGCGTTGCGAATCACATGATCGGCAGGGAGCACGGCCATGATTGCGTCGGGATCTTGCTTCGCCACCAGCAGCGCCGCCAGCCCGATGCAGGGGGCCGTGTCGCGCTTGCACGGCTCGCCGACGAGCGACGTCTCCGGCAGTTCGGGGAGTTGCTCGCGCAGCGGGGGAATGAGCCGCTCGTTAGTGACGATCAGCGTCTGCGCGGGGGTGACCAAATCGCCGAGCCGATCGACCGTCTGGCGAATCATCGTCTGCTTGCCGGCGAGCGCGAGCAACTGCTTCGGCAAGTCGGCCCGGCTGGCGGGCCAAAATCGAGTGCCGGCGCCGCCGGCCATAATCACTGCGTGGAGCATGGAGAATTAGTTAGATTGGTGATTGAAGAAACCCCCTTAGCCCCCGGTCAGTGACCGGGGGTAACGCGTCACCGCGCTCAGAGCCCGCCATTCTACCCCAGTAGCCGCGGATCAACGACCCGCCGGAACGAGCGGCGAAGAATGGGACGCGGATGAACGCGGATTGAACGGATGCTCGCGGATGAAAAGTGCCAAAGCTTATGAACGCGGAACTCCAGCAACATCAGCGAAAATCCGCCAAATCCGCGAAAATCCGCGTCCTATTCGTTTAATCAGCAACTTTCGCGAAGGACGTTCGACAACTCCCCCGCTGCCGCTCGCGGATTCGCGCCTCCGGTCACTGCCGAACTGACGGCGACCCGCCGCATTCCCGCTGCAACGACTTTGCCCACATTCGCCGCATCGATCCCCCCAATCGCAAACGCCGGCAGGCGAATCTCCGTGGCGACCTGACGGACGAACTCCAATCCCGGAAAAGCTTCGAATGACTTAGTCTGCGACGGAAAGGTCGGTCCCACTCCCAGATAATTGGCGCCATTGAGCACAGCCGCCCGCGCCTGGTCGATCGAGTGAGTTGAGACGCCGATCAATCGCCGCGGGCCGACGATTGCGCGGGCGTCTTTCACCCGCAGATCGTCTTGCCCAAGATGCACCCCATCGGCGTCGGCAAGCGCCGCGATATCGGGCCGGTCGTTGATAATGACCAACGTCCTCATCCCCCTCCCTTGAAGAGAGGGGCCAGGGGAGGGATTCGCGTCGTCGCCATGCACAGCCGGGTACGATCCAGCCAGCGACACTAGCCGTCGTGCTCGTGACAACAATTCACGATCACCCAACCCCTTCGCCCGCAACTGAATCACATCAACCCGCGCCGCCATCAATTCCTCGATGAGCGCCACAAACGCCGCTTCCGACTCGCCCTCATCGATCAGCACATAGAGCCGCGCCTCGGCCAAGCGTTCGACGGCGTCGACCGTCCGCCCCACCGCCGCCTCCAGCGTGTACAGCCAATACCGCAGCCGCTCGAACTCACCCGCCGCATGTGACGACGGCGCTCCCGCCGCTTGCGGTTTAGCGACCTTCGAAAACTCCTCCAAACTCCGCAGCGACTGTTTCACCCGCTCCAAACTGGCCACGCAAACCTGCCACGCATCGCCGCGCACCCCTTCGCTCGGCGTCGAAAGGGTCGTCCCGACGTCGGTCTGCGTATCCCGCGCCGCATGCCGCTCGGCGAGCGGCAAGAGCGCCCCCGCGGCGGCCAGATCGTGCCGCAGCCGCTTGAATTGCTCCGTCAGATGCCGGTCATCGAGCACGAACCGCACATAATCTTCGACGACGCGCAGCCCCTCAGTCGCCCGGTTGAGCGAGGCGTCGAGCACGCGAATGGCTCCATGATCAGTCATTTACTTCATATATAGCCCAGTCACCCGAACCCACCAGTCGTCGAATAGGGCGCCCACTAGCCGGAGGGCCACGCCCTCCGGGACGAACCCGCTCAGCCAGCTAATCCGATCCGCGCCGCCGCTTGGACCGCGTGGCGGTCCGGCTAGCTCGCCGACCTATCTACTGCATTCTGGGGGCGAGCGGCGAATTCTTTTTGGCCACTTGGAGGGGCCGCGTCCGTCGCCGTTTCTTCCTGCTATCACGCTCCAAACCGACCTCGCCGCTGGCCGGCATTATCGTTATCTTCCCCTTCTTCCCACAACGAGACGTGTCGCGGAGCATCGCGGCGCGCGCCACGGCGGCGTGCGCGGCAAAATCGCGCCCCATTACCAGAGATTCAACGCAGCCTAACCCCCTATGCCCCTTGCGGTTGCCTTGATTCAGCGGCTCCGCGGGCTAGACTTTCACACCGCTGTCTCCGACGAGTCGGGGGATCGCGCACTGCAAGGTGACGCTCGATGCCCTCGGCTCGCGGAACTGCGGGTTGATCGACGGCAGGAGAAGAGCTGATCGTGCCGCAGCCCAAACTCCACTGGTCAGCCTATCTCTGGCCCGGCCTTCCGCAACTCTGGACGCGGGGGTCTTGGGCCGGTTTGACGCTGGCGGTAGGATTTACCGCGCTGGTCAACGCGCTCGCGGCGACAACCTTCGTCTGGAACGAGTGGTTGCCGGTGCGAATGCGGTGGGGCGCCTTCGGGGCGGCGGGAGTGATTTGGCTGCTGGCATGGCTCGAAGGGCGAGCCGACTGGCGGCGACTCTTGTCCGAACTGTCGGCGGGAGAGAACGCCACCGTCAGCCCCGACCAGCGCAACGACGCCTTGTTTCGCGAGGCCCAAGCGGCGTACCTCGCGCACGACTGGGTTTCGGCCGAGCAGACGCTGCTAAAATTACTGAAATACGACCCGCGCGACGCGGAGGCCCGCCTGATGCTGGCCACCCTGTTGCGACACGAGCAACGAACGGAAGCCGCTCAAGAACAACTCGATCGCTTGGAGTTGCTCGAAACGGCCGCCGCCTGGCGACACGAGATTGCGCAAGAGCGCGAACGAATTAGTTCCGCTAGCGTAATAGCAGAGGACAAAGTTTACGAATTACCGACTCAGGAAGAGTCGACCGATACAAACGCCGATGAGTCTGACGGGAAGATCGCTGCGTAGCGTGCATGTCATCCTGAGCGGAGCGAAGGATCTAGAGCCTATCAACAGGCTAGATTCTTCGCTTCGCTCAGAATGACGACGATCGACCGCCGTCGCGCCGCATCGGCTAAGGGACCACACCAGGGGAGGAAGGGCTATGTACGAACGGTTTACCGACCGCGCCCGCAAAGTGATGCAGCTGGCCAATCAAGAGGCCCAGCGCTTCAATCACGAATACATCGGCACCGAACACGTGCTGCTGGGCCTCATCAAAGAAGGTTCCGGCGTCGCCGCCAATGTGCTGAAGAACCTCGACGTCGATCTGCGCAAGATCCGCCTCGAAGTTGAAAAGCTCGTCCAATCGGGACCAGACATGGTCACCATGGGCAAGCTCCCGCAGACGCCGCGCGCCAAGAAGGTCATCGAGTATTCGATGGAAGAGGCCCGGCATCTGAACCACAACTACGTCGGCACAGAGCACATTTTGCTCGGCCTCCTGCGTGAGCAGGAAGGGGTCGCCGCGCAAGTCCTCATGAACCTCGGGCTCAAGCTCGAGGAAGTCCGCGAAGAAGTTCTCAACCTGCTGGGCCACGGCCTGGAAGGCGAAGAGAGCGGCGGTCGCGGCCGCGCCGGCAGC
>JBGSMO010000298.1:0-5632 GCA_041740115.1 Pirellulales bacterium
TTGATCGCCTTCGACAGGCGCGACTTCAGCCGCGCGGCCGCATTGGCGTGCAGGATGTTCTTCGCGGCCGCCTTGTCGAGCTTCACGACGGCGGTGCGGAATTCGGTTTCGCTCGCCGCGACGTCGCCGGCGGCGATGGCGGTGCGAACCTTCTTGATTTGGGTCCGGAGGGTCGAGCGCACCACGCGATTGCGGGCACGGCGGTCGATGCTCTGACGGAGACGTTTCTTCGAACTAGGTGAACTGGGCATCGTGTTTTTGCGATGGGGGTCTGAGAACTCGGATCGGCCGGCGGCGCCTCGTACGCCGCACATACGCATGACCGGCCCGCGGCCGACTGGCGAATCAACCACTATCGCGTAACGAGGCGATCTTGTCCAGCCGGTCGGAGACGTCCCGGTAGCCATAATCGAGCTGGGCCAGATCGGAGAGGTGGCGTTCGGCCCGATCAAGCTCGCGGAGTCCGGTGGCCAGCACGCCGGCCCGGTAGAGGGCCAGTTTCCGCACTTCCTCGTCGCTCGCTTCGGTCGCCTCGATCGACTGCTCGTAATGGGCCAGGGCGAGCTTGTACTGCTCGATTTTTTGGAAACATTCGCCCAGTTCGAGCAGAACTAAGGCTTTCCGCTTTGGCTCGCTGCGGGCGGCCTGGAGGGCGGTGATCGCTTGCTTCGTCTTGCCGGCCCGTTTGAGCCGTTGGCCCAGCTCGAACTGGAGGCGAGGATTGTGGGGGTCGCGATCGACCCGGGCCGAAAAAACTTCCAACTCGACCTGATTCGCCACCGTCCGGGCCCGCTCGAGCAGTTGCTTGGCTTCAGGCGTTTTCCGGGCATCGAACAACTGCTGGGCGGCGGCAATCTGGTTGGCCGCCCGCCGCACTTGCAGGTCCTCCAGACGCTCGCGAACGTGCAGGTCGCCGCCGCCGGAGGCTTGGCTGGCGCGCTCCAACACATGCTGGGCGTCGTCGAGCCGCTGGTCGTGCAGGTAGAGATCGGCAAGGCGGAAGTAGGCCTCGAGCGCTGCCGGGTCCTTGGCGATCGCTTCCTTGTAGCGATCTTCCGGGGCGAGCGCCATTTGCTTAGCGTCTTCTTCGTCATCAGCGGCAGTTTTGGCAAGTCGCGCGACCGACATCGACGTCGCCGCTGAGCCGGCGCTGTCGTTGCCCGTTGACTTGCCGCCGAGGAGAGCCGGATCGTAGCCTCCTCGATGAATTGTCTTCTCGACCGAGAGATGAGAGATCGCTTGCTGCGCTTCTTCGTCGTGAGGCTTCGCCTGTTCGACGCGATGCCAACAGGCGATCGCCTGGTCGAATTGTCCAATCCGCTGCAGCGCGAGCGCGGCTTGCCGATTGACGACCGGATCCTTGCCGTCGACGTCGAGGGCCCGGCGGAGGTAACTGAGCTGCGCCTCGTCGACTTGCAACTCATTGCAGGCGGCGGCCATGGCCAGCAGCGACTGGATGTCCCAGGGATTCAGCGCGAGTGCTCCGCACCCAGCCGTGAAGGCCTGTTGCCACAAGCCTTGCTGGGCCGCCTTCGCCATCGCCGAACGATGCGACTTGACCTTCAACCCGGCGAAGCTGGCGCCCTTCTTATTGTCTTTGTATTTCTTGTGGAGGTTGCCCAAGAACGCCTGCAGGAAGAGGACGTTTCCTGGGTCCTCGGCCACGCACTGGGTGAAGAGCTCGGTGGCGTAGTCATGATCCCCCTTCTCAACGCAGCGCTGGGCGTGCTCGAACGTCTTCGTAACGCGATGGCGTACATTGGGCGCGAGGGGAGCAGGTCCGCGCGGGGCGGAGAGCGGAGCAGTTTGCGAGTCCGTCGCCATGTGGGCCGTGCCGGTTCCGGGCGTGCACTGGATAAGCGAAACTTGTCTTCGACCCGCGAGATGACGCGGGCCGGGCCTCAGGTTGTTATTCTAGCAGCAGGGAAAACAGCAGCAACTTTCAACCCTAAGCGTCCTGCCTGCCGCCGCGCCAACGTTACAAATGTCACAACGCACAGGGAAAGCGTACCTTATCGGAGCGGGCCCGGGCGATCCGGGCCTGCTGACGCTGCGCGGGCGGCAGCGTCTCGGCGAGGCCGAGTTGGTGCTGTACGACTACCTGGTTAACCCCAGGATCCTCCAATACGCTCGGCCCGATGCGGAACTTCAGTGCCTGGGCCGGCACGGCCACGGCCGACTGATCAGCCAGGAAGAGATTCACGAGCAGATGATCGCTGCGGCGCGGGCGGGGAAGATTGTCGCGCGGCTCAAGGGGGGCGACCCGGCGATTTTCGGCCGGACGGCAGAGGAACTCGCGGCGCTCGACGACGCGGGGATTCCGTACGAAGTGGTGCCGGGCATTTCCTCGGCCCAAGCGGCGAGCAGTTACACCGGCATCCCGCTCACTCATCGCGATGCATCGTCGTGCGTGGCGCTCGTCACTGGCCAACAGTGCCTCGACCCCGAACGACCGCTCGACATGGCGGGGCTCGCGCAGTTCCCGGGAACACTCGTGTTCTACATGGGCGTGACCTCGGCGCCAAAGTGGTCGACTGAGCTAATCGCGCACGGGAAGCCCAGCGAGACGCCGGTGGCGATCGTGCGGCGCGCCTCGTGGCCGCAGCAGCAGACGATGACGACCACGCTCGGCGAACTTCCGGCTGTATTGGCCGCAACCAAGGTGCGCCCCCCGGCGATTGTCATCGTCGGCGAGGCGGTCGCCCAGCGCGCGGCCACCGACTGGTTCGCGTCGCGGCCGCTCGTCGGGCAAACGATTTTAGTGACGCGGCCGATCGAACAGTCAGAAGGGCTCGTCGAGTCGCTCACAGAGCTAGGCGCCGCGGTGCTCGTGCAGCCGGCAATTGAAATCGGCCCGCCGCGCGACTGGAAACCAGTCGACGCCGCGATCAAGAAGCTCGCCTCCTTCGACTGGCTCGTATTCTCCAGCGCGAACGGCGTTCGCTATTTCCTGGAACGGTTGCCGCATCATCAGCTTGATGTGCGCGCACTCGGACAAAGTAAAATCGCCACGATCGGCCCCGGCACGGCTGAGGCCCTAGCCCAATACCATCTCCGCGCCGATCTGCTGCCGGAAGAATACCGAGCCGAGTCGCTGGCCGAGTCGCTCGCCCCCGTCGCCCGCGGCGGTCGCTTCCTGCTACTCCGTGCAAGCCGCGGCCGCGAAGTCCTGGCGGAGACGCTCACCGCCGCGGGAGCGAGCGTTGAGCAGGCGGTGGTTTACGAAAGTCGCGACGTGACCGCGCCCGATTCCGAGATCGCCGACGCGCTCCGCGTTGGCCGAATCGATTGGGTAACGGTGACCAGTTCCGCGATCGCCCGCTCGCTGGTTGCAATGTTTGGCAGGAACTTGGCTAGTACGCGATTGGCGGCGATCAGCCCGCTGACGGCGGGAGTGCTCGAAGAGGCGGGATTCAGCGTGACGGTGGTGGCGGAAACGTACACGACGGCCGGCGTCCTCGACGCGATTCTTGCCAGTAGTCGCATGTAACTGCAGGGCAACCTTCGAAGGTATCGTGAGCCTTTTGCCACTTGGGTGCTTACCACGAAGATTAAAATCCTCAGTGCCAAAAGGCTCCCGACACCGTTGAGGTCAGCCCTGATCAAACCGTTCCGGCGGCTCGTTGAGCCGCGCCTGCTTAGCGCGACGCCAATCGTTCCGGATAGACCACGAACTCGATCCGCCGATTGCGGGCCTTGCCGGCGTCGCTCGCGTTCGAGACGACTGGGTGGTTGCCGCCGTGCCCGATCACGAAGAGCTGATTTGGGGCCATCGTCCGCTTCTGAGCGAGCGTGTTGTAAACGGCCAGGGCCTGCGCGGCCGAAAGATGGTGAGCGGTTGGGAACTGCTGCGAGTGCGTGGCCCCGTCGTCGGTATGGCCTTCGATGCCAATGAGATTCTCGGGAAAATTCTGCCGCAGTTCGGCCGCGACGCTTTCGAGCAGTTGCTCGCCGCCGTTTTGGAAATAATTGCTGCCCGGCATGAAGAGCCGATCGGCGGGGATCTCCACCCGGACGACGTCGCCGTCTTGGCGAACCTCGACGCCCGGAAGTTGTTTGAGCGACAGGTTCTTCAGGAGCGTATTGTTCGCCCGAATCTCGGCGCCGGCCCGTTGCTTCGACGTGGCGACGAGTTGTGTGCTCATTTGTTTGAGCTGATTGTTGTCGGTCTGCATCGCCAGCAGTTGGTCGGTCGTCGTCTGCAGTTGATTGCGGGTGGCGCCGACTTCGTCAGTGAGGAGCTGGACCTGCTGCCGCGTTTGCGCCAGCAGCGATTCAAGCTCTTGATTGTCCTTGTCGAGCGCGGCGGCGCGTGTTTGATACTCGGTGTTTTGCTGGGCGAGAGTCGTCACCTGCTGCTGCATCGCGAGCTGCGCCTGCTGCTGATTCGGCGCAAGCGACATCTTGCCGCAGCCGGCGAGCAAGACGAGAGTCGCGATGGTGAAGATGGTGCGAGGCACGGCGCTAGGGGGATGGCGGCGTGTGGGAATGGGCCCTGGAAGCGGTGGAACGATAGCGGCAGCGCCAGGTGGGAGCAAGGGCGGTTCGCACTCATGCTAGCGGCTGGAGGGTGTCGGGGGCCTTTTGCCACTAGAGAGATGGGCTCGTAGTGGAACGCACCCAGTGGCAAAAGGCCCCCGACACCGTTCCTTACGCCGGATAAACGCCGTAAAAGCGTTTGATAAAGTTGCGGCGCCAGCGTGCGGGGGCGTGCGGCTCCCAGCCGAAACGGGCGAGGAGCCGGTCGCTGATGCGGAGGTTAGCGGCGTCGCAAAGAATCGCGTCGGTACGCTTCAGCTCGGCGATGCGATCGAGTTCGTCGACGGCGGCGCGAAGCGTGGGGAACGACGTCCCGGCGGTCGAAACGATGTACTTGAGGGCGAGAAAGTTCGAGTGGCCGCGCGGTTGGTTGTAGTACAGCAGACAGCGATCGGCGTCGCCACGGGCGCGGTAGCTGGCGCCGGTCGGCCAGATTTCGGGCCAGGAGAGGAACTTGGGCCAGGGGCGGAGATGGATCGCAACGACTTGGCCGCGGGCCGTTTCGATGACGCCATACCGACGGCGCCGCAGCGCGTCCTCCGCGGCGGGGGTTCCAATCTCGGTAACGGTCGCAAACCAACTCAGCATGTCACCTACTCACCAACTCACCTACTCACTCTCCGCCCCAAACATCCACTCCTTAATATTCCGCCAAATGACCAGCAGTGCTCCGAGCATCACGACGCCCAGCGCCAGCACCGCCGGCAGTAGCCAGCCGAGTTCGAAGATCGCTTGGAAGCCGTGCGGGTCTTGGTTCCAAAACCACGCCCACCAGACCGTCACCGCGGCGGCGGCGAGACAGAGGAACGGGCCGTAGGGAATGACGTCATCGCGGCGCAAGATCATTTGCGTGACGCCGATCAGCAAGCCGGCGAACGGGGCGATGAAGAAAATGAAGATCGTCGGCTGCCAACCGAGGAAGGCGCCGATCATCATCATCAGCGTGACGTCGCCAAACCCCATCGCCTCTTTGCGGAGGGCGGCCGAGCCGACGATGCGAACGGCCCAAACCATGGCCCCGCCGCCGACCATGCCGACGAGCGCGGTGAGCAGGCCGAGCCACGACTCGCCGCCGCGCTTGGTGATCGCCGTC
>JBGSMO010000327.1:0-12165 GCA_041740115.1 Pirellulales bacterium
GTCGGCGGCGTGGACTCTTGCCCGACCGCCTCTCGGCTCCAATCGACGCCCGACTCCGGGGACCGATGCGCCGCCGTACGACCCGAACGCCGACGCCGAGCCAAGGCCGTATGTCCCGCCGGGCTTCGATTCCCAGCCGGGCCCCGTCATCGGAATGGAAGAGCTTAGCGAACCCATTGCCGAACCGACTCGCGGTGGGGTTCCCTCACCCGGCCTGCCGGGGCGATACCAAATCTCTGCCTACGGCTCCCCTAGCGGCCACGGCTGCTACATCGTCGACACGATGACGGGGCGGACTTGGCACGTTAACAATGGCCAACCGCCGCAAGTCGTAGCCGAAGCACTGACGCCGCAAGCCGCCCAACCAGCGATGCCAGTTCCGGCGACTACCGACAATTCGCCGGCATTATTGATCGCGCCAACTCAGCCGCCGATCGTACCGCAACCATCGACTCCTGAGCCAACGCCCGACGCCGCCGACTAGCCCCAACGCCAAATATGGCCAAGTTCATCCGCTACGCCCTGGCGACCGTTTGCTTCGTGGCGAGCGTCGGGTGCATGGCATTGTGGTGGGACACTGTTGCGAACGAACTCCACTGGAATGCGATGTACGTCTCACCTTCGTTTCACTTGCAGCTTCGGGCTGCTGACGGAACCGGAAATGTTGAGCTGACAAGAAGAACACTGTCTGGAGCCAATCTTCTCGGTGATTGGCACGTTCAGAATTCAGCGTTCAGAGGCCGTGCTACCCAATTGTATTGGACGGACGGTCAGCAGAGCTCATTCGGACGCACTCGCACGGGCGTTTACTTTCCCCTCTGGTACCCCGCCCTAATCTTCGCCATCGCCGGCGTCGCCGCGCTCCGCTTCCGCCGCCAGTTCTCCATTCGCTCGGCGCTAATCGCCGTGAGCATCGCCGCCGCGTTGCTGGGGATGGTCGTGGCGTTGTAGGTGCGGCTAGCGATCAGGTGCGTACGCGAGATTAAGCGGAATCAACCTGGCCGCGTTTACGACCCTTGCCGAATTTAAGTCGAAGCGGCACGTCTTTGACGGTCACTTCTTTGCCAGTCGATTCCGCACGCATGGCTTCAAATAAGGCGCCCTCCGCGTCTTCAAATCGTCCGTAAAGCTTGGACGGCTCGCGGACATCCCACCCTGCTCTGACAAAGTGCAGCACGCTGAATCGGAAGGCGTCGTTTTTGGGGTCGAGATAGATGCGACCCGCGACGCGCCGGTCGGTCGTCGCGAACCAAGCGCACCCGTTGTTGTCGGGATCGTTCAGGGCGTGCGTGCAGGAGGTTAGCGACTGAAAGGCGTGGAAGAGAATAGGTTCGATTTCCATGGCAGTGAAATCTAAATCGGGTTCTAACTTCCAGTGGTTAAATGGGCTCCTTTGCTGGTGGATCACTACTTTGACTCATCCGCCCAACGGCGGCTCCCGTTCCGGCTTCCGACTCATTGACCGTCTCCTCGAGCCATTTCATCCCAGCATGCGAGCTTCGCCTCTGCCGCATCAGTATTCGCGAATAGGAATTCTCTCCCCGCGAGAGCCGCCGGCCGGTGGTCGCCCCCGGCGTAGAGGGTTACCATTCGACTGGCATTGCAGCGGCGAGCCAAGGCTGCGGGCAATGCGAGTTCCGGGTGGCATCTCAAAAGGGCGGCGCAGATGGGCATGGATCGCAGGCGTTGGTTGGTGGGCGTGAGCGGATGCATGGCGGCGGCGCTGATGGTCGGCGGCGCCGCGGCTGCCGAGCCGAAGGTGAACTTCCACATCCAGGCCCATCGCGGCGCCGGGATCGACATGCCGGAGAATACGCTCGAATCGTTCCAGGCAATGTGGGACGTCGGCGTCACGCCCGAGGCCGATCTGCGAACGACAAAAGACGGCGTCATCGTCTGCTTTCACGACGCTGACTTCCGCCGCGTCGTCGGCAACGTCGAGAAGGGGAAGCAAGGGCAGGGCGTCGAGGACCTGACGGCCGAGGAAGTGCAGAAGCTGGAAGTCGGCTCGTTTCGCGGCAAACAGTACGCCGGGCAGCGCGTGCCGACGCTCGCGCAGCTGTTCGAGGCGATGCAGGGGCATCCTGAGCGGCTCGTTTATCTCGACATCAAGACCGAAAACGTCGGCCTCGATCAGTTGCAGAAGCAGGTCGTCGACGCCGGACTGCAAAAGCAGATCATCTTTACGACGAAATACCACAATCTGATTCGCCTATGGAAGCAGCGCGTCCCCGAATCGCTCACCCTCATTTGGAACGGCGGAACCGAAGCCGAACTCGAAAAGCGCTTGGCGGCGATTCGGGGGAAGGATTTTGAGGGGATCACGCACCTGCAGATCCATGTGAAGGTCGTCGGCGATCCGGCCAACGCCGAGCCGTTCGTGCCGTCGATCGCGTTTCTGGAAAAGGTGCGCGATGAGTTGAAGGCGCGCGGCATCGTCTTTCAAGTCTTGCCGTGGGAGAACGCCGATCCGGCCGTCTATCTCCGACTATTGGAGCTCGGCGCGGAGTCGTTCGCGACCGACTACCCGCAGGTAACGGTCGACGCCGTGCGGGAATTTCAGGCGAAATAGCGGGAAGGGTCCCGTCGTAGCATCATAAGAGTGGCCAATAATAGTTTCCCACCTCGGCCTCCTCTGCTGCTATGGTGCGCCTGGAGGCGACTCACGCTCGCGTTTCTGCGCTCCCGCTGCGCGCAGGCTCCGATCGTCATTCTGCATCCCGTTGGTCATTCGGAGCAGAGCGAGGGACCTAGCGCCAAAGGAGCGGCCAGATTCTTCGCTGCGCTCAAAATGACGGAATTCAATGGCGAGAACTAGCTGTCGCCAATCACACTCGGCGACAGCCGACAATGAATCGCTTAACTCCAGGACGGAAAGGAGCTTACGGATCATGTCGCGTAAAATCGCAGTCGCGACACATTGTCGCTCGTTCACGCTTACGCGACAGCGGACCGGACGCCGTCCCCCGCGCCTAGCGACGTCTGTCGCCTGCTGTGTCGCGACAGTCGCCTTGTCGTCCTGCTGTGTGCAACGCCTAACCTACTGCTGCACAAAGAGTTGTGGCTTGAGTCGCGAAAAACGCGTAAGGCGACACGAGGCGTCAGACAGCCCCAGAACTGCGGACGTCAGTCGAGCGCCCCCCCGGCCTACTCGTCTTCGGTTCGGAGGCTCGCCAAGACGCTGTAATCTTCCAACGTGCTGGTGTCGCCGACTGTCTCCTTGCCCGCGGCAATGTCGCGCAGCAGCCGTCGCATGATTTTCCCGCTGCGAGTCTTCGGCAGCGTGTTGGTGAAGCGCACGTCATCGGGCTGGGCGAGCGCGCCGATTTGCGTGCGGACATGCTTGATCAGTTCCTTGCGAAGATCCTCGCTCGGCTCGGCGCCTCGGAGCGTGACGAACACGGCCACCGCTTCGCCCTTCAGCGGATCGGGTCGACCGACGGCGGCTGCTTCGGCGACGTTAGGGTGGCTGACGAGCGCGCTTTCGATTTCGATCGTGCTGAGTCGATGACCCGAAACGTTCAGCACGTCGTCGATGCGGCCCATGATCCAGTAATAGCCGTCGGCGTCGCGACGGGCGTTGTCGCCGGCGAGGTACTTGCCGGGGACCTTCGACCAATAGACTTCCTTGAATCGTTCGTCGTCGCCCCAAATGCCGCGGAGCATCCCCGGCCAGGGGTAAGCGATGGTGAGCCAGCCGCCGTGAGTGGCGTCGACTTCGGCGCCCGACGAATCGACGATCTTCGGGATGATGCCGGGAAGCGGCATGGTGCAGCTGCCCGGCTTCGTCGGCGTCGCGCCGGGGAGGGGGCTCATCATGATTCCGCCTGTCTCGGTCTGCCACCAGGTATCGACGATCGGGCAACGTTCGTGGCCGATCATGCGGTGGTACCACATCCAGGCTTCGGGATTGATCCCTTCGCCGACCGTGCCGAGGACGCGCAGGCTCGACAAGTCGTACTTCTCAACATGGTGATCGCCCCACTTCATGAAGGCGCGAATCGCCGTGGGCGCCGTGTAGAAGAGCGAGACTTTGTATTTCTCGATGAGTTCCCAGAACCGGCCTTCGTGCGGGAAGTTCGGCGCCCCTTCGTAAATCAAGACGGTCGCGCCAGCGGAAAGCGGGCCATAGGCGACGTAGGTGTGGCCGGTAACCCAGCCGCAGTCGGCGGTGCACCAGTAGACGTCGTTTTCTTGCCAGTCGAAAACCCACTCAAACGTCTGCTTCGCGAACAGGTTGTAGCCGGCGGTCGTGTGGCGGATCCCCTTCGGCTTGCCGGTCGAGCCGCTGGTGTAGAGGATGAAGAGGGTCGTTTCGCTGTCGAGCGGCTCGGCGGGGCAGTCGTCCGAGGCTTCCGCCATCAGCTTGTGCCACCAGTGGTCGCGGCCCGGCTCCATGTGGATCGCTTCGTTCACCCGGTCGAGAACGATGCACTTTTCCACGGTCGGCGACTTCTTCAGCGCTTCGTCGACGGTTTGCTTGAGCGCCAAGACCCGCCCGCGGCGCCAGGCGGCGTCGGCAGTGATTTGAATCTTCGCCTTCGCATCGTTGTTGCGGTCGGCGATCGCCTCGGCGGAGAAGCCGGCGAAGATCACGGAGTGAATCGCGCCGATTCGCGCGCAGGCAAGCATCGAGATCACCAGTTCCGGCGTCAGCGGCATGTAGATCGAGACGACGTCGCCTTGCTTGGTCCCGAGCGACTTCAGCACGTTGGCAAACTTGCAGACTTCGCGCAGCAACTCAGCGTAGGTGTACTGCCGCTTGTCGCCCGGTTCGCCTTCCCAAATGAGCGCCGTCCGGTCACCGCGGCCGGCGGCCACGTGCTTGTCGAGGCAATTATACGAGGCGTTCGTTTTGCCGCCGACGAACCATTCAGCGTGCGGTTCATTCCACTTCAACGCTTGGGTGAACGGCTCGAACCAATGAAGTTCGTCCTTGGCGAGTTTCGCCCAAAATGCCGGCGGATCGGCGGCCGCTTCGTCCCACAGTTGTTGATACTCGGCCATCGACTTGATCCGCGCCCGGGCCGACGTTTCCGCGGTCGGCGGAAACACGCGGGATTCGTGCATGACAGTGTCGAGTTGGCCGGTGGACTGCTGCCCCATGAGAATCTCCGCGAATGAACAAACAAGACGGCTTAACGAACAGGCGGCGTCGATGAGAGCCGGCAAGAGCGCGGCCTAGAATGCGTGCCGCGTCCCGCGATTGTAATCGACGGGGGAGGGGGCTTAAAGTGGCGGCGCAAACGCAAGGCAGCGCAGGCCGGCGAGAGGGGGCTGAGGGATATTTTGTACGGCTACCGCAGGTTAGAATTAAGGTGATCGAGTTCATGGAATACTTTGTGCGTCGTTCACTCTCGACGCTCGAAAGCGAGGACCTCCGTGGAAATTTCCCTCTCACCTGAGACTCAGCAGTTCATCGAAGGGCAGTTGGCCCTAGGCGTCTACACGACGCCGAGCGAAGTCGTGGGCGATGCGCTACGGCTATTGCAGCTACATGATCGCGAACGCGAGGCGCTTGTCAGCGACTTGCGGCAGAAGATCACCGTGGGCTTGGAGCAGATTGACCGGGGCGAGACCGTTGAAGCAGCTGAAGTGTTTGACGAACTACGCCGTCGCAACGCGCAGTCTCAGGCGAAGGGGCGGTGATGAAAAACTGCCGCTTCAGTGTGGAAGCGCGCCAGGATCTGCAAGGGATTCACGACTACATCGCCGCTGAGGACCCCGCCGCCGCGCTGCGATTGGTCGAAAGAATCGAACAATCGTGCCAGTTGCTGGCGGAGAACCCACTGATGGGCGAGGCTTGCGACTTCCTCACCGAACGCTTGCGAATGACCGCCGTCGGCAACTACATCCTTTTCCATCGACCTGACGACGATGGAGCCAACTCTTGTGCGAGTGATTCACGGCGCCCGCGATTGGCGGCGATTGTTCTGAGCGTCACTGGGTGCTATCTACCGTAGGCGTCGCTAGCCGCGGCGACGCTCGCGCCGTGCGTAAACTTGTACCCCTGCCCGGCGAGCAATTGCTCAAGCGCCGAGAGAACCAGATAGACGTTCGCCGGGCGGGCGCCGTAGCCCATCAACCCGATGCGCCAGACCTTGCCTTTGAACGCGCCGAGCCCGGCGCCGATCTCGATGCCAAACCGGTTCAGCAAGTCGCTGCGAACCTTCACTTCGTCAATCCCTGCCGGAATGTGAACCGCATTGAGCATCGGCAGCTGATGCCCCTCTTGCGCCGCGTACTGAATGCCGATGGCGGCGAGGCCCGCCTTGAGCGCGCGGTGATTCAGCGCGTGTCGCGCGAAGCAGGCGTCGAGCCCTTCTTCGAGAATGATCGACACCGCCTCGTACAAGCCGTAGCTCATATTGATCGGCGCCGTGTGATGGTAGACGCGGTCCGAACCCCAGTAGTTGGCGAGCATCGTGACGTCGAGGTACCAGCTCTGCACCTTCGTCTTGCGGGCCATGATCACGTCCATGGCGCGCTGGTTGAACGACACCGGCGCGAGTCCGGGCGGGCAACTGAGGCACTTCTGCGTGCCGGAGTAGATCGCGTCGATGCCCCACTTGTCGACTTCGACGGGGACGCCGCCCAGCGACGTGACGGCGTCGACGAGCAACAGCGCGCCGGCGTCGTGGACGATTTTGGCGATCTCTTCGATCGGCTGATAGGCGCCGGTGGAGGTCTCGGCCATCACGATGCCGACGACTTTCGGCTTCGCCGCGTCGACCGCTCTCTTGATTTCTTCCGGCGTGAAGACCTCGCCCCACGGACGCTCGACCTTGGTGACGTTGGCGCCGGCGCGCGCGGCGACGTCGGTCATTCGGCCGCCGAAGACGCCGTTGACGCCGATCACCATCGAGTCGCCCGGCTCGATCAGGTTGACGACTGCCGCTTCCATGCCGGCCGAGCCGGTGCCGCTGACGGCGAACGTCATCTTGTTCGTGGTGCGAAAGAGTTCGCGCAGTCCTCCCTGCACTTTATCCATCACCTGCAAGTAGTAGGGATCAAGATGGCCGACGGTCGGCCGGGCCAGCGCCGCCAGGACGCGCGGGTGGATGTCGCTGGGACCGGGACCAAGGAGCGTGCGGATCGGGGGATTGAGCGGAGGAAGAGCGGGCATCGTGCGTCCTGTGCTGCGATGGTTGTTGATCTACTTGCTGATGAACTGCTGGGAAAGGGCGGCGCACTCCTCGACAGTCATCTCGCCTGGCTGAACCCAAAGGCGGTACTTCACGTCGAGCGGTTGGTCCTTCGTTACGTCGGCGACGAAATAGGATCCGAACCGTCCGTAATCGCGTTCGCTGTAACGCGACGGCTTCGGGTTCGACGGATGGTCGAGATAGAGAACGGTGTATCGCTGGCCGTCGACGACGAAGCTCAAGGCGTTCCAAGGGCGATTTTCGTTCTCTGCGTTACCTTCGGCCGTAGGGTCATCGTGATTCCAGTTCCGATAGTCGCCCGGCTTCCCTATGCCGTCGGTGCGAACGTAGTAGGTTTGGACAGCGGTTTCATCGGGAACTTTCTGCGTCGCGCGGAACTGGAACCCGGCATGCTGCGGATCGCCGTCCAGATGGATCGGCTGGCCGTCGGCCGTTTCGAGGTGCGACGAAAAGTCGATCTGCCACCCTGCGACGCCGTCGTGCTCGTCCCGTTTGACGTCGACTTCGCGTTTCTCATGGGCAAAGACCTCGCCATCCTGACCATGCCAATCGATGGCGACAATCTGCGTGGCGCCATCCTTGTTGGCTTCTTGCTTAATTACCTCTTCGTGCGATTGGTATGTCTTGTCGGTGCAGTGCCATGTATCGCATTTTTTTCCGTCGCCGTAGGTAATCTTGTTGAAGCCGAAGAAGAGTCCCCGATGATGCGGGAAGAGTCCGCCGGGGCCCTTGGTAAGCAGCGTCTCGCCGTCAGGACTGAAGACATGATGGTATGGCTTGAACGTGTCGTTCCGCTTCTCTTCGCTCGACTCATCGAGGGTCGGCATCATGTAACGGAGCGCCGGCTTGCCGTCGTAATCCAGGTCGACGTGATCGCCGTCTGGGGCTTGCCATTTAAAGCCGCCAGCGACGACGTTCGCCGCGAAGCTCAGCGCCAGCACAAACAATCCAACGCCTGCAAGTCGAAGTCGCATGAATCTCGCCCCCTGATTCGGTCCCGTGACGCCGCCCGTCGCCATTGCGACTTGGCGTCTATCGTAACCGACCGGGGTAGCCGGGATCAAACGCGGCACGGCCGCAAATGCGGTCACATCGAGCCTTGCTTTGAGACTTCGAGGAAGCGAACTGAGCTACGGCTGCAGCGCTTCTTCGGTGGCGGCGTCCGCCAGATCAAGCGTGAACTCGGCGTCCATCTCGACGTCCTCGGCGGTTTGAACGTCGGCGGAGTCCACGCTACAAGCGAAAGGGCTGAGGCCCGCCTCGCAGTCTCCGAAGCTGATGCCGAGCGCCCGAGCCGCTTGGACGGCAGCGCCTTCGCTGTCGACCAGACGGATCTGATGTACCGCCTCGATGATCGGCACGCTCCCCATGTCGGGCGGGTTGTAACAGATCATTTGGCCGAACTTCTTCTCGACGATTAGACGGACCGCGTGGGCGCCGTATTGCGTGGCGAGGACGCGGTCGAACGTGGTCGGCGCTCCGCCTCGTTGCAAGTGACCGAGGACCACGGTGCGGGCTTCGCGGTGGAGCCGTTCTTCAAGTTCCCGGGCGATCAGCGGGCCGATGCCGCCGAGTTTCTTTTGCGCGCCGCGGCGTTCTTCGCCCACCATCTCGCCGGTCGGCAAATGGGCGCCTTCGGCGACGACGACGAGCGTAAAATGCTTGCCGTGGACCTCGCGGTCCAGAATCTTGTGACAGACGTTGTCGAACGTCCAGGGGATTTCGGGAATCAGGATCACGTCGCCGCCGCCGGCGATGCCGGCGTGGAGCGCAATCCAACCGGCGTGGCGGCCCATCACTTCGAGCACCATGATCCGCTCATGGGCAGCGGCCGTGGTGTGGAGGCGATCGAGAGCGTCGGTCGCGCAGGCGACGGCGCTGGAGAACCCGAACGTGAACGCCGTCGCCGAGAGGTCGTTGTCGATCGTCTTCGGCACGCCGACGACCGGAATGCCATATTCGTGAAACTGCTGCGCGACGGCGAGCGAGCCGTCGCCGCCGATGCAGACGAGGCCTTCGATGTCGAGTTGCTTGACGGTACCTGCGACTCCTGCGAGCAATTCAGGATCGAGATCGACGCGATCTTGTACGCCGACCGTGGCCGCGAAACGTCCCTTGTTCGTCGAACCGAGAATCGTGCCGCCTAGCGTAAGAATGCCGGCGGTGTTCTTCGGCGTGAGCGTGATGTAGCGGACGGGGTCGTAGAGGCCCTCGTAGCCCTTGAGAAAACCGAGGCACTCATAGCCGAGTTGCCACGACGCCTTGACGACGCCGCGAATGACCGCGTTCAGTCCGGGGCAATCGCCGCCGCTGGTTAAAATGCCGATCCGTTTGCTCATGGCGAAAATCCTGTGCTAGGTACTTCGAACAGGAAAAGGATAGGTCGCGGCATGTTACGCGCGAGAAACTTGAGTCAAATCGCTGCAGCCGCGCAAGTCGCCGCGATCGTTAGGGTCGAATTTGCGAATTGTTTGGGCGTCGCTGCTCTTTTCGGGAGCATTGAGAAACTTTTGTCGAATCCCGAAATTCCGGCGCAGCGTGTCGTCTGGAGCGATACGGAAAACGTCGAAGCGAGCTACTTTCCGCTCATACGACGCCCGGCCAAACGCGCGAGCACGTTGGCTTTTCCGACCGCTTCGCCCACGCCCACTTTCGAGGCGCCGGCCCGGCGATCGGTGAACGCGATCGGTACTTCAGCAAACCGCGCGCCGCGACGGTGCAACTGCCAGAGGATTTCCTCCAAGTAGGCGTAGCCGGTGGCGTGCAGGTCGTTGAAGTCGAGCTCCGTGAGTTTCGCCACGCGGTAGAGCCGGCAAGCCGTACTCGCGTCGCGCACCGGGATGCCCAGCGCCAGTCGCGTCGCGGCGTTCATCACTTTACTGACGACGCGCCGACTCGGCGGCCAGCCATGGATCTCGCCGCCGCGGCAGTAACGCGATCCGATCACGACATCGGCGTTCGCGGAGGCCGCGACGAGTCGCGGCAGCGCTTCAGGCGGATGACTCCAGTCGGCGTCGAGCGTGATGAGCCAGTCGTAGCCGCGCTCGATGGCGGCTTGCATCGCCGTCCACGACGCGGAACCGAGGCCAAGTTTACCGGCACGATGGATGACGGAGAACCATGGCGAGCGCGATGCCTCTTCATCGCACCACCGCCCCGTACCGTCGGGCGAGTTGTCGTCGACCACCAACACGTTGGCTTCGGGCAACCGCTCGCGAATCGCCGCGACGAGCGTCGGCAGATTCTCAATCTCATTGTAGGTGGCGATCGCGACCAGCAGCATCATTCCACCGTCACGCTCTTCGCCAGATTCCGCGGCTTGTCGACGTCGCAGCCGCGGAGCACGGCGATGTGGTAGGCCAACAGCTGCAGTGGAATCGCCGCGACGACTGGTTGCAGGAAGTCGGCCGTCGCCGGGATCTCCAGCACGTCGTCCGCGAGCGCCGCCACTTCGTGGTCACCTTCTTCGACGATGGCGATCACCGGCCCGCCGCGGGCCTTGATCTCTTCGACGTTGGCGACGACTTTGTCGTAGACGCCGCAGCGCGGCACGATGAAGACGCTCGGCGTGTTTTCATCGACGAGCGCGATCGGCCCATGTTTCATCTCCGCCGCCGGATACCCCTCGGCGTGGACGTAGCTGATTTCCTTGAGCTTGAGCGCCCCTTCGAGAGCGGTGGGAAAGTTGTACATCCGCCCGAGATACAGAAAATTCTCGCAGCCGGCGTACTTGCCCCCGATGCGGCGGCACTCGGCGTTCGTCTCCAGCGCCTTCTCCACCTGCGCCGGCAAACGCTCTAGATCGTCGATGATCCGCAGCCCCGCTTCGTAACTCAAGTGATGCAATCTTCCAAAGTGCAGGGCGAGCAGCGCCATCACGACACACTGCGATGTGTAGGCCTTAGTCGACGCGACGCCAATTTCCGGACCGGCGTGCAGATAGACGCCGCCGTCGGCCTCGCGGGCGATTGTGCTGCCGACGACGTTGCAGATCGCCATTGTCGGATGCCCCTTGCGCTTCATCTCGCGCAGCGCAGCGAGCGTGTCGATCGTCTCGCCGCTTTGCGTCAGCGCGAACAGCAGCGTCGTCGGCGTCAGCGGCGGATTGCGATAACGCAGCTCGCTCGCATATTCCACTTCGACCGGAATGCGCGCCAGCGTTTCGATCATGTATTCGCCCACCAGCGCCGAATGCCAACTCGTGCCGCACGCGGTGAGGACGAAGCGGTCGATGGAGCGCAACTGCTGCGGCGTCAGGTTCAATCCGCCGAACTTTGCCGTCGCCGCATCGCGATCGAGCCGGCCGCGCGTCGCGTTGCGGACCGTCTCGGGCTGCTCGAAGATTTCTTTGAGCATGTAATGGGGATAGCCGCCGAGCTCGACGTCGCTCGACTCGATGTTGAGCAGCTTCACGTCGTGCGCCACGTCGCCCTGATCGCGGTGGATCACGCGGATCGCGTCGGCCGAGATGACTGCCATCTCGTGGTCGGCGAGGTAAACGATCTGATCAGTGTGCCCGGCGAGCGGCGAGCCGTCGCTAGCGATATACTTTTCGTGGTCCCCGACGCCGATCACCAGCGGGCTGCCGAGCCGGGCGGCGACGATCACGTCGGGCCAATCGCGGAAGACAATCGCTAGTCCATAAGTGCCGCGCAGCTGAGCGAGCGCCGCCTGCACCGCGGCAATTAGCGGTGCGTACGGATCGGCTGCATCGTCGAACGATGTCGGCAGCATCGCCAGTTCATCGGCAATGAGATGGGCCACGACCTCGCTGTCGGTCGCGCTGCGAAACTCATATCCCTTCTCCAGCAGCCGTTCTTTGATCGGCCGGAAGTTCTCGATGACGCCGTTGTGGACCAGCGCCAGGACGCCGTTGCCGCCCACATGGGGATGAGCATTCTCGTCGGTCGCAGGGCCATGCGTCGCCCAGCGCGTGTGGCCGACGCCGAGCGACCCGCGCACTGGCATCCGCTTGAGCAGCGCGGCGAGCTCGTCGACG
>JBGSMO010000329.1:0-5321 GCA_041740115.1 Pirellulales bacterium
CGCCGGTTCCGGAACCGCCGCGACCGTGCTCGCCGAGCCGCCGCCGCCAGCGACCTGCCGTTGCCAGGCCAAGAAATCGGTCCCCGTGACAAAGCCGTCGCCGTCAGCATCGCCTTGGTTGCGAGCGCCCGCCTCGCCGAAGCCTTGCTTCCATACGTTCAGATCGCCCGAATCGACGACGCCGTCGCTATTGAAATCGGACGCGACGTTGATGCCGAGCGACTTCACCGAGAGTTGCACGGCGTTCGACAGATAGCTGACGTTCCAACCGAACCCGCCTTCAAGCGTCGGCAGAATCAGTGTGCTGAACGAGCCGGCCAACGGCTTCGTGCCGGTAAGAATCGTGAAGACGTCGCCAAACGAGGGCTCAAAATTATTGAGCAGCGAAACTTCCAGCGTGCCGCCCAACACGCCGGACCCCATAATATGGAGCTGATCGTACTCAAGTTGCGGCAGTTCTCCCCCCAAGTCGATGGCGAGCGTACCGGAGAGAGCCAGATTCCCCTCCACCCCCATAGCGCCCGCCGAGGCGCCCGGCGCCAACCGGCCAGGAAAGTTGAACGTGCCCTGCACGAGACCGCCGCCGGTCAGCGCTGCTGAGGGAGCGAAGGTGTGACCGCCGCTAATGGCCAGCGTGGCGCCGGCGGCGACGTTGAGTTCCGCTGCCAGTTGAGTAGGCCCGGAGAGCGTTAGCTTGCCGGCTTCGACGAAGCTTGTTCCTTTCAAATCGACGTCGCCGCCGATCGAAACATTTCCGCCGCCAAACACGTGAACTCCTTCCGCCGCGTCCAGACCGTTGGTCAGCGCAATCTGCGCTCCCGCCGGCAAGGCGAACTCCACGGGCGACTCCGCGACCGAGGCGTCAACCACGCTGGAGATCGACAATTGCGCCGCAGCCCCAAGCTGAACGCGGGTCGATTCGGCGGCCACCGTGATCGGACCGCTCAGAGCGGCCGTCCGGTTGGCCGCGACGCGCAAGGCGCCCAACTCATTGCCGTCGCCCGCGAGATTGAACGGTTCGCCGGTGACGATGTTCTCGGCGAACGCCGCGTACCCGCCCGCTTCAACGGTGGTAACGCCAAAATTCGAGCCCATTCCCGCAGCGTTCAACAGCGTCGCGCCGGCGCCGGCGGCAATCGTAATCGGCCCGTCGTATCCCAAGTTGTCGGCGATCGTCGCGACTTCGTTCTCCACGATGATCGCCCCGTTGCCATTGACGTGATTGATCTCCTCGGCGTCGACGACCCGAATGACGCCTTCGTTGACGATTCCGGGATGGACGTTGGGGAGCGTGTTCGAGTTGGTCGTCGTCAAGCCGACCTGCAATTCCCCTCCCTCGTGAATCGTGATCAGACTCGCCATGAAGCCCGCATCAGTCGCCGCCAGCACGACCTTGCCTCCCGACTTGATTTCGATCGGGCTCACCATGGCGTTCGCGTTGCCGGTGATCTTGAGCGTCCCCGACTCGACCGTCGTCGGTCCGGCGTACGCGTTGCCCGCGTTGGCCAACTCCACCTCGCCGCTGCCGTCGACGATCAGTTCGCCGGTGAGAATCCCGCCGGCCCCGGAGAACTTATAGCTCGTCTCCGTCGTCACCTTCATGCTCAACGGCGAAACGTTCTGCACAATGG
This sequence comes from Pirellulales bacterium, assembly GCA_041740115.1. GTDB lineage: Bacteria > Planctomycetota > Planctomycetia > Pirellulales > Lacipirellulaceae > Lacipirellula. Next base: position 1,632 of record JBGSMO010000329.1, read on the forward strand.
CAACCTCTTTAGTCGCCGCGTCGTCGTTGAACTCCACTTCCATGCCGGGATAGAACTTCGATTTGGCCCCCTCAATCGTAAAGTTATCGCTCCCGCCGACATCCCAATTGCCGTTGACGTCGCCGACCCACAGCAGCGCTCCCTCAGGCGGCGTCGCTGCCGAGATCCCTAACTGATAAAGCTGAACCTCATTCGCCGATCCGCGGACGCGAGCGTAGTAAGTTCCCGGATCGAGTTGAAAAACAATCGACTCTCCGAAGCCGGCAGGCGCGCCGCTGGCCGTCTGCAACACCGTCGACCCATTGGCGCCGATCAACTCGAGCGACAGGTTGCTCGACTTGAGGGTGTCGACGCTCGACTCCGAGCCCCCTTGCGGGCCGACGCTGTACGACGCCCCCAGCGGCGACGCGTTCAAGTTCACCTGCAGTCGACTGTCGAGCGTAAAGCTGAAGAAGTCGACGTCGCTGTCGTCGTCGATGCTCAGGAAGTCGACGTCGTCCCGCGCCACGGACAGGTTGCCGCCGTCGCCGCCTGCCATTAACGGCGCCCCGATGCCGAGCGATCCTAGCGCGGTGGCGTTCGCCGCCGTATTGTTGCCGCTCCCCTTTTCCCAAGCGTCGCCATACAGCCGTTGCAGCGCCAAAACGTCGTCCAACTGTGGGCCGTCAAACGTCGTATCGATGAACGGCTCCATGAGAAATTTCTTCCCCGCCGACTCAACGTGATCCACGCCCAAGCCATGCATCGACTCGTGCATGATGATGTTGCGAAACGAACGAAAATCGTCATCCGCGTCGGCGTAGAAGCTACCCTGATCGATGTTGATCATCATCTCGCCGAAATCAGGGAAATAATTCGCGGCCAACGTGCTCGACCCGGGGCCGTACGTCCGCCCGCCGATGCGAACGTCGCCGCGGACGCCCAAATGGCCGCGACCGCCGCTGGAGTTCGTGAAGTTGGCGCCGTCGTCGTTCGGCTCGTAGACGTAGGTCACGCCCGAAAGCTCGCTGAGCCGATCGAACGAGTCCTGAAAGTGCGCAAACCAAGGACGCTGGGTAAAGTCGTTCCCTCCAGGGCCCGCCCCCAACAGACCGTCGAAGAAGTTGATGAGACTGCTCCCCACCTGTCCGCTCTCTCCCGGCATCAACGTCCCATCCTGGACGATGCTCCAGGTCAGCACGATCGGCGATCCCGTTGCCCCGGTCGAGCCGTTGGTGGCCGTATTGCCCCATCGACCGTCAGCTTCGTAGGCGCGCGCCGGCGACGCAGCAAATGAGCAGAAAGAAATGACAACGATCGCACCCGTCGACAAGACGTGCGAAAAGCTTCGAAACAACATGGCGTCCCTCCAAGAAGTCGCCGTGTATTGTGTCTTGGGGACGCGCACCATGCAAAGAGAGAGATAAATTCTTTTCCCAGCGTCAAATCAAACGGCGGTCCCTTGAAAAAAACGATCGCGCGAAGACAATCGCCTCCCTTCGCGACAGGCCCGTCGATTTTCCGGCCAAACACGATCCTTCCCAGGCCGGAAGCGGTTGCGGGACAGTAAGTTGGGCGCTTTGCCGGCGCCGCGTTCGGTCGCCGCCAGCTATCTGCTCACCAACGTCCGACTCCCATCTCCCAGGGCGAAATTCTCGACGAGGGAGCCCGGTGAATTGAGACGCGCGCCGTTGGCGCCGAGCGGATGGGCCGTTGCGCGAGAGAGAGCGAGGCACCCGCCGAGCCGCCGCTGCGCGGCTCCGATCGTACGGTCGAACCCGCGGAAGCGTCACCGCTCCCACGCCCGCCGCCCCCGGCCGCCGGACGAAGTTGGTCGAATTCACGGGAAGCTCCAGATCGAACTCCCCATCGATTTCGACTGCCGTCCGCACTAACGCATCGACCGCCCACCGGTAAAGAAACACGGCCATCGCGTGTGCGAGGACCTGGCGAATGAGCCCGCGACGGGTGGCATGCTTTCGCCCCGAGGCGTAAGCATGCTGAACCACGTTGGCGGATCGATCGCGGCTTCGGCATGTCGACGCTCTGCGACGACATGCCACCCGCCGCGCAATTCTCGCGAGCGTTGGCGAAGACTTGGCCAGACGGAGATAGACTCTCGCAGTAGAGCGGAGGGGCGGAGGCAAGTCACCCCTTCCTAACCATGAGTCCCGCCCCCTTAGATTGCTCCCACGACCGACGGCGGAGAAGTGCCACGCCGCCGATGGAGAATAGCGCAACGCCACTCGGCTCCGGGACACTGATCGGCTTAAGAGTGATTTCCGTTGCGCGTAGCACCAGCACGACGACTCCCAACTGCAAACTAGCGTTTGGGGGAGGTGTGACAGGCGACGCCGGGGACGGAATTTCGAAGCCCGCTGTCTGCGATTTGAGAGTAATGCTGGCGCCCTCGCCGACCGATTCGAAGGAGCAGATATACTCGTTAATTCCGTTCACATCGTGACCTTTACGGATCACTTCGAAATTCGAAACATTCAAAGCGGCTCTGTCCGTTATATTGTAAGTCGCCTTGACAGGGAACGGACTCGATACCTCAGCTCCATTGACCAAATCAAAGACTGGAATATCCCGTGAAACATCTTCAAATGCGAATGGCTTCAATGAGAACGAGTATATCTCTTCGTTGGCGCCGCCTCCCCAGGTATAACGCCATTCCCTGAAGAGATGATTCGACAAACTATCCCAATCGGCGAACACTCCGTCCGGGCTCTCGCCAGACAGTGAGCGGAGTGCGTTGTAGGGGATAACACGGTATTCCGTTGCGCCTGCGGGAGTTCGCACCTCTTCGATGACAAGCCCGGCCGTCCGATAAGTCAGACCACTAGCAGCCTCGGCTAAGAACGCGACTGTGATGCCAACTGATGCTAGGAGAAGTTTTGGCCGGGGACATTCGCGCCTCTTCATTAGACTTTCCTCTCGAATCAGACTGCCCCGGTTTTTTACTGTCTACTCCGCCGACGAATAATGCATTGGAGGTGCGGGTTTCTTGCTCCGCCTAGAATGCCACCCGCCGAACTGTTGTGCGATGAACTCCACCAGCACACGGTGTGTCTCAGGACGGTCGACAAGCGACGTAGCTCCCGCAGGCAAGACACCCTCTACTACGTCCCGCCCCACGGCTCCCGGATCTATCGCATCGTCCGGCCCTCTAGCCACTGAGTACCGTTGCCCCAGCAGGCAGACGTGGTGTCTATTTCGTACAACAGGAAAACCGTGTCTTCGCATCCCATGGGCCGGGAAATCGCAAGTCAGGGACTTGGTAGGTTCGTAAGGTTCGCCAGAAGCAAATCGCTTGCCCGCATCGGTACGCGGCTTGAACCAAGGCGCTTGAAATCATCGCCAGCCGTTATATGCTTGACGCGGTAACGGCGCGTGCGGAAGCGCCCGCTCTGCGTCACTTGGGTCTTTGGACGATCCCCAAACGGCTACTCCTTCAGGCCGCGAGCATGCACATTGCGGCGCTAGCTGACCTTCTCTCCATTCTTATTTCTGCATTCTTACGTCTTTAAGGGGCTTATCATGGTGCGACGCGTGTCGGCGTTAGCCTCGTTACTGCTGCTCGCAGGAGCTGGCGTCGCTTATGCCCAGCAAGCTGCTCAGCCGGTCGACTCCGATCCGCCCGCCGACCGGCAAGGCGTTGACGAGCAGAACGAAGACGCCAAGGCGCCAGCGCAGCGCGAGCCGCGCCGC
>JBGSMO010000341.1:0-6190 GCA_041740115.1 Pirellulales bacterium
AGCTCACGTCCCAGGGGGGCAAAGGACGCGGAAACCTTTCCGGGAGCGATTGGACGCAATCACGCTTGCGCGCCTGGGCGGACGTTTTCGAGATGTGTCGGGCTCGAAAACGCCGGGGAGTGATTCGAAGCGGGGCGAAGCTTCCGTGCTGCGCGGCGCCGCTGCGAGGGTCGAAGTCAGCGAAACCGTCGTCTCGCCGCTCACTATCGACCCGCTCACGTGTTCCTTGTGTGTATGATGGTGACTGATCGACTTCCTGTCGGACGACCGTTGGCGAAGAGTAGGAAGATTTGAAGTTTCCTGAAAGGGCAAAACTTTCGCGGCTTCCATGCCTCTTGAGTTGTTGCTCGCGGTCGTATGTCCGTCGTGTGTGGGGGGAGAATAGGGCGATGCCGAGAACCGGTCAACAGCACTTTGAACGACTTCTGAAAAAGTTTTTCGACGGCGTGCGCCGCGCGATCGTCGGGCCGAAACCAGTCCCCGTACCAGTGCGTCGTTAGCGTGAAATGCAAGCCGCAGCGTGTGGCGTGAGCGCGCGATGCAAGACGGAAGATGTGGTGGCGCGCTCGATGCGCTTGCTAGCAGCAACGCACCAAGCCGGCACGCAATCGCAGCGCAAAAAAATTCCCCACGCCCTACCGCCCATTTAGCCGCGGTGCTCGCACCGCGCGATGCGGCGCCCATCAATTGGCGGCCAGCCGTTCAGAGACTTCTGCCCAGAATTTCGCCGAATCAATCGCTACTCCCTCCAGCCGTGGCGACTGGTAGCGATTGTTGATCCCCGTGTGCATGACGTACTGGCCCGCATCAAGAACATAGAACAGCACGAAGCTTTCAAGCGGGTCGATGAACCAGTACTCTTCGACGGCTAGCTGTGCATACCGTTGCAGTCGCCGTATGCGGGAAGGGCGCCGGCCGGGCACCTTAACTTCAATCACCAGCTGCCGTCGCGTGACGGCTGGAAGGCCAGCCTCGTCACGCTGAGCTTGCGTGCGTCTTAGCCAATCACGGACGGTCGTCGTTGTCGCTCGGTAGGCGTCATCGAAACAAATAGTGAGATCGACCGTCGGCGCGTCCATCGGAACCAGCCAGCCTCGCAACAGCTCGACGCGAGGCTCTGCCGGCAGCTCGAAGTAGTCGGCCGCTCGGTACGGGCCCGACTCAGATGACGGCGTGTAAAGCGTCGCTCTCATGCTGGCGTTTGCCTTAGGCTTACTTCGCAAACCGATCCTGCAGCGACTCCACCTGCATCGTCTCCACTCGCAACGCCTCCATCGCCCGCACCGCAGCCGTCGCCGCTTCGATCGTCGTCAGGCACGGCACGCCCGCCTGCACGGCGGCGGCGCGGATCTTCCCTTCGTCGGTCCGAGCGCCCTTGCCGCGCGGCGTGTTCATCACCAGCGCCACTTCCCCGTCGCTCAAGAAATCAAGCAAATTGGGATGCCCCTCGCTAATTTTCTTCACCCGCCGCGTCGGCACGTCGGCCGCTTCCAGCACCTTCGCGGTGCCGTCGGTAGCGAGGATCTTGTAGCCGATGTCGTGCAGCCGCTTCGCCAGATCGACCACGGCCGGCTTCCCCTTTTCGGCCACGCTGACGAATACGTTCCCCTGATGCGGCAGCACGGTGCCGGCGGCGAGTTGGCTCTTGGCGAACGCCATCGAGAACCGTTCGCTGATCCCCATCACTTCGCCGGTCGACCGCATCTCGGGGCCGAGGACGATGTCAACGCCGGCGAACTTGATGAACGGGAAGACGCTCTCCTTCACCGAGACATGGTGCGGCACCGGGTCCTCCGTCTCGCCTTGCTCCTTGAGACTCACGCCGGCCATTACCTTCGCGGCGATCTTCGCCACGGGCATCCCGGTCGCCTTCGCCACGAAGGGCACCGTGCGGCTCGCCCGGGGGTTCACTTCGATGACGTAGACGATTGGCTTCGAATCTTCCCACTTCACCGCGAACTGGACGTTCATCAAGCCGATGACGTTCAGGTCGCGAGCGAGCGCCTCGGCCGCGTCGCGAATTTCCTTCACCACCGGGCCTGGCAGGCTGTACGGCGGAATCGCACACGCCGAGTCGCCCGAGTGGACCCCCGCCTCTTCGATATGCTCCATGATGCCGGGGACGATCACGTCCACGCCGTCGCTCACCGCATCGACGTCGACTTCGGTCGCCCCTTCGAGAAAGCTGTCGATCAGCACCGGCTGGCCCTGAGCGGCGACGAACGCCGCGACGACGTACTTCTCGAGCTGCGACTGGTCGTAGCAGATCTCCATCGCCCGGCCGCCGAGGACGAAGCTCGGCCGCACGAGGATCGGGTAGCCGATCTTTTCGGCGATTGACCGCGCCTCGCTCATGTTGCGGGCGATGCCGTTGGCAGGTTGCCGTAGGCCGAGCCGCTCAATCATCGCCGAGAATTTTTCGCGATCTTCGGCCGCCTCGATGGCGTCGACGCTGGTGCCGATGATCGGCGCCCCCGCGTCTTGCAGCGCGCGAGCCAAGTTCAGGGGCGTCTGCCCCCCGAATTGCACGATGATGCCGTCAGGCTGCACTCGATCGCAAATGTTCAGCACATCTTCGACCGTCAGCGGCTCGAAGAACAGCAGATCGCTCGTGTCGTAATCGGTGCTGACCGTCTCGGGGTTCGAGTTGACCATGATCGACTCGATGCCCAACTCCCGCAGCGCGAAGCTGGCGTGGCAGCAGCAGTAATCGAACTCAATCCCCTGGCCGATGCGGTTCGGGCCGCCGCCGAGAATCATCACCCGCTTCTTGCCGGGCGCCTTCTCCGGCACCTCGTCTTCCGTCTCGTACGTCGAGTAGTAGTAAGGCGTGTAGGCCTCGAACTCCGCCGCGCACGTATCAACGCTCTTGTAAACGGCGCGAATGCCGAGCTCCAGCCGTCGTGACCGCACTTCCATTTCGCTGCGATTGAAGATCACCGCCAGTTGACGATCGGAGAACCCGAACCGCTTCGCCGTCCGCAGCGCATCGTAGGGCAGCGATTCCCACTCGCCGCTCGCCCGCAGCGACTCTTCGGTCTCGACAATCTCCAGCAGGTTGTCGAGGAACCAGGGGTCGATGCCGCTCAGTTCGTAGATTTGCTTGACGGTCATCCCCATCTTGAAGGCGTAGCGAATGTGCCATACCCGCTGCGGGCAGGGTCGGGCGAGCTTCGCCCGAATCTCCGCCTCGTCGGGCTGCTCGTCGGTCCCCCACAGGTCGCTCCCGTCGCAGCCGAAGCCGAAGCTGCCGACCTCGAGCCCGCGCAGCGCCTTCTGGAACGATTCCTTAAACGTGCTGCCGATCGCCATCGTCTCGCCGACGCTCTTCATTTGCGTCATCAGCGTGTCGTCGGCTTCGGGGAATTTTTCAAACGCAAACCGTGGCGCCTTCGTCACGACGTAGTCGATCGTTGGCTCGAAGCAGGCCTTCGTCTCGCGGGTAATATCGTTCGGCAGTTCGTGCAGGCGGTATCCGACGGCGAGCTTCGCCGCAATCTTCGCGATCGGGAACCCGGTCGCCTTCGACGCCAAGGCGCTCGAACGGCTCACCCGCGGGTTCATCTCGATGACGATCATCCGCCCATCTTGCGGATTGATCGCGAACTGAATGTTCGAGCCGCCCGTCTCGACGCCGATCTCGCGGATCACCGCCAGTGAGGCGTCGCGCATCCGCTGGTACTCTTTATCCGAGAGCGTCTGCGCCGGCGCCACGGTAATCGAGTCGCCGGTGTGGACCCCCATCGGGTCAAAATTCTCGATCGAACAGATGATCACAACGTTGTCGTCGACGTCGCGCATCACCTCCATCTCGTACTCTTTCCAGCCGATGATCGATTCCTCGATCAGCACCTGGGTCGTCGGCGACATATCGAGCCCGCGGAGCACGAGGTCGTCGAACTCATGCCGGTTGTAGGCGATCGCCGAGCCGCTGCCCCCCATCGTGAAGCTCGGCCGCACCACCGCCGGCAGGCCGATCTTCTCGACCAGCGCGCGGGCCTGCTCGATCGTGGTGACCGTCTCGCCCGTGCACGTGCCGAGGCCAATCTTCGCCATCGCCGCCTTGAACCGCTCGCGGCTCTCGGCCTTGTCGATGACGTCGGCGTTGGCGCCGATCATCTCGACGCCATGCTTCTTCAGCACGCCGTTCGCTTCCAGCGCCATCGCCAGATTGAGCGCCGTCTGCCCGCCGAGGGTCGGCAGCAGCGCGTCGGGGCGCTCCTTCTCGATCACCTTCTCAACGATCTCCCACGTCAGCGGCTCAATGTACGTCCGATCGGCCGTCGACGGATCGGTCATGATCGTCGCGGGGTTCGAGTTGATGAGGATGACCTCATACCCCTCCTCGCGCAGCGCCTTGCAGGCCTGCGTGCCGGAGTAATCGAACTCGCACGCCTGCCCGATGACGATGGGGCCGGAACCAATGAGCAGGATACGTTTAATGTCGTCTCGTCGGGGCACGGCGGGATGTCTTTTCTCTCTGAAGTTGGGAGCGTCGTAGCGACAGCGCGAGCCGGGGCGTCCTCGCCCCCGGCGCCTCACGCCGAGCCCGCATTTAGCGAGTAAAATCGCTCCATCGTAGCCCAGCCAATCCGCCCCCTTCAAGGGGGCCGCGGCGTCTGAAGGCGCCTCACCCCTGTCCCCGCAGCGGAATCGTCGCAGAAAAGAACGACGCGAGGCTGGCGAGAATTTCCGCCAGCCTCGTTGCGTCGAGGTCAGATCGCACGCTTCCCTAGCAGGACGCGCGGCGCAAGCTCGCCGGACGACTAACTTCCCCATACCTTGCGAATGATAATCAGCGCGACGGGGAGCCCAATCAGAAACGCCAGCGTAATCCACAGACCGTTGGCGCTAGTCGACGATGGTTGTTGATCCTTATTCATTTTTAGAAACCTTGCCATAGAGATGACGCCGTGCGGACGAAGCAGGGCTTCGACCGACGCGCGAGAATCGATCAAGACACGATCAAAGAACGGAACGGCGCAACGCCGTTCGCCGATCGATTCAAATTCGCAGCAAGATGTGCTGCGCGAGCAAGGTTCGCTGCGCCTTGGGAGCCCCCTTCGGCTCCGGCAGGGCGCATGCCGGTTGTCGCAAGATGTCAACGACCTGCTCCAGCCCCGTCGTCAGGTCGAGCGACTTCACGCTGATGGCGGCGCCAGCTGGCGCAACGTTCGCCGGCATGACTTGGCAGTGAGTTTGGCTCGCCGAGCCGTCGCGCCAGTCCGCGCTACCGGTCGTCGACGGGGCGAACCCGTTCAGCCCAATCGCGAACGAGGCGGTCAGCAGGATGGCGAAGCGCGGAACCATCCGCCTATGCTTCCGGAAGCCGCCATCGGCGTCCAGTTCGCTTTGCTCCTGCGGTTACCCGCGGTTAGCAGCAGCCGCCGCGTCGACCGGCGAAATTCCCCCGCCAGACCCCATTGGGTTGCATCAAGACCAACCTCCCGGCTAACTTTGCGCTCGGGGGAAGAAAGGCTGTTGGATGAGCGCGTATCGATACGTTCTCTTCCCCCGCGGCAAACAGCCGACGGCGGATGAGGTGCGGGAGTTGCAAAAGTTCGCCGGCGCCCTGGCGAACCAATTCGCGTGGGGCACCTGCCGCGACGACGGCCGACTCGCCCTCGCGGTCGATCGCGGTTCGTGCGATCACGTCCAACAAATCGACCCCGGCTTCGCCGCGCTGATCCGCCGCTGGGAATCGCACGGCTGCGAACTCCTCCCCCATCTGGCCTTCGTCAAAGATGCCGCCGCGTTGAAGCCGACCCCCTCGTTCGCGTGGCTCACTCAAGACGGTCGCGGCGCCGTCCAAAGCCGCCGCGCCGAAAGCCAACTCGCCGGCAAGGAACTCGCCGCGAAGGAAGCCGTGGGCCGCTCGCTGCTCGCGGTACAGCAATCGATCGAACGCTACGCCGTCATCCAACGCATCGCCGCCGCGATTCCGTACGGGCTGATCGCGCTGGCCGCCATCATGACGATCGGCGTCGGCTTCTACGTCCGCGACCGGCTACTAAACTCCGGCCGCGAACGCCGCCAAGACACCATCGAGCGAATGCTCCAAGACCCGCCCCGAACTGCAAGCGAGCCCGTCCCCCCAAGCGAGCCGCGGGGTTCATCCCCGCGGTAGTCCCCCCAAAAACCCGCGACCGCCGGTCGCGCCCCGCCCACCCGCTCGCGCCCCGCCGCCGAC
>JBGSMO010000360.1:0-4381 GCA_041740115.1 Pirellulales bacterium
GGCCGATGATGGCGCTGTGGAGGCCGGCGGCGGCGAGGTCGGCGACGTCTTGAGCGGTGGTGACGCCGCCCGAGGCGACGACTGGCAGATTGACCGAGGCTTGCATCTCACGCATCGCTTCGACGTTCGGGCCTTGGAGCATGCCGTCGGTGGCGATGTCGGTGTAGATAATCGCGGCGAGCGGGTCGTTGGCGAAGAGCTGCACAAATTCGACCGCTTGGACGCTGCTCGTTTCGAGCCAGCCGTGCGTGGCCGCGTAGCCATCGCGGGCGTCGATGCCGAGGACGAGCTTGCCGGGGTACTTCGCGATCATGTCGCGGAACCACTCGGGCTGCTTCAGCGCCGAGGTCCCCAGGACGACGCGCGACAGGCCGAGATTAAGCAGCGACTCGATCGTCGCTTCGTCGCGGATGCCGCCGCCGAGCTCGCACTCCATGTCGACGGCCGCGAGGATGTGGCGGACCGCATCGAGATTCATCGGCCGACCCGAGCGGGCGCCATCGAGATCGACCAGGTGGAGATGTCGGGCGCCGTCGCGCTCAAAGCCGGCGGCGACGCTCGCCGGGTCGTCGGAGAAGACCGTCTCGCGGGCGTAATCGCCCTGCTGCAGCCGAACGCAGCGGCCCCCCAACAGATCAATCGCGGGCCAAAGCTGCATGACGGACGACCCCACGGCGAGGGGTGAAAACGGACGGGCTGACTAACCAAATCATCGCAGAGGAAGGGCGTGAATTCAAGCGGCGCGTGGAAGGTGTCGGGGGCCTATTGCCACTGGATGCTATCCACTCAGAGCAAAGTCGCTAGTGGCAAAAGGCCCCCGACACCGTGTACAGCTCACAGCTCAGCGAAGTTCTTCAACAACTGCAACCCCGCCGCTTGGCTCTTCTCGGGGTGAAACTGCGTCGCATATAGATTGTCGCGCCAAATCGCTGCGCAGAACGGTTCAGGGTACGACGCCTCGCCGGCGATCACGCTCTCGTCTTTCGGCACGACGTAGTACGAGTGCACGAAGTAAAAGTGGGCGTTGTCGGCGATTCCCTTGAAGATCGGCGCAGGGCGGCGCTGGGCGACGTGGTTCCAGCCCATGTGCGGCACCTTGCACTCGGCCGGCACGTCGAAGCGGCGGACCTCGCCCGGGATGATGCCGAGCCCTTCGTGGACGCCGTCCTCGTAGCCGACGTCGAATAACATCTGCAGACCCAAGCAGATGCCTAGGAACGGCTTACCGGAGGCGATCGCCGTGCGGATCGGCTCGATCAACTCACGGCGGCGGATCTCGGCGATCGCATCGGCGAAGGCGCCGACGCCGGGGAGGACGACGTGGTCCGCCTGCTCCAACACCTTCGGGTCGGCGGTGATCGCCGCCGCATGGCCGACGCGTTCAAACCCTTTTTGAACGCTCCGGAGGTTGCCCATTTGGTAGTCGACGATGGCAATCATGCGTGGGGTGGGAGGCGAGAGGTCGGAGGGCAGAGGAATGGCGCCGTCACAGCTTACCTGATCGGGTTGCGGCGGCAGGGGTTCGCGAATCCCCGATTCTAGCTGCTGGCGCGGCGTTTATGTAGCAGGCACACTCCGTGTGCCGTAGCGAAGTTCGCTAGATTCGCCGCCAGAAGCCGCTATCCGCCCCAAGCCCTGTCAGCCTAGTAGCTCGAATACGCCTCGCGACGGCACACGGAGTGTGCCTGCTCCAGAAAAAGCCAGTTGTTCCGGCTAGCGAAGCTAGTGGGGGTAACGTCAGACGTTTGATGTAACGGCAGCTATTCGTTCGATGAACACCTCTGGAGACGCTAGCCGCAAGGAGGCCGCCATGCAGAGACGACCATCGTTCAAAGTTCGCGCCACGTTGTACCTCCCCGAGGATTTGCTCGACGAGGCTCGCGACGCGGCGGTCTTTCTGGCCGGGTATCCGGCGCGGCTGACGCTCACCGGTTTGGCGGAGAACGCGTTTCGAGCCGAGCTCGAGCGTTTGAAATTGCTCTACAACGGCGGCCGAGATTTCCCGCCCCGCGATGCAGACCTCCGCGGCGGGCGCCCGATAGCCGCGTAAGGAGTTCGCCATGGATTCCGCCACGCCCATCATTCCCTCGCCATCGACCGGCTGGGGCCGCCTTGCGGCGACGCACGGCGAGCCGACCGCCATCGTCGGTCCTCAGGGGAGCGGCATGCCGCAACGCCGCGAAGATGACGCGGAACAGTTGAAGGCTCGCCTGCTGCGATTGATCGTCGCCAATGAGCAGACCCGCAAGGCGGCGGCCGACGAGGCGCGGAACGGACGTTGAGCGAACAGCGTCAAATTTTGGGTGCCACTGGCATCTTGCCAGTGAGAAGTGTCAAGCGAGTACCCACTTCTACACTGGCAGGATGCCAGTGGCACTCCTCAACAGGCATTCTGTTCTTCAGCGAGATTGAATATCTCGACGTTTCCTCTCTGTACTCCGAGTACTCAGTGGTAAGGCCTTCCATTGCATGTCGAGCGACTCGGGCGATTACTCTCGCGCTATGGCTTGGCGGCTCCATTCTGACACCGACGGTTTCCGCTACGATTCTCGATTCAGCGTCTGGCACGCTTGGCGCGCCTCAGCCATTTGAACCAGGCCATCTCGGGCTCGAGTCATCTCCTGCGTCGAGCATCGACTTCACGAGCCAGCTGCCCCATCCCGCCGTCGCGCGCATTGTCGTTCCCGAAGGCGATGCGACCTATTACGGCAGCGGCACCTTGGTTGACGTACGCGATCAGTACGGTCTGGTGGTGACGAACTGGCACGTCGTCCGCGACGGCACGGGCGAGGTCGAGGTGATCTTCCCCGACGGGTTTCGTTCGAAGGCGCGCCCGCTCAAGGTCGACGCCGATTGGGACCTCGCGGCGCTGGTGATCTGGCGGCCGAAGGCGGCGGCGGTAAAGCTCGCGGCGTCGGCGCCGCAACCGGGCGAGCAGCTCACGATCTGCGGCTACGGCTCGGGCAACTATCGGGCGGCAACCGGCCGCTGTACGCAATACTACGCGCCGTCGATGAATCTGCCGCAGCATCTGGTCGAACTCGACGTCGAGGCCCGGCAGGGCGATTCGGGCGGGCCCATTTTTAATTCCCGCGGCGAGTTGGCGGGGGTGCTGTTCGGCGCCTCGGAGGGAACGACGTTTGGCAGTTTCGGCGGGCGCGTCGAAAACTTCCTGGCGAGCCTGGCGCCGAACATCGGCAGCGGCACGCTTGGCTCGGCGGCAATCGCTCATGCCGATGCGCCGCAATCAGCGCTGGAAGCGGAGAACATCAACCGCGGCGTAAGCGCGATGCTCGTCAGTTCCCGCGGAACGTCGCGAAATCATGCGCACCCAGAGGCTGAAGACCCACGGCCCGTCGCGGGCGAGTGGCGCGCCGTCAACGAAACGGTTCCCGCGCCGCAGCAACCGGTCGCGCCGCCGGCGACGACCGTCGCCATGGCAACGATGGCGCCGGTCGGAGTGACTACGACGCCGAATGACTTTCCTTGGCTGGAAACAACCAGGAACCTTCTGGCGGTAGTAGGCGCGGCGACGATCCTGGTGCAGTGCCTGCGACTCATTCGCTGAGCGATTGTAGCAGGCACACTCCGTGTGCCTGCTACAAAGTGCAAGCATTGTTGTAAGAGCTACAACGCTGCGAGGCGACGACTTCGCAACATCGCCGCGAAGTTCGACGAATCACTCGTGAATATGCGAGCGACACTTCTCACGAGGACGTCAACACGCGGAGCACGCACTCTGGCACGCCAAGTGCATTAGAAGATTCTCGTCCGACACGGCACGTCAATCGTCGGCGGTTCCCGCAGCATCCGCCCTCCCAGGCGACCCAGACGTGCCGAGACTCTCGCACGGCGCGCCGGCGTATGGCGCTCAACTTTTCCCGCCACGGGGCAGTTGCGAGTCGGGACGCACGACGAAGGGCTTCACTTGGCATCCTCGCAGGGCCAAGTGAGGCCCTTTTTTTGTTGCTGTACAACTCTCACTGCCACTGGATACGAAGGTGACTTAATACTTAAGTAAAACGTCTGAAATACAAAAAACTAAAACACAGAGGACACAGAGAGCACAGAGAAAAGACGAGAGAGTCTGTCTCTCCTTCGTCTTCTCTGTTCTGTGTCCTCTGTGCTCTCTGTGTTAAGGGCATTTTTTCAGGAACACGAAGAAGGTTCGAAGCCGGGGCGTCAACCGCTCGTCGAGCGGCGCAGCAATCGATCGCCCCACGCGGGCCAGAGTTGCGAAATCGCGCTCAGCCACTTCACGCGGGCCGGCACGACGAGTTCCGGCTGTCGCCGCTCGCACGCCTTGAGGATGTGCGCCGCCATCTCATCGGGATCAAGCGTTTTGATGTGGGCCCCCGCCCCCGGCGCCTGAGCCGCGGCG
>JBGSMO010000369.1:0-14355 GCA_041740115.1 Pirellulales bacterium
TCAGTGACGGCAACCGGCCTGCGGCCGGCTGCCACGATCATCCCAGTGTCGCAAATTCGAAACAATGCACGGTTGTGCGCTACAGAAGCTGGGCGCCAGACCTCCTGCCGGGCGCTACGTTTTTGGAATGGCGGTCACAGCGGCCACGGCGACGTTCAGGTGATCGTCCGCCATGCCGCCGCCCGTATTGAGCGCCGCAGCGGCCGCCGGCGCTTCAGCAACGGACCACTCAGTCGGCGCCGCGCCGTCGATGTGGTAGCGATAGCCGAAACGCTTCGTATTCTGATCAGACCACAGCACGCCAACCGTGCCGTTAGGCAGCGCCGTGATGACGGAAATGTCGTCAGAGCCAATCCCCGACGCGACGGTGATCGGGCTACTCCAGATTTGATAGAGCCCGTCGCTGTAGCGGACCTGCACCAGATTGCCGTTGTCGGCCGCGACCCACAGACGCCCGGTCGTGTCGACGTCGATGGTGGCCGTCTCGGCGCCAGAGAGAGGAACGTCAATGAGTTGCGGACGCATCGTCCAAGGGACGTAGTTGCCGGCGCCATCGTACTCGATGCTGGCCAGTTGGCTCGCGTCGCCGTCGAACAGCAAGACGTGGGTGACGCCGCCAACCGCCTTCACGTCCGCGGTGACGTTGTTGTTCGTAGAAAGTTGAAGGGTCTGCGTCCATGCCGTTCCATCGAGACGCCAGACCGCGGCGCCGGCGGAGGAAGGCATCACCGTCCACCACTGGTCGGCGTACTCCCAGACTTTCGACTGCGGCTTTTCGCCAGTCCCCTGCGAAACAGAGAAGTCGGTCAACGCGAGCGTAGCCAGCAGGCGTCTTGTCTCCAGCGTTTCGAAACGGAGCGACTGCGTCTCAGCGAGCAGCGTCTCACGACGCGGCGACGGTACGATCAGGTTGCGGACAATTCTCTGAAGTAAATTCATGCGTACTCTGGCGCGTTGCGCCCCAAGCGACCGCCTCGTAGGCGGCGGTCGGATTGGCGAAGATGAGCAGTGCGTGCGGCGTGGGCCAGCTTTTCATGCTAGTTGGAGCTCCGGCAAGTCTGAAGTGGTGGAGAATGTTCCGGCAGGCGCGATTATCCGGGCCAGGATTTCCTGGTTGTGCGGAGCGGGATGCCCCTTAAAGGCTGAGGGCCCGCCAATTGAAAAGGCGACCGTCCCTGGAGGATTCCGGCCATATGGCGCGCGCAGTTACATGCCCAAGGGGGCGGCGGCTTGCTGAGGCGGCGCCGAGAGAAGCTCTGGATCAACCAGCGCGGCCAGAGGCCTAGGCAGCACGCCGCGTCGAGGTTGCCTTCTCAGAGGGGAATCGCAGAAGCGTCGACGCCGACTCGTCGGCGGATTCCTTGCGAATTCCGTAGTCGGTCCAAGTGACGCGTTGCTGGCGAATCTGGCTGCGATGCTCCAGATTCCAACGCACGACGGCGGCGTCGACGTACCCCCGCCCATGCTCCAGATGGACGCAAACGGCGCGATGGCGGATCTGCAGGGGACGGATGCCCATGTTCACCAGACGTTCGCCGAGTTCTCGGTCTTCGCCGCCGTAGCCCATCCGTTCGTCGAACCCGTTTACCTGCAAAAGATCATCACGCCAGCCGGAAGCATTGTGCCCATTCCACGTGGCGCGAGTCGTCGTCAAACGATCCATCGCGCCGCCTAGCGCCTGCGGCGTGGCGATCATGAAGCACTTCTTGTCGGGACGAAGCCCATGGCGAACCAACCACGCCGGCGAGAACGCCCGCCCCGAAACGACGTCGTTCACTTCAAGCTGTTCGCTCAGCCGCAGCGGCAGGCGCACCAGCCCGCCCGAGAGAAAGCGCTTCGCGGCGGCAAACCGCTCGTGAGTGGCGAGAAAGTCGCGCCGCGGTATGCAGTCGCCGTCGGAGAAGACCAGGTAGTCGCCTGTCGCGGCGAGAATGGCCTTGTTCAGGATCTCGCACTTCCGAAAGCCATTGTCTTCGTGCCAGACATGCTTTAGCGGGAGGCGGTAAGTGCGCTTGAGCCGCTCGACGGTCAGCAGCGTCTCCTGCGTGGAGCCGTCGTCCGCAATGACGATCTCGTCCGCGCGACGACTCTGCGTCGCATACCCCCACAGCGTCTTCTCAAGCCAGGTTGGCGAGTTATAGGTCGCCAGCACGACGGATATGCGCATACCGGCCCCCCTCGTCGACTGCTTCGTCAGTCAGATGGTAGGGGACGCGGTAACGACATGTTCGATCGCCGCATTTGCCCACGAAAGGCGCGCGACGATAATCAGTCCCGCGATCAGGCTTGATGATGCCTTAAGCGGTTCGCAAATCCGGCGAACCAACGCTCCCCCTGCGTGAAGGTTTATCGTGCATTCACGCGCGAGACTGAAAATGGAGGCAAGGCGTCGTTAAACTCGACGCTAGCTCTGCTGCTGCCGACTACAAACTGGGCGACGTAACGAAGATTTTACGCCGCTTTCGAAGACGCGCGAGACGCCTCTGAATTGGCTTCCAGCGGCGGAGACTGAAGGATCGGACGGTCCTGTCGAACCCCGCGAAGGAGAGCAGCCCGAGCCAGGCCGCGCGCCAATCGCGGCAAGAATCGATGGGCATGCGCGGCGTAATAGACCGCACGCTTCGTATGTTGCAGCCACGGCGGATCGTTCAACAAGCTGCTCAGACTGAGACCGATGTAAGGCCGCCAGTTCCGGTCATAGCTATTGCACCCCTGAATTGGGAGGTCGCCCTCAAAGCCCGCCGGGGCGCCCACGATGTCGTAACCTAGTTCAAAACGGTCCGGAGACTGCTCGTAGCGATGGCTGAACTCGAAGTCAAACAGCTTGAGTCCCTCATCACGGTCAACGAGAAGATTATCGATGTTGGCGTCAATGAGTGCGTAGCCAGACTCGTAAATCTCGCGTAGCGCGATGATCGCTTCCCGCGCAACGCTGAGCGGCAAGAGCTTTCCCGACGAACGCCGATAGTCCAACACGTTGCGATAAAACGGAATCATGAACCAGGAATCGCCGTGCGCCACTAGCGGCGGCACGCTGGAAATCTTGCCGCTTAGTTCGGTCAAGAACCGGATTTCCCGTTCCAGGAAATGCAGCATCTGCGGCTTGAACGTTTTCTTGACAACCAGCCGATCCCCGTACCGCATGACTTCGATTTTTGCGCGCCGGCCAGACTTAGTGACGTCTGCCAGCACGTCAGAGGCGGCGTCCCGATGCATCTTGATCCGTGCCGCCTTTTCGAGGACGGCATCCGCCCTCTCTGGGCATATGGCTCTGATGTATTCCATCGCCTCGTGCCCGTTATCGCTCGAGTGAACGACGTTGCAGTGTTCGTGGTCGGGAACGCCGCGGTTGAACTCGTCCCGAATTCGATCCTTACACAGAGTTCTTGCGTTCACTGCAAACGGATACTTCTTCCGTTGCCGGCGATTAAGCGGAAGCGGGTCGCGGTCGTAGGCGACGATGATGGCCGCCGGGAGCCCGCCGGAGGCAGGCCAAGGGCCAGGTCCCCAGTTCCCCCCGCGCACCACTTGGGCGGCGACGGTCGCTTCGGCCGCATCAAGCTCGCGCGCCTCCACAATGCAGAATCCAGCCTCCTCCAAAAGTCGTTTCGCTCGCTCAACTCCTCCGCGCTGCAATCCGCGCTCGCGCAGCAGGAACACCGCGAGGCCGTTGTCCGCGTCGGACTCGTTTTCCATCGCCAATCGAGTTCGCAACCATCTGTTGTGGCGGGCCAGCCTGGCCATCATGTCGTGCGACGGGCGCCAACCTTTTTCCGCCAAGTAGGCGTCGAGTGATTCAAGCGTGATGGGGCCACGATAACCAACCTCCTCGCCGAGGCGACGGAGGATAGCCGTATAGTCGTGATCGCATCGCGCACCTGCCCCATCGCCATCAGCTTCTTTGCTCGTCGGAAGCCCTGAACTCTCGCCCTTATGATAAAGCGCATGATACGCCAAGCTGAGAAAATGATGCTCCGGCGACGGCACGCGACAGAGCTGACGGTGCTCGCGCGCTTCGTCGAGCAACTTCCGAGCGATTGCCGGCGGATAATACGGCAAGCTGCGAAAGTCGGTTCCCGGAAGTCCCGTGTGCGTATAGAGGTCGATCGGCTGCAGGCCGGGACCGCTGTCGAGACAACGTTGAACCTCCGTTAACTCCGCGTCGTCAATCAGCAAATCAAGGTCTTCTCCAGGCGCTATGGTCGGAAGCGATTCAAACCAGCGCAGCACGACGTGCTTCCGTCGGCTGTCCCGTAACTGTTCGAGAAATCCCTTTACGCCGAGGCGATAGGGTAGGTAACGCCGAGCGCTGCCAGCTAAACGTCGGCGATTCCGCCACACAAGCAGCTTCCGTCCCGCCCCGTCAAACGACGATACCGTCGCTGATTCAACCTGTCCCAACCAGCGTCGAACGCCGCCGATGAACCACGCCGCTGCGACGGCGGGATGGATCGTCAGCGGCGTCGCAATCCACTCGGCGTGACGAATGCTACGCCAATGGGCCAATGCGAGAGACGTCCAACCGCGGAGCACAATCACGTCGGCGTTGTTGCGGCGGATGCTCGCCGCATTGCCAGTTGACGAGATCTTGCCGCAGAGGTTCGGATGCTGGCGCTCGATCGCCGCAGCGATCTCCGGCGACGAAACGACTGCGAGATAATTATCAAATCCTGCAAGGATGAGCTCGGCGCCAAGCTCGCCGTCGCACGGCGCGATCTCAATAATCTTCGCGTCCGCGGCCCACAAAGGTTCGTTAGCCATGTCTTCTAAGGGCCGTCGAGGTCGGGAAGCATTCAACGCGGTTCAAGCTACGCGGCGAGGATCAGCGGCAGGAGCAGGTTGCAGCCGAGCTGCGCTCGTGGAGCTTGCCGTCGCCTCGGGATCAGGCTGTGGCACGGCGTGGTGTAGTTCCCACCGTTTCGACTTCTTGAGGAACGAGTAGAACGCGGCGTACATGCAGACTTGAAATCCGGCGACGCCATCCAAGAAACCACGACGCAGGAAGTAAAGTTGACAGAATCGCAGCGGCGCGATGAACGCCAGCGAAGCGAGGCTTGGCGCCTTGGCCCGTTTTGATTCATTCACGGCGTTGAGCGCGCCCCATCCGGCGTAGCGGTTGAGCTTCTCGACATACTGGTCGGTCGTCCAAGTGGTGTAATGCAGCATCGGTTCGCGAAGCTCGGCGACGCGACGCGGGTCGAGGCTGATCTCGGCGTGAACCCAACGCTCCCGATATCGGCACGCATCTCGGCGGAACAGGCGTATGACCCGATCGGTGTCCCAACCGCAGCGTTTAATGCGGTGACCAAGAAAGTGATTGAGCCGCGCGATCGAATAGCCGTCTATTTCGTCGCCAGGCTGGGCAAGCATGGCGCGAATTTCGCTTGCCAACTCGGGGGTGATGCGCTCGTCGGCGTCGAGCAACAAGATCCACTCGTTGGCCGCCTGCGGAATGGCCCAGTTCTTGAAATTGGCTGAATTCAGATACTCTCGTTCGATGAGCCGGCAGCCTTCGATTGCATTGACAATCTCGATCGTGCCGTCCGTCGAACCGGAATCGGCAATCAGCAACTCGTCGGCAAGGTCGGCCACTGATTCAATGCACAGACGAATATTGCGCCGTTCGTTCTTGCATGGGATCAAAACTGTTAGCTTTGCCGCCATAGATACAACCGTTCGTCATCGACCGAGACGCATTGTCGCGCTCGGTCTGATGCTTTGCTCGTGCGGAAGAATAACGTTTGAAGAAACGACGGAGAAATTCAAGCTGGCGTTTCGTAGCCAATGTCGATAAATCCATCAAGGCCAGCAGCAGCAACCGCTAGCTACGCCGACTCGAAAATACGCCGTTGCATGCAAGCTTCGCGCGCATCGGTTTAACGCCAACTGCTCTAAAAAACGTCCCAAAAGAGCAGTGCCTGGGAAGAAGTAGACTATGGCCGCGCAAGGCGATGCCCAGCTAGCAACACGGCTCCGCAACTGAGCACAGCGCGCAAACCCACCAGCCGTCTAATGCAGAAGCAAACCGCTGCATGAGGTCGCAATCGCCGTCAAGCCGCCTTGATTCGCCAATTAGGTCGACTCGGGATATTCGCGGCGACGTTCTTTCCCCGGATTCGGGACGGGATATTTGCCGTCCGCGTCTGCGACGATCGGTGGCGCCCCAGTCTTGGCGAAGTCCGCCACGCCTGGCGCCATCTCGTGCGGACAGTTGAGCATCTGCTCATAGGTGATTTCCTGTCCGGTGTGGGCCGCCATGCGTCCCATGCTCGTCACGAGGCTCGCTTCGACGCCCCGCGGCACCTCGTTGTACGGCTCATCGAGCACGATCGCCTTCACGAAGTCTTTCCATTCCAGCGCGTAGGGGCTTTCTTCAGGCTGTGGATAAGCCCACTTCACCTTGTCGCGATCGGGCCCAAAGCTGCTGAAGGTCCGTACCTTGCCCGGGTGATGCCCCGAGGCGCTCACAATCGCGGAGCCCTTGGATCCCAACACGACGCTCGACATGTCATTGCGACAGCCCAACATTGTCCGACCGTCGAAGAAGTAAGTCGCTCCATCGTCAAAGGTGTATTCAACCGCGTAGACGTCGAAGTTCTGGTCGACGAAGTCGCCGCGGTAGTGACGACCGCCCAGCGCCTGCGCTTTGATCGGCCAGGCGTTCTTCATCCAGCAAACTTCGTCGATTTGATGCACGTAGAAGTCGCTGAACAGGCCGCCGCTCGCCCAGATGAAGCTATGGAACCGCTCGATCTGCCATTCCAACTCGTCTTTGCCCTCCGGTTTGGCGGTCGAGAAGCAAGTAGCGACCGGACCGTGCATACGGTAGGCCCGAGCGGCCACGATATCGCCGATCTCGCCATCTTGAATCCGCTGGTGCAGCTCCTGCCGGCCGCGGCAATGGCGAATCATCAGGCCCACGGCGCTCTTCAGATTCTTTTCGTCGGCCTTCTTAGCAAGCTCCAGCATTTTCTTCCCAGTCGGCCCGTCGGCGACGACCGGCTTTTCCATGAAGACGTGAAGCCCTTTGTCGATCGCGTACTGATAGTGAACCCAGCGGAAAGCCAGCGGCGAAGCAAAGATCACCACGTCGCCGGGCCGCAGCGCATCCATCGCTTCCTTGTAGGCGTCGAAGCCGATGAATTGGCGATCTTCGGGAACGTCGATCAAGTCCGGCTTGTCAGCGAAATTCTGCTTGAGGGCGGTCAGGCTTTCCTGCAGCCGATGCGGAAAGACGTCCGCCACCGCCACCAACTTCATGGGATAGCCGGCATTGGTGAGGGCGTCGACCGCCGCTCCGGTGCCGCGTCCGCCGGCGCCCACCAGCGCCAGTTGCAGAACGTGATCCGAGCCCGCTTGGGCAAACACTCGCGGCGCGTGCAAGGCGCCCAGCGCCGACACGGCTCCCGCAACCTTGATGAAGTGGCGACGGTCGGCCTGAGATTCTTCGCGCTGCATGGCTTGCTCCTACAGATCAGTCGTGATTCGGAACGAAAGGGGCCGCGGTAACTAAGGTTTAACCGAAGAGCTGTTCCAATAGAAATACATCTCTTCGGCGGGAGGCGTTTTAAGCGGGCGAACAATGCGAAAGCCGACCCACGGGGCGTCGGTCAAATACCACTGACTCTTCGGAAGTTGTGGATCCTGCTGCTGCCAAGCGGCTTCGGAGCCGCGACGCGCGGACGACCGAAGCAGTTCCGGCCCGTCGGCCCATCCCCCGCCTCGGACGCTGCGAGGGTAGAGCGTCACCGGACGGACGAGCGGATTCTCCGCACCAGCTTCCAGTCTTGAAAAGTAATCAGGCAAATATTGATCGACGGTCCACTCGGCGACGTTGCCGTGCATGTCGTGAAGCCCCCAAGGGTTGGGTTCCTTCTCGCCGACCAACTGATATTTTTCCTCGCTGTTCCCTTCGTGCCAAGCGTAATCGTCGAGTTTCTCCAGATTATCGCCAAATGAATAAGGAGTCGTCGTCCCCGCGCGGCAGGCGTATTCCCACTCCGCCTCGGTCGGCAGTCTGTAAAACTCCCCAGTCTGGGCGCTCAACCACTGACAATACTTGTTCGCGCCATGCTGCGTCATGCTGATCGCCGGATAGCCGTACTGTCCCATGCCGAAGCTCATTTCGACGTAAGGGGTCGTCGGTTGGCTCACCGCATCGACGTCGGTGTGTTTCGCGGGGTCAAAATCTTTTCGCGTCCCATTCTTCAGCCGGTCGACGCCGCTGAGCATAAAGGGCTCGTACTCGTCCCAGCTAACTTCATATTTGCCCATCCAGAACGGATCGACGCGAACCAGTTGTTGTGGGCCTTCGTCATCGCTTCGCCCCGATTCGTCCTCAGGGCTGCCCATCTGGAACTCCCCCCCCTGGACGGCGACCATCTGGTAGGGGGCGCCGGTCTGGGGAATCTCGGCCGAGTAGTCCTTCATCTCTCCAGCGTCTTGCAATTGATCCTTCGCCACGATCTGCGCGTGGATCTTCCTCACCAGTTCCATGTCGTCGGGCGACGCCGGCTGCGCGGCCGGAGTCGATCGCGATCGCACCTTTAAGATCAGATCTTTCGGCCAACTAGCGCCTTGTGCGATCCAAAGTCGAAGCGTTTCGACGTCCTCTTTCCCGAGCGGCCCGTCCTTATCGAGAGGAGGCATCAACTGCGGATCATCTTTCGTCGCCGAAACGGAGACGAAGAGCGAACTTACTTCAGGTTGATATGGTACAAGCAATCCGTCCGTCGCCAGCGCAGCCTCAGCCGTCGACAGATCAACGTCTCCTTCCAAGTGCTGTCCCGCATGGCACGAGATGCAGTATGTTTCCAGGATTGGTTGAACGTGAGACGCGAAGTCGATGCGAGGGTGGATCTGCAGCTTGATCTTCGCAGGCCAAGGCGCTCCCTCGTCAATCCATTGGCGAACCGCTTCCAGTTGCGCTGCCCCGATCCGCGGCCCCTCAGGCGGCATCGCGCCCTCTTCGTCCGCCGGGAGGAGCATTCGCGAATAGAACGAACTCTCCGCCGCAGCGCCGGGCACGATGGTCGCGTCGGCCGCTTCCCGCGAATCAAGTCGCAATCCGCCTTCGTCGGCGGCTTCGTGGTGACAACGCAGGCAAGCCGATTCAATCAGCGGCTTGATCTCGCGCTCAAAGTCAACCGCCGCCTGAGCCGCTTCGATCAGCCAAATTGCTGCGATGCCAATGATCGCCAATCGCCTCAAAAACTTCCGAAACTCATCACGCATTCGTAAGGTCGCCAAAGAATCAACGGAAACCAACCACGCACCCGAAGCTGCGGACCGAGCCGATACTTCGAACTGTCGAGGAACGAGGCCCTCGATCAGGGTGCTAGGAAAACGAGACGCTCGCAGGCGCATCAGGCGCTGAAGCGGAGCGCCCGAACATTCATCTAAACCGACAGCGGGTGCCGAGGCGACCTGCTTTTGTAACCAAATGATTATGAAAAATGAGAAGTTCGGCCTTTAACCCCCGCCTAGGCAATGAGTTGCGATCTCATTCCAGTTGAGTTCGTTTAACGACGCCGGCGCCCCATACACTATACCCGTTGCACAGTCCCAGCGGCAAATTCGCGGTCAGCGCCTTCAGGTCCGGCGAAACCTGACCTTTAGCTAGCGGACAGCGGTTTGATACAGTTCGCCGCTCCTCCCTCAAGCGGAGGTCGCCACGAATTTCGCCGCCAAGTTTCACCGCTCGCGTGCCGCCATGTCGTTCAACCCACTCACGCCAGTCACCGACTACCAATCGATGTTGAACCGCATCTTTTGGTTCACCACGGCGTCGTCTTTGGCCGCGATCTGGACGGTGCGCCTCTTCGTTCCGGCGCTTGACGACGTCTTCGGCAGGATTGATCCCGCCTTGAGGATGGATGGAGCCAAGGCGTTGCCGATCGCGGGAAGTTACCTCCTGCCGGCGTTGGCAATCGGCATGGTGACGCGGGTGTTCCGGTTGCATGCTCGGGTTTCCGATTGGCTGGGCATTCGTGAGACGTTCGACGTCGAAGTGATTCTCGCGGAGTTCGCCCACCGACTGGCGATCGACCTCGAGCCGATCGGCGACGACGGGTTGCGCCGGGCTCGCCACAGCGTGATGCGCAAGGCCTTCTATCCGTACGTCAGCGGCCCGCAACCCGCGATCGACCAACAGTTGATCCAACAAGCCCTCGACGCCTGGTCCTGGTTCTGGGTCGGCGTGGAAGCGACGCTCGTCTTCATCCTGACAAGCTTCGCGCTCATTGCATGCCACGCTTACCAAATCGGCTTCCAGTTGCTCGCCGCGGCGACCGCTGTTGCGATCCTCGGCCTCCCCGCTCTTCGCACTCAATGCAAGCGATACGCGATCGCCCAGGTTCGCGCCATTCTCGCCGACCCGCACCGCGCGGCGACCGTGCGGGGCACCTTCGCCGAAGTGACCGGCGAGCCAGCCATTCGCCACCGAGCTGCCTAAGCATCGCCGCGACAAAGTGCGGACGCGCGATCTCTCAGCTACAATCGCATCTTGACGATCACCCGCGCGATCCCACGAAGACAACCAACCCATGACGAAAAAATCGAGTACCCGCGACGCCAAAGTGGCTGCCGCGAGGAAACGAAAGGCCGCCGCCAACAAGGATGGAGCCAAGCGGAAGCGCAAGGGCAATTCCGGGACGGAAACTCGGCAAGCACGATCCTCTCAAGTCGCCTCCGGCGGAACGAAACAAGCTCGAGAAGCAACCCGCAGCAAGCTTTTACGCGAAATTCGCTCGTTGGCGATGGGAGCGATCACCGCTCTCGAAGAGCAGGATTACGGGGCCGTCCGCGAAAAGCTGATGACCATCGCCCAACGTGGCGACAAGTAGCGGCGCCCCAGGCACCGCAAGTCGCTGTAGAGCAGCGACTTAGAAGAGTATAGTGGAGGATAGCGGGTTCGAACCGCTGACCTTTTGGCTGCCAGCCAAACGCTCTCCCAACTGAGCTAATCCCCCATTGCTGGCAAGTCAGTTGCCAGACGATCGAAATTATCAGGACGCCCCGAGGCTGTCAACGCACCCCCAGAAGCGGGGGTTTCAGGCGGCCGCGAGAGTCGACCTCTCTGTAGTAGTAGACCGTGGCGATTCGGGCCGGGTTCAGGTTTTGGTCTCGGAGGCGCCTTGCTGCAGCAGTTCATCGGTCGATTTCCATCCCCGTTTCCAGCATCGGCGCCTGCCGCGTCGCAATCCTTGCGACGGCTAAAACCTGAGCCGCTGCCGGTCGCCGTCGCTTCCCAGTTCTGCTGGCCGGCAAACTTTCCCCAACTTAGCGCCCGGAAGAACATTGACGGCGTTCCGCACAAGACTCCCGGTCATTCGCAAGTCCCTCTTTTGCCGATAGGAAAAGTGAACGCGACCGGGGCGATCGGCATAACCGGCGCCTTTTCTCGTCGAGACGCGGTCGTCGTTCGGCATTCCTGGGGGGGAATCAGATGCTTTTCACCGCTGCGGCGGGGCGGCGCGCCGCTCTCGTTTGTCTACTCTCGGCCTTTTCCAGCGTCGCTATCGGACGCGAGTGCGACACGATCGGGTGCGGCGAACCGGTGTGCGGCCTCACCGAAGCCTGCGGCGACTCCTGCAGCGAATGTTGCAACGGCTCCTGCAAAGGGAACGGCTGCGACCGCTTCTGGCTCCGCGGCGAATATCTCTATTGGCAAGTCACTGGGGCCGAGGCGTCGCCGCTGGTCACCTCCAGTCCGGAAGGAACTTCGCCCGGCACGGCCGGGCGGCTCGATCAGTCGACGACGACGGTCCTCGTCGGCGGCGACGAGTTGACCGACAAATGGAAGTCGGGATTCGCCGTGAGCGGCGGCTTCTGGCTCGATCCCTGCTGCGGACTGGCGGTCATCGGCGACTACTTCCGCATCGGTGACAACGGCTTCAACTCGAGTCTCGGCCCCGACGACGACATCATCTACGCGCGTCCCTACTTCAACAGCGAACTTGGCGTCCAAGACGCCCAGATGATCAACGTCCCTGACCAGCTCGCAGGCAACGTCCATGTCCAGAGCAGCAGCCAGTTCCAGGGGGGCGGTCTCGGTTTGGAAAAATGCCTCTGGAGCTGCGGCGATCCAACCTCTTGCGGCAAGAGCGGCTGGATCACGGTCGTGGGCGGGTACCGTTACTACCAACATGATTCGTCGCTCCAAATCAACGAAGATCTGATGGTGCTGGACGGCACGACGACGCCGCTGGTTCCCGGCACGTCGATTCTCTTGGAAGACAAATTCGGCGCCCGCAACCAATTCCACGGCGGCGAAATCGGTCTTCAAGGCCGACGCCAAGAAGGCTTCCTTTGGATCGACGGGCTCGCGGCGATTGCGATCGGCGGCAACATGCGAGACGTGTCGATCAACGGCGGCACGACGACGACGGTTCCCAGCGCAGGGACGGTTTCCAACCCCGGCGGTCTGCTCACTTCGAGCGAGACGAACATCGGCAACTACAGCGACACGAAGGCGACGGTTATCCCGCGGTTTCGCCTCGGCGTCGGCTGCCAAGTTTCGCCGCGGGTGAGCGCTCGGTTCGGCTACAACGTCATCATTTGGAACGACGCGATGCAGGCCGCCTCGCAGTTGCCGCCGGAGTTGGCGACCGATCCGCGCAACTTGCCGCCGGTTCAGGCCGGCGGCGGCCCGCAGCCGGCCAATCCTGGAATGTTCGGCACGACGGTGGTCGCCCACGGCGCCGATGCGGGATTGGAAGTGACGTTCTAGTGAACGCGGAACCGGCAAGGCGATGGCTTGAGACTGGCTGTCCGCTTTCGACCGTCGGCTTTCCCCCAGAGAGTTACGATTCGTGCGCGTGGCGCCGGCGACGCCGACAATTGGCTTCTTTGCCATGTCTGCCATTCTGCCATGTCTGCCATATCTGCCAACGGATTTTGGCAGAATTGGGCGTGGCACAAAAACGCCTGATTTTCGCGAGGCGGCCATGCTGGCCAAGGCGGCCAACGCAAAAAACTTGGCCACCTCGGAGAAATCGCGCGAAAACTGAACCTGCGGCGCGCACCTCTGGCGCATCCCCATCGCTCGTTGGCGACGGCGTCGGCTTTGGACATATTCAGTTTTCAAAGACCTGATTAGTATTCTCCCGTACACTATCCGGTTGGGTGGCCAATTTCAAGCTTCTCCGAAGATTTTTTAACGGCCAAGAGCGCAAGAAAATACGTGGGGATTTTAACCAGGAACGCACTAAAAAAGCCGAATGGAGAAATCCTTCACCGCTAATTGACGCTGATAAGCGCTAATGAAATCCAAGAACTATCGTCATTAGCGACTATCAGCGTTCATCAGCGGTGCAAATTGCTTTCACCTGAGAGTCTTTTGTGTGTTTTGTGCGTATCGTGGTTAAAATTTCCCCCCATTCCTTTGGCGCTCTTGGCGTCCTTGGCGGTTCGGTATTTTGAATGCCGGCCAGGATGGCCGGGCTATTTGCATGCTTGGCAGTTCAATTCGTATGGCTTCGCGGTTCTTCCGGATCATAGGTGCGAACTGTTGACGACGAGACTTTCGACCGATCGAATTGCTCGATGGAACTCGACGATACTCCTGAGTTGATTCGTAGCGCTGCGGCGCGGGCGGCCGCTTATCATGCGAACCTGAACGCGCGCGGCGTCGCCCCGACGACGGAAGCTCTGGCGGCGCTGGCGGCGTTTGACGAGCCGTTTCCTGAGGAGCCAACGAGCGCCGCCGCGACGCTCGAACTACTCGATCGCGTCGGTTCTCCAGCGACAATGGCGACGACCGGCGGCCGCTATTTTGGCTTCGTCAATGGCGCCGTGCTGCCAAGCGCGATGGCGGCCCACATTCTGGCGACGGCTTGGGATCAAAACGCGGCGCTCTCGGCGATGTCGCCGCTGGCAAGCCGCATCCGATCGGTCGTCTCTCGGTGGCTGGTCGATGCGCTCCAGCTTCCCGGCGGGACGGAGGCGATGTTCGTCGGCGGAGCGACCGTCGCCAACTTGTGCGGCCTGGCAGCGGGGCGCGACTTCGTCTTGGCCCAAGCGGGCTGGGACGCCGCTGGCGACGGGCTTATCGGCGCTCCGCCGGTTACCGTCGTCGTGGGAGACCAGGCCCATTCGACGATCGCCAAGTCGTTGTCGATCATTGGCCTCGGCCGCAAGCGGGTGACCGTTGTGCCGACCGACGACCAAGGCCGAATCATCGCCGCACGATTGCCGCAGGTCGAGGGCCCGGTAATCGTCGTCACGCAGGCTGGCGAGTTGAACACCGGGGCGTTCGATCCTTTCACTGAAATCATCGACTGGGCTCGCCAGCGAAACGGTTGGGTTCACGTCGACGGCGCCATTGGCCTGTGGGCGGCCGCCTCGCCGACGCGG
>JBGSMO010000449.1:0-11018 GCA_041740115.1 Pirellulales bacterium
TGGCGTGTCGCCAGTGAGAGGCGCCGAGCGGGTTTCCACTTCAGCACTGGCGACACGCCAGTGGCACCCCGTAAATCGTTTTGTCTCTAAACGTCAGCCAACTACTCGTACCTCAACGCTCTTACCGGATGAAGCGTCGCCGCCCGCCGCGCCGGCAGCACGCTGGCCATCACGGCGATCAGCACGGCGCCCGACGCAATCCACGCCACGGTAAACGGCTCTACGATTGTCGGAATCTTGTAGAAGTAGTAAACCGACGGATCGAACACTGGCTGCCCCGTCACCTGGCCCAACAGGTCGGCGATCTCGTTGATGTTGGCGACGAATAGCAGTCCCAGGACCGTGCCGACGCCGGCGCCCACGATCCCGAGGCTCAAACCGTAAGACAGAAAGATTCCCATAATCCCCCAGCCCGAGGCGCCAAGCGATTTCAAAATGCCGATATCGCGCGTCTTCTCGACGACGATCATGAAGAAGATCGCCAGGATGCCGAACCCCGCCACCGCGATGATCATAAACAGCAGCACGTTCAGGACGGCGGTTTCCATTTGTACGGCGGCAAGCAGGGCGCCTTGCTCGTCGCGCCAGGTGCTTACTTGGTAGAACTGCACTGGGAAAGCTTCCTGAATCTTGTCGCGAATTGCATTGGCGTCGGCGCCCGCCTTCAGCTTGATCTGAATCGTCGAGAACTTGCCGATGCCGGTCGCGGGATCGATCATTCCCCGCGCCTTCTGCAATGCTCGCAGCGGCATGAAGGCAAAGTCAGCGTCGTACTCGCTCATCTTGCTTTCATAAAAATCGACGATGGTGCAATCCTGGCTGACGATCTTCGGCGGAGTCACCGCGAGCAAGAAACTTACTTTCACATCGTCGCCCGGCAAACCAAGGAAATGATCTTGGCCATCGGGTGTGCGAAACCCGCAAATGCCGATGCCAAGCACGATGCCGGTATTTTGTTCGGTGGCGGGATCGAAGTCGCGCCCTTCCGGCTCCTCGCCCGAGGCGGCTATTGCCGCCGCAAACGGATCAACGACCGGAGCGGCTCCCTCCGGCGCCGTGCTTGCTTCTTCCGCATTCTTCAGGTCGAGAAGCCGCTTCTCGTCTGCGGCGCGCTGCTTGGCAAGCATCGCCTTGTACGCACGGTACTTCCAGCCAGCGTCGCGCATGACTTCGCGCGGCTTTGCCTCGGCCGGGGGAACCTGGTGGTCGAGCACATCGTAACCGTCGTCACGGAGGTTGAACGAAAGTTGTTTGCGATTTTCAGGATGCTGCAAAAAGTCGCCGAACTGGCTGACGTTGGCGTAACTCGCCTCATCAATCCCCACTACTGTAATTTGCCGCGGCATCATTTCGCCGCCGACCATCATCGTCAGCAGCGCCGGCACATGCACGGTCGGCGACATGCCGACGACGACGTCGCCCGCCGTCTCGCGAATCTTCGCCATGTGGGCGTCGGCGTCGAGCGCGCCGTCCAGGCTGCGAGTGCGCACGATCAGATCGCCCAACATCCCGTTGAGCCGCCCCTGCATCTCATGCGTGAACCCCGCCATCACGCTGTTGACGACAATCATCGTCGCGACGCCGAGCGTCACGCTCACGATGCACAGGAGCGCGATGTAGCGCGTGCGCAGGTACCGCCAGCAGAGGAGGAGTTTGTACATGGTCCCATCCTTGGGTGAGTTGCGCGTCAGCGAGTCTCGAGTTTCGAGTCGAGAGAATACTTCTCGCAACTCGCAACCATCCTTTATTTTTCCGGCCGCAGCACAGGAAACAAAATCACATCCCGAATCGACTGCGTCCCAGTGAGCAGCATCACCAGCCGATCGATGCCAATCCCCAGCCCTCCCGCCGGCGGCATGCCGTGCCGTAGCGCGCGGATGAAGTCGTGATCCATCTTCGCCATCGAGTCTTCTTCGCTCATCCCCGCCAATTGGCTGCGGAAGAGCTCTTCCTGCAAGTCAGGATCGTTGAGCTCCGTGTAGGCGTTCGCAATCTCCATCCCACCGATGAACAGCTCGAACCGCTCCGCCACTGCCGGGTCGCTCGCCTTCCGCTTCGTCAGCGGGCAGATGCTCGCCGGGTAGTCGATCACGAAGATCGGCCCTTCGAGCGCGTCCTCTACCTTCGCCTCGAAGACGTCGTTTTTGATGACGTCGGGATGCCGGCCTGCCGTCTCGATGCCAAGCTTCTTCGCCAGCGCGGCCACGGCGTCCGAGTCGGTCGGATCAACGCCAGCGTGTTGTTGGAATAGTTCGGCGTACGTCGCTCGCTGGAACGGCGCCTTGAAATTGAGATTCTTCCCGGCCCACTCCAACTCGTACGAGCAAGACTTCCCCTCACCGCCTCCGCGGATCGCCTGAATCGCTTCGCAGATGCACTCCTCGGTGAGATCCATCATCGAGCGGTAATCGCCATACGCCTGATAGACCTCAAGCATCGTGAACTCGGGATTGTGCTTCGGGCTGATCCCCTCATTGCGATAGACGCGGCCGAGCTCGTAGACCCGCTCCACGCCGCCGACCAAGAGCCGCTTGAGATGCAACTCCAGCGCGATCCGCATGAACAGATCGAGGTCGAGCGTGTTGTGATGCGTCGTGAACGGCCGCGCCGCAGCCCCGCCGGCGATCGTGTGGAGCGTCGGCCCTTCGACTTCAACGAAGCCGCGATCGCCGAGCGTCTTGCGAATCGACGAGACGATCCGCGTCCGATCGAGAAACCGCTCCAGCACCCCTTCGTTGTAGGTGAGATCGAGATACCGCTGCCGCGTCCGTAACTCCGCGTCTTGCAGGCCACTATGTTTTTCTGGCGGAGTTTCGATCGACTTGGTCAAGATATGGAGCCGGTCGGCGAAGATCGACAGTTCGCCCGTCTTCGTACGCCGCAGCGTGCCGTCCACCCCGATGATGTCGCCGAGGTCGAAGCATTGAGCCAGCTCCCAACTCTCGCCGACCTGATCGCGGCCGATGAAGAGTTGCAACTGCCCCGTCATGTCGCGAATGTCAATGAACAGCAGCTTTCCTTTGTCGCGCGACAAGATGATGCGACCGGCCGCGCGAACCTGCGGGCCGACGATTTCGCCCGGCCCTTGCTCCGCCAGCCACGGCCGGAATGCGGCACGCTCTTCCTCGGTCTCCAGCGACGGCAGCGTGATGTTCGCCCCGTCGGCCTTGCGATAGACGATCTCGCCAGCACGACCGCGAATCTCGCCAATCAACTGCCGATCGTCGAACCGCGTCCCCCATGGGTCGTGGCCAAGCTCGATGATGCGGGCAAGTTTGGCGCGGCGGGCCGCCTCCAAAAAGGATTGATCGCGGGGGACGTCGTCATCGCTGGGACTGGGTTGTTCGGTCATCGATGGGGCGGTCAGCGTCATGAAACTGGGGCGCGGTCGACGGTCAAAACGGTGCCGCCGAGGGGTCGAGATTTCGCTAAGGTCAAGAGTGGAAAGATTTTAGTGATGATAGGCAAAGGGTCAACGCCACTCCGCCGATGGCGCCAGTGGACCTAGGCAACGGACATGAAGCTGGCGGCGTGACGGCGGACCAAAATTGACGATTCACTCCGCCCGACCTACCATTTCAAGCCCCCTGAACCCGGGAGGCGTTGGAGAGACGAATTTCAATGGATTCCCAAACGCCCCCGCCGCCTCAGCCCCGCCGCCGTCGCTGGCCCGCCGTCATCGCGACGGTCGTGCTAGCAGTGACGGCAACCTCCGGCGTCCTCCTCTTCCGGGCAACCCAAGCCGTCGACCCCTTCTACGCCGCCGCGGTCGCCACGAAGCCGGCCGAGTTGCGCAAAGCGGGCGAGCGCATGGAAAACCGCGTCGCCGATCTGGTCGACCAGGCCGAAACGACCGGCCGCTGGCAGTCAATCTTCAGCGACGCCGAGGTCAACGGCTGGCTCGCGACCATCCTCAAAGACAAGTATCCGACGCTGCTGCCGCCCGAGGTGGTCGACCCCCGCGTCTCGTTCGTCAGCGGCCGCTGCCTGATCGGCTACCGCTACGAGGGCGAGCAAGTCCGAGCCGTGGTGACGATCGAAGGCGAACCCTTCATCGCGAGCAACGACGTTGCCGGGTTGCGTCTGCGCAAAGCCCGCATCGGCATCCTGCCGCTCCCTCTCAGCAAAGTCGTTGAGCACATCAACCGCGGCGCCGGCGACCTGAAGATCGCCGTGAAGTGGATTGAACATGAAGGCGACCCCGTCATGCTGGTCGGCGTGACCAACGCTCTATCGACCGACGACGAAGTCCGGCGCTTGGAGGAGATCGAGCTGCGTGACGGCGAACTGGCACTCGCAGGCACGGCGACGCCGCGAAAGTCGACGAGCCGCGCCGATGGCATCTCACTGCGAGCCAAGGCGGCGAGTGCAGCAGCGGCGGCCGCTGCGGCGGCGGTTCAGTAAAAGCCGGAGCGTTCAAGCTCAGCGGGGCAGCGTCACCTCGACGCCCTGGCCCCTCTCGCTCCGCAGACGAATGCGGATGCCATCTTCCAACTCTTCGAGAAGGTCGTACTCGCCCTGATCAACGCGCGTCACGACGCCCCGATCGCCGCTGATCGGTCCCTCATACTCGAGATACGCGATCCGATGATCCGCGATTCGAGTCGCAACGACTGGCTCGTCTTCCGCGCCTGAGTCTCCGCTCCAAGCAGCCGGCAACGCCGCCAAACTCCACGTCAGCAACACCCCGTCGCGCTCCAGCATCAAGTCCCAGTGACTCGGCTTGCCGAACGAAGGCGGACATTCGTGGTGGAGCAGAACAAAGCGAGGCATCTCACAATCGTCGCCTATGATCATTTCCGCGAACAGAGCGGCGTCGCCTACGGTGTCGGGAGCCTTTTGCCACTGGATACGCTATTTTGCCAAGAGATTCGCCAGTGGCAAAAGGCTCCCGACACCCTCTCGCGCTCCACGCCGTTGAACTACAGCCGGTTCCCCAAGACCTGAACATTCTGCGACTTCGAGACCCCAGTCGGCGCCGCGCTGCTGACCGCCTGCACGTCGACCTTCACATTACCGGCTGCTAGCGCATTCACGGGGATGTTGTAGCGCAACGCTTCGCCAGCGGCGATGGTCGGGATGGCCGTAAACTCCACGGCCCCGCCAGCCATCTTGGCCGTTGTCCCCGGCGGGCCCGCGAGGGCGTTCAAATCGGGGGCGATCTCCGGCGGAAAGTAAACCCGTATCGCCATATTCGTCTGCGCGACGGCGGTCGTATTGCGAACCAGCACTTCGCAGGCAGCCCGCGTGCCGACGCGCAACGACGGCGTCTCTCCCTCCCGAGTCGGCGCCGTCCCGATCAGCACGCCAATTGCCAGCGGTTGACCGACTGCCGGAGGTGCGCCGCCGGTTTGAGGGTTGGTTGCGGCGCCGCGCGGCAGCGTGATTTCGATCTCGAACTCATCCGACGTGGGAATGCGCGAACCCGGAGGATCGGTTTCCGCCGTGCCGTCGACGAAGATCGTTGCGCGCGTCGATTGACGCAAGACGCAGTTGACGCGAAAGACCTTTTTCGCGCCGACGTCCAAGCGATCGATGACGCGCGAAATCGTACCGCTGATCACTTCCACGCCCTGCTCCGTCGGCTGCGGCATGATCGCGGCAAGCGGATACTTCTCAGTCGTACGAATGTTCACCAGCGGAACTTCGCCGGTATTCGTCACGACGATGTTGATCGGGACGGTCTGATTCTGTTCTCCGGCAAGCGGGCCGTCGATCGCAATTCGAAACGAGGCGTTCCGCTGCGGCGCCGGCTCCGAGGCCGAGACGCAAACCCGTTGACTCACCGGATTGCCGCCGGCGAACTCCACCGTCACGTCTTGGCAGAGCGAGCCTGCTTTGGAAACGTCGAGTTCGATCGGCACGGTCCGCGTCTCGCCGGGACCAATCGTGCCGATCCCTTTGTTCTCGATCATGTTACGCGACGGATCGAGCGGGAATATCAGCCCCTGATCGAAGCGATCGGTCAGCACGACGTTCGTGGCGGCCGATTGTCCGGTGTTGCGAATGGTTGCCACGGCCCGCAGCTTCGTGCCCACCAGGGCGGTCTGCGGCGCTTGCACGTTGAGCTCCAACTTCGCGGGACCTGCAGGCGGCGGTGTGGTCGTGGCCGGCGGAGTGGTCGACAACGGCGGCGTGGTCGGCACGGTGGGAATCGTCGGCGTCGTCGGCGTCACCGGCGTGATCGGCGTCGAAGTCGACGGCACGTACGTCGATCCCCCCGACCAGTTGACGATCGTCGAACCGTTGCCGATCACCAGCCGCGGCGAGTCGCTTCCGCCGAAGTTAGCGGGCCGCACCAGCTGCATATCAATCTTTGAACTCGCGGCCCCGGCCGCCGTCGGCGACACCTGCACCGAGGCGCGCCCTTCGGCGTCGGTCACGACTTCGCTTACCCGCCCCGTCCCGCTGGCGGCGACGCCGCTCCCGTCGGAGACTTCATACCGCACAATCCACCCCGCCAGCGGCGTGCCGTCCGATTGCCGATTCACCTGCGTCGTCAACGTTTCGCGCCCGCCGCTGGTGACGCTCGCCGGCGGGAAGGTCCATTGCACGTCGACCCAGTAAATCGTGGCGATCTGCTTCCGCAGGTTCCACGACTCGACCGTCGGCGTATAGGCGGTCACGTGGCTCGTTCCTTCGCGCGGCGACGTGACGGTCACCCACGCGTCGCCGCGCAGGATATTCACGTCGTCGCTCGGATCGGGCGTGCCGCGATTGATGCAGTGCGGGCCATTGGCCGTGTATCCGGTGGCGAGATAGTTGTCCGTTTTCGTACCCCGATTCCACGGATAAATCGGCGGGTGGAACGCCCCTTTGCCGCTCACTTCGACGAACTCGCCGACGCCGTCGCGGGCCAGCATCCATTCGACCTTCTGCTCGGCGAGCGTGTAGCCGTCGGTCGTGCAGATGTTGGCCTTCAGCACCACCTCGGTCCCCACAGGGGCGAGTATCCGTTCGGGCGACAGGGTGAGCCGATCTTGCGGCGTGGCGACTTGCGTCGATACCGGCGAGATCGGAACGCCCGGCGCCGCGGCCGCCACGGCTGGCAATTCGGGCTGCGGGAAGACGGGGTCGGTCAGCACCTGCGGGGCGACGGCATTCCCCGGAATGGCGGGAAGCGTGGCCGTTGCTGCTGGAAAGACGGTCGCCGGCGGGGCGACCGTCGCCAAGGTCGCGGCCTGGGCTTCGTCTTTCGGCCAGACTAGGCACCGTTCCCCCGTGGGGTCGATCCGCGGGCAGCGCGGACAGCGCAACCCCGCGCAGCCGGCCTCCAACAGCGCGCAGGCGATCGCCAGCGGCACGAGAAAACGACGGCGGTGAGGGGGGAGCGAAAACATGTGGGGAGGCGGACAACCGTCATGCAGCCGACGGATCGCCGGCGCAAGGAGCGCGCGGCGACCGTGCGCGCTCCCGGCACGGCTGGTAAAATGTAGCGCCTAGAGAAGAGAGTGTGGCCAGAATCCCACGCGAGACGTTGCTTTTTCGCCTCATGCTGGCAGTTGGCGCCAATTCTGCCGATTCTTCGGCCTCGGTCGTCAGAAGAGAAACCGCCAAGGACGCCAAGAGCGCCAAGAAATACGGGGAGACAGGAACCGCCGATGGACGCAGATAAACACTAATAAGAATGATCTGCGTTCATCTGCGTTTATCGGCGGTTCCATCTTCTTGGTCGTTTCTTCCGTCGTGCTCGTCGTGCCGTCCTGGTCAATCTCCTGTATTTCCTTGGCGTCCTTGGCGGTTAAAATGCCTTCAGGAATGACAATAAGGGCGAATTCTTGCTTCCCCGCCCGACCGCAATTAAGATCAGAAGCATCGGCCCTTGCCCAGTTTACGCCGTTTCGCCAACCCGAAATGACGTTCTGGGCCGGGCTGTTAGGAACCATTGAGGCCATCTCTCCCGATGGCTCGGGAACGAACAGAGAAGTCTGACCGCGCATCCGCTTGAGCATTGGCCAGCGGTTTGCACGCTCGGTCGCCAGAATCAAACCTTTCAGATCCGCTGAGGTCGTCATGTCGTCGTACTGGTCCGTGGCTCGTCTCTCGCATCGCGTCGTGTCAGCGATGCTTTGTTGTGTTATTGCGACCTGCACGACGAGCGTCTTAGCTCAACAGAATGGCGGCGGAGGCGGCGGCAGCGGCGGCGGCAGCACCATCGGCACCGGCGCCTTCTCCGGCGTCGCCGTCGACGCCGACGGCGTGCTGAAGCGGCTCGAAAAGAACGACCCGACCGGCGAGTTGATGCAGACTCGCATCGAACAAGCGCAGGCCGAGTTGGGGCAAGACGTCTTCAAGCCGAGCAAACTCCGCAAGGTTTCGCTCACCCGCGTGATCAAGCTGATGGACGAAGCGGTCGCCAGCGGCGAAGGCCCCGATGAAATGATGCGTAATCTCGCGGGCCTCACCCGCGTGAAGTACGTCTTCTACTACCCCGAAACAAAAGACATCGTCCTTGCTGGGCCCGCCGAAGGTTGGGTCGAGACCCCCGATGGTCGCGTCGTCGGCTGGAATACGGGACAACCGATTCTGGAATTGGAAGACCTCGCCGTCGCGCTGCGAACCTTCGCCCCCAACGGCAAGAAGAACTCGCTCGTTTACTGCTCGATCGATCCGACGCAAGAAGGGCTGATGCAGATGCAGCAGTTCCTCAGTCAGATTGGTCGCCAGATCGGCCCCGGCGACGAACAGTTTATCGTCGACGGCCTTCGCGAAAGCCTCGGCCTCCAGGTGATCACCGTCGGCGGCGTCCCGGCCGACACCCACTTCGCCCAGGTGCTGGTCGAAGCCGACTACCGGATGAAACTGATCGGCATCGGCCTCGAAGAACCGCCGGTGAACATCGCCAGCTTCGTCGCCATGTCGAACCCGGCTTCGATTGCTCGCAACGCCTTGCAGCGGTGGTACTTCGTTCCCGACTACCAGCGGATCAAGGTGGCTGACGACGGCCTCGCCGCTGAATTCGTCGGGACAGGCGTCAAACTGGTCGGCGAGGATGAAGTCGTCGGCGCCGGCGGCGAACGCTCGGGCACGGCGGGCCAAAGCCCGGCGAGCAGGAAGTTCACCCGCAGCTTTACTGAAAAGTACAACGAACTCGCCGAACGGGCGCCCGTCTACGGCCAGCTCCGCAACTGCGTCGACCTGCTCGTCGCCGCGGCGTTTATCCAGCAGCAAGATCTCTACGGCCAAGCCGAAATCGACCTCGGCGCCATCGGCGACGAGTCGGCCTATTCGGTCGAAACGTACAATGCCCCGAAGCAAGTCGCCACCGCCGTGAACAGCATGTGGAAGGGGAACCGTCTGATGACCCCAGTCGGCGGCGGCGTGGAAATTCGCGCCAACAAGGCCGTCGACGCCGAGAACCGCATCGCCGACAAGGACGGCGCCGTGGCCAAGGCGAAGGATTCGATCGACCTCAGCAGCCTCCCCGCCAACCAATGGTGGTGGGACTAAGCCAGCAGCCGCGGGTCAACGCCCCGCCGGGCGTCGCTCCTGCGGCCGCCATTTCAATCACGACATTCAGCCCCCGGTTTTTCAAACCGGGGGCTTTTTTTCCGCGCCCATAATCACAAAACTTTCCCATTGAAATTGACCACCCAATCTTATACTATACAAATGAACATACTCCGTTCTTTGGCATTTCAATTAATTCAGATCCTCCGCCGCGGAAACTAAACTCGCGGCGGTAACGAAATCGCTACGCGCATCGGACAAGGTTTTGTCCATTTTGTCCCGAGTCAGCCAATTATTAGTTGGCAGACATGGCAGACATGGCACACTTGGCAGACTAGCAATTTCTCGACGTTTTTGAACGTTTGCCTGCCTGCGTTACTCGACGCGACTCACGGTCAACACCCTTAGGTCGCAGACGTTGGTATGCGTCGGCCCGGTCCGCAGCAGCCCGCCGACGGCGTCGAAGAACGTATAAGCGTCGTTGCGAGACAACGACGGCCGCGGATCGAGATGGAGCCGTTGCACCTCCGCGGCGATCAGTTCGTCCACACAGGCCCCAGCGGCGTCCGTAGGGCCATCCTCGCCGTCGGTGCCGCCCGAGATCAGGCAGAGCCGCCGCCAGTCGACAAGCTCCGCCAGGGCCGCTAGACAAAGCTGCTGATTACGGCCCCCTCTTCCCCGCTCGGCGATGGGCGCCAAGCGGACCGTCGGCTCGCCGCCGCTGATGAGGCAGTCGGGCCCCGGCTCGTCGCGCATCCGCCGGGCCATCGTCACGATCCCCGCGGCGACTTCCTCGACCAGCCCCTCCGGGGCGTTGGCCGAAACCATCGCGTGGCTGTATCCAAGCCGCTCCGCCTCAACCCCGGCGCCGTCGACGGCGGTGGCGTTGTTGCCGATAAGCAGATTCGTGTAGCGGCAACCGTGGAAGCCGACGCCGGCGGCAGGTGACGTCGATTGTCTCTGCAGAGGCTCAAGCGCCGCTCGATTCTTTAACAGCGAAATGGCTCGTTCCCCTGCTGGAAGCATGGTGAGATCGAACCGCTTGAGCACGTTGATCGCTTCAACGAAGCGAGCGGGCGATGGCGCCGTCGGGCCTGAAGCGATGACTGACAAGTCGTCGCCTGGAACGTCCGACAGAATCAGGGAGACTAAGCGACCCGCGTGACAGAGATCGACGAGCCCACCGCGTTTGAAGGCGCTCAGCGAACTTCGCACCAGGTTCAGTTGATCGATCGAGGCGCCGCGAGCTGATAGTTCACGAGTTAACGCGAGCTTGTCCTCCAAAGGAAAGCCGTCGATCGGCGCCGGCATCAGCGCCGACCCGCCGCCGGAGA
Source organism: Pirellulales bacterium (assembly GCA_041740115.1). Lineage (GTDB taxonomy): Bacteria > Planctomycetota > Planctomycetia > Pirellulales > Lacipirellulaceae > Lacipirellula. The sequence continues at coordinate 10,785 of JBGSMO010000449.1, forward strand.
TTAGACAGATGCAAAGATCCCGCGGTCCAAGCCTGCTGACGATCTTCAACATCTCGCGCACGCCCGCAAACCCCTCGGCAGTCGGTTCATTGACGCCCGCCGGCCTACCAACGTGCAATCGAATCGCGTCGGTCGGCTGCAGGCAATCGGCGGGGACGTTCACGAGCCCATGGACGCGCTTCGCCCGCAACAGCCGCGGGCCGAGCGCCTGCTCCACCGCCACCGCCATCCCGG
>JBGSMO010000471.1:0-36107 GCA_041740115.1 Pirellulales bacterium
CGCTCGCGCGGCTTGTCCCGTTCCCTGAATAACTCGCGCCGTCCCCTCAGCGGCGATCTCGCCCGTCCGCCGCAGCCCCTCGCGCACCGGCCCTTGAGCGGTCGCGTGGCTGGCGCAGGCGACGCCGATTCCCAGCAGCGCCGTCGTCGTTAGTAAGCGTCTCATCGTCTTCTCCTCACTTTGAGTTAGCCTACGGAACTCTTCCCTGCGGCGCCTACCGAAGGCGCCGCGAACGAAATCCGTCATCTGTAAGTGAGGCTAGGGAAGCAACGACTATGCCAAATGGAGCGACCTAGGGGGATGGAATTTCGGACTTAGGACAAATGGGTAGTTTCGCTTCTTTGGGACTTAATTTTTCACGTGGCGGGGAACTCATTTTGGAGGCGCGACGGTCGAACTGCGCGGCCAGCAATCACCTATGCTCATCGATGGACGGGGGAGTCCGCGTCACGCGGCGAAAGTAGATCGCCGCTATCGCCAATCCGGCGGCGCCAGCAATCGAAAGTGCGTACGCGAAAGACTGCAGGAACTCCAGTCGCGAGGAAGCAGTCGCGCCAAAATCCTTGTAGAGGAGAACCGACACCGTGCCGACGTAGCCCAGCGAGTCGGCGACGTAGATCGCGAACACTGCCGTGCCGGCCACGCGGGTGGAGGCGATCAGCCGTTCGAAGAGGACCGATCCATACGGGACATAGGCCAAGTACGAGCCAAGGCCGATGAGGGTCATCCACCAGAAGCCGCTGATGCGCCCCTCAGCGTGCAGCCACGTGGCGCCGCCGAGCAGCAGCACGCCGCAGGTCATCACGGCGAAGACGGCGGTCAGCCCCCGGCGGTTGTCGCGGACGAAGTAGATCATCGCCAGCGCCGCCGCGACGCCGAGGCCGACCCACAATTCCGAGCGCGTGACGATCGACTTGTTCTGTTCGTACTGATAATCGAGCTCGCCAAAAATCTCGACCATGAAGTTGTCGCGATAATCGCGAAAGGCGGTGACGAAGAAGTATGTCGCCAGCAACAGGAGTAACCCCGGGAAGAACCGGCGGAGGAACTCGAGCCGCTGGCGGCGATCCATCGGCTCGCGCAGCGAACGCGAGGCGACGTCTGCGGCGGTCGGCTCAGGCAATTGGTCGAGCAGCCAGACGGCGACGACGAACGGAATCAGAAAGAGCGCGCCGACGGCGAAGGGCATCCAGAACTCGTCGATAGGCCGACCGATCGGATTGGGAAGCGTGACGCCCAACAACGGCAACGAGTCGCCGGCCAACACGGCGCGGCCGACGTCCTTCACGGCCCCGCTGGCGATGATGAACGAACAACTCAGCCCCGCAAGCAGCACCTCCGACGCGCGGCGGCCTTCGAGATACCAGACGACCAACCCCCAGACCATGCCGAGCGGCAAGCCGTTGAGAAACATGGCGAGCGGCCGCCACGAGTCGGAGACGACGGCGAACAGCGCCAGCGCCGCTTCGGCGGCGACGATCATCAGCACGAGCAACGGCGTCCGGCGCGAACGGCCCGTTTCGGAGACGAACTTCACGCCGATCCACTTCGCCAGGCCGTAGCCGACGACTTGGCCGATGACCAACGCGCTCTTCAGGCCGAGCGAACTCCCTTCCGCAGCGAGCCGATCGTAGCTGGCCGCGGCGAATGGCTTGCGAAAGGCGAACATCGCGAAGTAGGTCGCGAACGAGCAGGCGATCGCGTACGCCGCCAGGACCGCGGGTGGGGCGGCGGCGAGCCAGCGGGTGATCGGGCGAAGCGGCGTTGGCGAAGCGTTGGTCATTTGTCGAGCTGGTACTCACTTTGCCACGGGCAGGATGCCGGGGGCGCCTTCGGAATGGCTAGCTGAACTTCAAGAAATATCGTGAGCATCGAGTCGGCCAACCTTGCTTCAAGTCTGCCAACTCATGGCGGAGTTGGCAGACTTGGAAAATCCCGAGGAAAACGTCGTCGGGCCTGGTCGGCGAGTTCAAAAAACGTCTGGTTTTCGCGAGTCTGCCAAGTCGGCCAAGTCAGCCACTACGTTGTTGGCCGACTCGGGAACAAAATGGACAAAACTCGCCGGCGCAGGCGCGGTTCAGTCCGCGGCTGCACAGCGGTTCGCAAGGCCGTCAGGAAATGGGGAAGACCGCACCACGTTGAACCTAGCAGGTCGAGCGGCTGATTTCAGCAACTATTTTTGGCCACCCCGAGAGGGGCGCGAGGAGACGTCGGGAGGCCGCGTGGAACGATTCGCGCGGGAGCGATAAGCAAGTGCGCAGTTTCACACTGCGGACGTGTAGAAGAGGGAGGCGGCGTGGAGTAAAACGAAACGACGCAGGCGCTCGTCGTAGCGCTAAGCGCCGTTCAATTTCTACGCGAGTTAATTCCGACGCCTGGCGGCGGCGCCCCTCGACGCGACGTGCAGTCGCACAAGGAGTCTTTAAGTTATGACACGATTGAATCAAGCCAACTTCTTCCGCCGCTGGATGGTCGCCGTGCCGACGACCGGGGCCTTGGGGGCGAGCCTGCTGGCGGCGCTTACCGGTTGCAGCGGCGGGCCGTCGGCGATCAAGCCTCCTAGCATTAGTGCGTCAGGCGCAGCATCGGAAGCGATGGAAATCTACGACAAGGACGGAGACGGGTTTATTGCCGGTCCCGAGCTCGATGCGGCCTCGGGACTCAAAGCGGCGATGAAGACGCTCGATACGGATTCCGATGGCAAGGTATCGGAAGACGAGATCGTCAAGCGGATTGAAGCTTGGCAGGCGAGCGGAGTTGGGATTGCGAAGTGCAGCGGCGTCGTCACTCTCGACGGCAAGCCGCTCGCCGGAGCGACGGTGACATTTGAGCCCGAGCCGTTTCTTAGCGACGTGTTGAAACCCGCAGTTAGCCCAACGACTGCGATGGGAGCTATTTCGCCATCCATACCAAAGGAAGAGCGAGTTCCAGCCGACGCACCGCCAGGCCTAATGCTCGGCTTCTATAAAGTAAAGGTTTCCAAGCAAGAGGGAGGCAGCGAGCGTATCCCGGCCAAGTACAATGCCGAGACGATTCTCGGCCAACAAGTTGCTCCGGACGACGAGGCTATGGCTGCTCAAAGGGTTCGATTTGAATTGAAAAGCAAGTAGCTGACTTTCCGCATTGCGGCAAAGAGCAAATGAAAAACAAAAAGAGATCGGGAAGGCGAATGTCGCCTCCCCGATCTCTTTTGCGGTGACTTCACGATATCAGGCTGCAAGCCCAGGCTAATAGCTGCCCGCATCCACCGTATTGCCATCGAGTCTGTTTGCTAGATAGGCGTGAGTCTTGTAATCAATGTCGTAAGAAATCGAGCGCACTGAACCGTCGCAAAAAGCCATGTTGAATCCGCCAGCGTGAGCACTCCCAAACTGCAACTCACGATCGTTGAAGATTCCCGCTCGATCCTGTGATGGCTGGTATTCCTCTATCGGCGCCAGAGCCTTTGAAGCGTCTGGGTTGGGATACAGGTTGTAGGCGACGCGCTGATTGTCCCATTCAAACCCTGAGTAGAGAGCCTGATTTTCTCCCCAATTGAACCCCGGATCAGTCCGTGTCGCAGCGCCGTCGTAAGCGTCAGACGCCAACCATTTCTCGCCAATCAGATATGTGTTACTCGTGCCATCTTCCACGCGCTGCATCGAGACTTCACTGCGATAGTACATGACTCCCGATTGGAATTTGTTCGTAGTCGAATCGTCGGTGTTGGTGAACGTGAATGCTGAGCGAGTCGACGTTAAGGCGGCGTAGTCTGCTGGATTTGCGAACGCATCTCCGGTGGTGTCGACAGTGGCCGAATAAACGGAATCGCCCGTGTTCGCGGCGTAGTCGCCTTTCACAACGCCCGTCGAAGTAGCCGCGGTTTGAAGTGCAGTGAGCGCGGACCCGTCGGGGTTTGATCTGCTGCCGACGCCGCTAGCTGGATAAAGTCGTGCCGTGCGCCGCGACGGGCAGTGAAACGCTGGGACGGGCGTCGTATAAGCCTGCAGGATCGCATTTGCGTACGCCGTGCCGGTGGCGCCTTTGCCGAGTTGACGAATCGAGCCGAGTTCCATGTAATCGAGAATGTTATAAGCCCACGAACCGGGCTGGTCCTTGCCGTAGCCGCGATTCGGATCGGCGTTCCATTGGGCTGCCCAGCCGCCGGACGGGAAGAACTTGTGGGTGCTTTCAAAGTTGGCGCAAGCCAAACCCATCTGCTTGAGATTGTTCTGGCACTGAGCGCGCCGAGCCGCTTCGCGGGCGGCCTGGACGGCCGGGAGCAGCAGGGCGACCAGGACGCCGATGATGGCGATCACGACCAAAAGTTCCACGAGGGTGAAGCCGCCTGCGCTCGGCTTCTTCGCCGAACAAACGCCCTGGCGTCGGCCCAATCCTGCATTGCTCATCTTCTAGCTCTCCACCTTGTTCTCAATCACCTTGGATCACCAGCCGGCCGCCGCCGTGCGTGCATACGCATTCAGCTCCCCCTCATTCTCAAAGCCGACGCCTGCAAAGGCAACACGCAGACACGGCAATTTTTCGCGGTTATGCGCAGCACAGGCGGCAGCCGACCAGATGATCGGCGTCTCAGGCCCGCCGTCGGGCCAATAGGCCGACCACCCCGCAGACCGCGAGGGCCAGGGCCGACGGCTCGGGGACTGTCACGACGACGTTGTCGACGATCGTGCCGCCTGCGGCGTTGACCGAGTTGAACGGGTCGGTAGCCCCGAGGAAAATGTTCCCCGACGTGTAGAACCCGCCGCTGTTGTCGTATGTGTCGATCAGGGCGCCGTTGAGGTAGTACTTGACGGTCGTGCCGAGGGCCTCGACGCGAACCTTCACCCACGAGCCGCGCGGAGCGGTGGCGGCGGGCGATGGGCCGTCGGCGCCGGCAACGCCGGTTTCGAAGCCGGGGATCGTTCCCGCGGGGACGTTGTTGTAATCGCTGATGGCGGCGTAGCCGGTAGCGGCCGGGCCCCCCTCTTTGAACACGGCCAGATCAGCGGTCGATCCGCCTTCGTTGGAGTAGAGCCAAGCGAGAGGTCCGCCGGCGGTTCCCCACTGATAGGGCGCCACGGGGGCGGCGTTGTTCAGAAAAGCGCCGGCGATCGCTAGTTCGGTGGTGCCGGCGAGGCCGTCGTTGTAACCGAAGACGTCGGCTTCCAGAACGAACGGGGCGGAGAAGTTTCCGCCGGTCGGGAAGATGACGTAGCTTTCGCCTTCGTCGCCCGTTTGGTCGGTCTTATTCACCTGGATGAAGGCGCCGACGGTGTCGCCGGAACCCGTAGGGCTGGCGATGCCGAGCGAGCTGTAGTCGAAGGCGAAATCGACGCTGCCGTCGGGGCCGGTGGTGGGCGCCGCGGTCGACTCCTGTTGGCTGGCGACCGACCAGCGGCCGGCGGCGAGGCCGTCGTTGAAATCTTCGCTGAAAAGCGCCGCGGACGCGAACGGACCGCCTGAGATCGCCGCGCAAACGGCAGCGAGGGCGCAGAGTCGCAATATCTTCATGAGAACACTCCAGAGGCAAGACGTTAACCGAAAACCATCACCGATGTAACGATGAAAAAGAACAGCGCCTGCCTACTTCTCTGTGCCCGCTACTTTGACACTCGCATCAAACGCAACACCCGCCCTTCAGGCTGAATGTCAGCCTGAAGGGCGGGCAGTTGCAGATACTACTTCCGCCGACTAGCGACGAGCGCGATAGCTCCCATCGCCACAAGCGCCAAGCCAGTCGGCTCGGGGATGCGGGTGACCTCGACGTTGTCGATCAACGTCACGTTTAACAGCGTGTCGTTCGCATCAGCCGACGACCCCCCATTGGTATCGCTGTGGCCGAAGAAGATGTTGCCGCCGCCGAGGGTAACAGTGGAGAGATCGACCTTGGCCATCTGCAGGCCGTCGATCGACCATGTGGCGAAGCCGCCCGAGACGTCGATGACGACTTTCCGCCATGCAAAGCTGGTTTCGCCGACGTCGGTCGAACCCGTTTGGCCGCTGAAAAGGCCAACCTGGGCGACTGGCGCCGTTTGGGCCGTGAAGACGTTGTAATAGGCGTCGCTGCCGTTAATTGTCCCGCCAGGGGATGAGTAGACGGCATTGCCGGATGCGTACGACGTCGGTGCAGCAGTCGAGTATGCGCGAACGTCCGAGGCTGAACCGCCGTCGAGCGTGGTCGCGAAGGCAACGCTTTCCTTCGTGGCGGCGCCAGCCCAGAAAGCCGTCGTGCCCGAGGTGCCAATGCCGTACGTCGACAACTGGGTGGTGCCGCTGCCGCCGACGCCCAACGGGCCGACGTAGTTTTGCCACATGTCAAACTCGAGACGATAGTCGCCCGCGAAGCTCTGGCCGGTAGGAGAGACGCTAAATCCGCTAAAGACGCCGCCGCTGTTGTTGGCGGTCATCTTCAAGCCGCGAGTGCTTGCGCCGCCCGGAGCGGCCGGTACGCCGATGGCGGAATAGTCGTAGTAGAAGTCAGCGATCTTGTCGCTAAGAGCGGGGTCGTTGACCGTCCAATTGGCAGTCGAATCGACATCGAAGTTCTCGCTGTAGAGCGTGACCGCGCGACCGTCGGTCGCGAGGAGGGCCGACAGCGCAAGCGCTGCGACGGCAAAGTTAAATTTCATTAGACTCCCCTTTTCAAAAGATGTAATTCAAGCAGATCGACAATTCAAACGTGCCGCCAACAGTTCTCTAAAGCTCCAAACTCTAAATCTCCAAACACTTCAATCTACGCCCGCCCGTTGCGCCTACGAGCGGCGGCCCAGCCGAGGCTGGATGCCACGAGAGCGAGGCCGAGGGTGGTCGGCTCGGGCACGGCGCCGACCGCGGCCGTCGCCATCACTGACGTTCCGAAGTTAGTCTTCCAAGCCTCGAGGTCGCCGGGGGTCAGCGGGTTCGGCGAGCCGCCTTGCTGCCAGACGAGGAAGTCGGCGCCGTCGACGAAGCCGTCGTCGTTGTAGTCGCCGTCGGGTCCGGAGGTAGACAGGACGGAGACTTCAATGTTGTCGATCAAGGTGAACATCATCGGGTTGTAATTCGGGTCGTTGGAAACGCCGGAATTAATGTCGGCGTGGCCGAACATAATGTTGTTGCCGCCGGTGGGCGTCGTAAATTCCGCCGATTCAATAGTCACCAGAGCGATATTATCGACGAGCCAAGTGATGAGGGTCCCTTCCTTCTTGACCTCGACGCGGTGCCATTCCATCCCCATCGTGCCGGCTGGAGTCGTCCCGTATTGCGTCTCGGAGAGATTGACGGGCGTGCCCTTGTAGTCGTACGAGGTGAGGGCCGTCTGGGCGGCGGGCACGGTGGCGCCGCCGAAATTGTCCGTATATAGCGCAGCCGTGTTGTTGCGGCTATCGGCGAGATAGGTGGCATGCGTGTCTTGAACATTGCCGTCGACGCGCGGCCATTGATAGCTAGCGGTTCTTTCGGCGGAATAGGCGCGGTAGTCGGAGGCTGTGCCGCCGTCGCCTGAGTTGGCGAACATGACGCCGTCGATGAGTCCCGGCGAATTGGAATTGTCGCCGGCGGTCATAATGCCATAGGTGGAAAGCATTGTGCCGCCGGGCGCACTGACGCCAACGCCTCCGGAAACGAGATCGGCATTGAAGGTGCCGACGTAGTTGGACCAGAGGTCGAACTTCAGCGAGTAGTCGCCCGTGAATTCCTGCCCGACGGGCGATACCGAGTAGCCGCCGAAAATTCCGACGGTCGTGCCGTCGGAGAGATTGGCTTGTAGGCGCATGCCCCGCGTCGAGCCGCCGGTTGAATTCGGAGCGGCAGGAATGCCTACGGTCGAATAGTCGAAGAAGACGTTGGTGTCCGTAGACACCGGATCGCCAGGCGCCGTGAAGTCAGGATTGCCCGGATTGATAATCCAGTTCGCCGTGTCGTCAACATCGAAGCTCTGCGAGTAAAGGACTTGCGCTTGCGCGGCCCCATTTGCCATCGCCAGCATTCCCACGCAAGTCATCGCTGCCAGTCGGCCTCGGAAATTCATTACATCCATCCTTTGCTAATCGCGTCGTTCACTGAAGCTCAGTCTTTGTCGCCCAGCCCTACTGACGGCCCAGACACATTACGTTAGATCGTTCGTTCGATGGCGTTCGGTTTCGCACCAAGGCCATCATCCATTGACTCCCACGGCAGGCCGACTGTCAAGCAACTTGCGTCTTTTTGCAGCGACGAAAGACGCCCAGCGCACTTAACGAAACAACGACCAAGAGACTGGCAGCCGGTTCGGGGACGGCGGCTGCAGCGGCGCTGGCGCCGACCGTGCCGAACTTGGCTTTCCAAATTGCGAGATCGGCGGCCTGAATTTGACCATTTCCGTCAGCATCGCCCTTGTCGAGGCCTCCGGCCATGCCCAAGTTGCGCTGCCAGATGAGGAAATCGGCCCCGTCGACGATGTTGTCGTTGTTGAAGTCGGCGTCCTCCACCGGCGCGGCGGCTTCGTACAGATCGAAGATTGGCGGAGCGTGCAAAGCGAGTTGCGAGGCAACCGACCCTGTGATGGCTTCGCGGTAACCTGCGTAGAACGTGCCGAGCAGATCGGTCTCCGTCGTGAACTGGAAAGTTTGATCGCCGAACGTGCCGACTGCCGCCCCGGTGGCGGGATCGTAGCTGACGCCGAGACGATGCCAGCCGGTATCGGTGGACGCCAAGTCGATCGTCTGGATGATATCCCAATTGCCGGCCGTCGGAATGCCGTTTCCGCCTTTGCCGAAGTCGATGAGCATCAGCTTAGTGTATTGCTGCTCCGGATCTTCGTATCGCTGCAGAATCCAGCCGATGCCCGAACTGCTGTTCTGACTGGTCGTCAATCCAAGCGCGCCCGTCGGATCAGGATTGCCGTAGAGGCCGTCGACCGTGCCGATGCCGTAGCCGGTCGAGTCCCATTCTTGGTCGTTCGTCGTAGCGGCCAGACCGATGGGGTTCGCATCGATGTAGGCGTAAATATCGAAGCTATTTACCAACTCTTTCGAGTAGGCGGCGTTGCCGCCGCCCGACTCGTCCCAAGCGACAATGGCCTTGCCTCCCTGCGGGGACGCGGGAATCGCCTTGGGGTTGAATGAGCTGGCAGTTGCGGGGTCGATGGTTCTGGCCGCGATGAACGAGAAGTTGTAATCGTTCACAATGCTGCCGGTCCCAGCCGCGTCAACGTTGGGAACCGTGTGGAGCGGGTTCAGCGGCAGGTTGTTCGACGCTCCTGGCGTCGCGGGCAGGATGCCGAAATCGCGACCGGTGACGTTGCTGTCGCGACCGTCGCGATAGCGTGCCAGGGACTGGGGCCCAGTCGAACTGTACGACTGATACTGCCCCCAGTAGCCGCCGCCAATTTGCGTTTCTTGCTCGGGCGTGGGCGTCACAGTGTTGGTGCCGCGAAAAATGTCGTAACCGACGGCGTCGACCAGCGCTGAAGAAGAGTCCTTCAGTTCAATTACGCTGCCGGTCAGATCGGGGTAGAGTTCTTCCGTCGCTCCAATGGTGATGTAGTGATCTGCATTGGCGACGGTTCTGCCGGCCACCGCAATCACATAGTAACCGCCGGCCGGAATGGAGGCGCCCGACGGAAGTACGTCGTTGATGGGGGTGCCGTTGGCCAAGTTGGTGGTGACGATCGACCAGTTGCTAATATCGACCGGCGTGGCGCCGGAGTTGTAGAGTTCGAGGAATTCGCGAACGTCCGGGCTAATCGCGCCGGCGCCGGTGGTGCGTTCTTCCTTGACCACCTCGTTGATGAAGACTTGGGCGGAGCCGCGCGCCGCGCTGAAGAGCGCCATCGCGCAAGCACCGGCCGCAAGTCCACAACGAAGCCAACGATGAAGTCTCATGGACGGTCACTCCTTGCTGATTACTGAGCGTGTGATCGCGTCGCCGTCAGAGCAACGGACGTCAACGGCTCGCGCTGAGAATTAGCGAATCTCCAGCGGCTGAAAATGAAAGAATCGGACCCGCGACGCATCGAGTGCAACAACAACGCATTTCGACCGCCGCGCCGGCCGCCACAGCAGGCACGTCGAAAAGGGGGGCGGCAAGCCGCCGACGGCTTCCTCATTGCTGAGGAAGCCGCTGGTGCGGCCGCGTTGTCAGGTCACTGCCCCCGCAAGACCCGACAAGCCGCCTACGGATCTTATGATAACCCGTTGGCTGCGAAAGACGAAACTTTGGTGCGCAGTTTTTCCTCTGCTTTGCGCAGCACTCGTTTCGCCGCACTGGTGCGGAATGGCACACTTTTGCCACTCTCTGCACCGAGAAAACCGAGGCGACGACGCTACTGAAGCGACGTTGCAAAGTCGCCGCCCAGTCGCTCGAAAGCGACTGCTGTCGCGGCTTCCTCGCCTTCATCGATGCCGGCGGCCAAATCAACCCAGGAAGGGCTCGCCCGTCGCTCGAATGTCGACGCGCCTTGGTCGACCAGGAAATGCGCCCGATCGTCTGGCGAGCCAGCCGTTTGCCGTTGCGCCTCGCTCTTCGGGCGATCGACTTGGCGCTTCGATGCGATGGCGTCGGCCGTCGCGCGGTAGCCGGCCAAGGCGTTGAGTTCGCGCGTGGAGAGCATCGCTGGCTCCGACTCCTCCGCGGCCGTCAAGGCGGCGACGGCAGCGACTGTCTCGGTCGCCGCGGCGCTCGGGCTCGCTCCGCCGAACTGCGACGCCCACACGACTAAATCGTCGACGTCGACGACGCCGTTCTGGTCGGAATCGCCGTCGGCGAGCGTGGGATTGGCGGCGCCAAAGCCGCGCTGCCAGGCGAGGAAGTCGGCGCCGTCGATGATGCCGTCGGCGTCAAAGTCGCCGGTGGGGACAATCGGAGCTATGCCGAAGAAGTCAAGGACGCGATCCATCACGGCGGCGCGATTGGCGGCGGTGGTGATCGTCTCGAAGGGGAAGCCGAACGCCACAACGCTGCCGCGACCGTCGGTTCCAGGGACCTGGATGCCCGCACTCCCGCCGCTGCCGCCGCTGTAAGAGAGGGCCTGCGCGGCGCCCGCCTGCGGAGCAATCACGTCGGGGTACTCGGAGTCGTAGAATTGGGCGCCGTTGTCGAACGAGAAGCTCAACCCCGCGAAGATGCCGCCGGCGGTCGCCGTGACGTTATAGGTATTGGCATCGTCCGAGACGTAGTTCCCTTTGAGCGTGTTCTCAAAGAACGTGCGTCCGTTGTTCTGCTGGTCGAGGTCCCAGCCGATTTCGGCTCCCGAGGTAAACAAATGCCCGCCGCCAGCGATGAACTGCTCGACCTTGGTCTGCTCCGTGGCGTTGAACGTGTCGTCGGCGGTCGATTCCTCGCCGAGAATCCAGATCACGGCGTCGTAATCGGAAAGATTGACGGCGCCGCTGATGATCGCTTCGTTGCTGGCGCTGGCCACGTGAACGCCGGGGGCTGATGCGCGAATCGCCGCAGCAACTTGCACGACGTAATCAAAACTATTGTTGTAGCGCGCGCCGACGCGATCGACTAATCCATCGCCAACGTAGGCGTAGGGATACCGGACGTTCTGAGTGCGATCGTTGCGGTCGAAACCGTTGACGATCAGAACTTGCTTGGAGCCGCCGCTCGGCAGGACAGCGACAACTTCCGAACCGAGCGATTCGCCTCCTGCGTTTACCGCCACGATCTTGAAATAGTACGGCAGGGCGGGATTGTAGCCGCCCTGCGTGGCCGTCACGGTCGCCCCGCCGGCGATGTAGGTCCCGCCATCGAAACCATACCCGTCCGCCGACGCGTAGATGCGGTAGCCAGTGGCGACGCCTCCCTGCACGCCGATCGGGCCGGCCGCCCATTTGAGGGTGACTTCGCCGCTCGTTTCGCTGGTCACGCTCAAGCCCGTCGGAGCCGAGGCGACCGCAACCGGGTTGGACAGACCGCCGAAGTTGTCGAAATACTCAAGAGTCGCTTCATAAGTTGATCGGGCGAGTTGATCGCGAACTTTCGGGTCTCGCATCAACTGGGCGTCTTCCAACGAGTCGTGGAACGCCACTTCGATGATTGTAGCGTCCATCTCGATGACGCCGGAGGAATTCTCGTAACGATTGCCGTTGATTTCGCCGAATGCTCCGCTGAATGTATGCGTCGTGCGAGTGCTCCAGTTATGCTCGAACTGGCCGTTGAGGGCCTGCATGTCCTGGTTAATCTGCCGGCCAGTGTAGAGGGCTAACGCGGACTGATTTGGCGTTTGGTTTGACGCCGTCGAATTGATGAGTCCCACGGCCCCACGGCCGCCGCCGGCGTTCGAGTGGAACCCGATGTAGACCGACGTGCCGAAGGGATTCGTGTTGGCGTTCATATGCTCGGCCATGTTTGCCGGTGCACTGACGTTGCTCGTTCCTAGGATCGAGGACGGGGTCACTCCCTGTCCGACCGAACGCCAGAGCCACATCAGCGAGTTTTCGTCCTCGCGGGGATAGCCGGAAATCGTCCCGCTCGCCGCTCCGACGCCGCTGGGCCCGTCTTTCACGTCGCCCATGCCGTTGCCAAAGCGAATCGCATCGGCAATGACAACCTTTCCCGCCATTCCTTCGTTGCTGATTTGGAGGGAACCAGCGGCAGCCGAACTGCCGGCGTCGAAGTGATACGTTCCAAGGTAAACCCAGCCGCCGCCGACCTTGCTGTGGTCCACGCGAATCTGCGTCTGACCGCCAGTATGGTTAATTTTGTAGAGTTGCGACGTGCGATCAGTGCCGTTGAGAACCCATGTGTAGATGGGGTAAAAGCCTGCTTCCGGGATACTCGGCGTGTAGGTCGCCACAGCGGATTCGGAGCCCGCCGTCGTGCTGGCGAATCGATAAGGAACCACATCGGCGACAGCGCCGTAGTCTTCGTCGTAGAAGCGGGTTTGGGAACTGTTGGACCAGGCTCCGCTGAACGTGACGCCGGCGGAGTCGTTGTCGAGCACCACTTCATTGAGTTGATGGCCGACCGGCCGCATGGGAACTACAGTAGCCCCGGCGCGAAGCAGATAGTCGGCATAGAACGTCATCTGATCTTGATTGCCGAAGTCTTCGACAATCTCGTTGTTGTCGCCGCGATCGGTCGCCCAGCGATTGAGCGTATCGCTCCACTGCCACCCGTGGCCGGCGGAAGTGTAGACAATCTTGCCAGTGAGAGGGCCGGTCGGTTGAGCGCCGACTGGAACTAGTCCCGCAGCGGCGAGCGCGATGCGCGGCTCCAACGCTTCGAAGCGGTAGCTGTGCTGCTTTTCAGGGGAATGCGGCTTACGGCGTCGCCCGGGAGCCAGCCGCTGGGCGGCGGAAATGAGAACATCGAACGCGCGAGCCATGCCGTCTGCCTTCCTCTGTCTGTTCCGGAAACGAGGCGGAACCGTCGCACGGCTGCGCAACGGCCCACTGCGCATTGTAATCGCCGGCCCAGATCGGGAAACAAAAGAACGGCCTGCTTTACTCGCTTCTGCGCAGGGCCAAGAAAGGCGTGCGCAATTGAAAGCGGAGAAAAACGGCTACTCGCCGGCTGGTCGCCGATCGAGCATGGCGTCGAGACGCGCGATGTAGGTCCGCTTGCGGTCGACCTTGCCCTCGTGCCCTGGGGCGCCGGCAAAGTATTCGACGCGGTCGCCGACGCCGTCGGTCGACTTCTGCGAACTGCGGTACTTGATGCCGACGACCTGGTCGCCGTCGCGGACCCAATCGAGGAAGAGGACGCTATGGCCCGACTTGTTGGTGCGCCAGAGTTGCATGAAGTCGCCCGGCTGGGCGTCGGCGAGCGACTTTACTTCGCGGCCGATGCCGAGCTCTTCGACCGCGAGGGCGCATTGCCGTTCGGCGGCTTCCTTGGTTGAACCATACCACTGCTTCTGGAACTGGCGCACCGCTGCGGCGCTCTTTCCCTCGAGCAAGCCGCGCTCGCGCGCCGCTTCCATCGCGACGCAGAAGGTGAAGCCGCTGCAGTAGGTCCCTTTCTCTTGAGCCTTGAGGATAACCTCGCCTTCGTGGCGAATGGCGCGCGGCGAGCCGCTGCCATTGGACCAAACGTAGGTCCCGCCGTCGGGAATGGCCCGGGCCACGGCGAGGACATCTTTCGCCGGTTCCTGGGCCTGCAGAAGCGTCGCGTCGGCAGCGCCGAAGAGCGTCAGCGTGGCGATTGCCCAGATTCTCGTCATTTTCAGCCTCGCCCGGTATCGCCTACAATCGCAAGTCCGTCGGTCACCCCAGCAGGTCCCCATTGTACGTCATGATGAATTTCGCAGCCAAGTCGCCGCTCCGCTACGTCTCCTTCGCTCTCCTCTTGCTGGCGGGGTGTTCTCAAACTGCGGCCCCGCCGAAGAGTGATGCGAAAGTCGCCAAGGCGGCCCCCGCGGAGCAGACGGCCGTCTGCATGGTCGCCTCGGTGCAGCCGTTGGCAACCGAGGCGGGAGTGGCCGCGTTCGAGGCGGGCGGCAACGCGATCGACGCGGCTGTCGCTGCGGCGGTGACGCTGGGCGTCGTCGACAACCATAACTCGGGCCTCGGCGGCGGTTGTTTTATTCTCATTCGCCGCGCCGACGGCTCGCTCGTCGCGATCGACGGTCGCGAAGAGGCCCCCGCGGCGGCGACCCGTGACATGTTCCTTCGCGACGGCGAAGCCGTGCCGGAGTTGAGCCAAACGGGGCCGCTTGCGGTGGCGATTCCCGGCGCGCTCGCGGCGTACGACCTCGCCGTGAAGGAGTATGGCAAGCTACCGCTGAAGGACCTGTTGCTGCCGGCCGCGAAGATTGCCGAAGAAGGTTTTCCGATCGATCGCGTCTACGCCGGCAAACTGTCGGCGTCGGCGAAGACGCTCGACAAGTTCGCCGGCAGTCGCGACGCGCTGCTGATGTCTGACGGCAGCGCCTATGAAGAAGGAGACATTCTCAAGCAGCCCGACCTCGCACGTTCCTACCGAGCCATGGCCGAGGAGGGAACCGATTGGTTCTACGGCGGTCCGTTTGCCGACAAGGTCGCGCGCTGGATGGCCGACAACGGCGGCATCATCACCGAGGCTGACTTTGCGAGCTACCTCCCGGTGAAGCGCGAGCCGCTGGAGACGACGTACCGCGAGTGGACGATCGTCGGCTTCCCGCCGCCGAGTTCGGGCGGCGTGCATGTGGCGCAGATGCTCAACATCCTGGAGACGTTCGACCTGAAGAAGACATACGATGAGAATCCCGCTCAGGCGCTACATCTCATCGCCGAGGCGATGAAGCTGGCGTTCGCCGATCGAGCGTATTGGTTAGGCGATCCTGACGCGGTCGACGTGCCGCGCGGCTTGATTGACAAGGGTTATGCCGTCGCGCTGGCTGAGCGGATCAATCCCGAAAGAGCGACCAAAGTGCGGAGCCACGGCGAACCGCCGGCGGCTGCGGAGGACGTGTTCGGCAAGAAGCACACCACGCACATCACCGCCGCCGACAGCGACGGCAATTGGGTCGCCATCACCGCCACGGTGAACACGACCTTCGGATCAAAGGTGATTGTCCCCGGCACCGGCATCGTGCTGAATAACGAGATGGACGACTTCTCGTCTCAGCCCGGCAAGCCGAATGCCTTCGGTTTAGTCGGCGCCGAGAACAACGCCGTCGCCCCCGGGAAGCGACCGCTGTCGAGCATGACGCCGACGATCGTAATGAAAGACGGCAAGCCGGTGATGACCGTCGGCGCCGCGGGCGGGCCGAAGATCATCACGTCGGTGCTGCTGGCGATATTGCGACGGCTCGACTTCGATCAATCGCTGGCCGACGCGGTCGGCTCGCCGCGAATCCATCAGCAATGGACGCCCGACGTGCTGACGGTCGAGAAAAAGATGCCCCAAGAGATCGTCGAGCAACTCAAAGCGAAGGGGCACAAGGTCGACGAGATCGACTCGGGGGCCGTCGCGCAGGCAATCGAGATCGACGCGAAGGGAAACTTCATCGGCGTGCATGATCCCCGAGTGCCCGGCAAGGCAGCCGGCGGCGAACGGCCGCGGAAATAGACTCTCCTTGCGCGAGAGCGATTCGCCCACTCGATCAAAACGTGAAAGAGAATCGTTTATGAAACCCTTCGCGTTCCAAGTTGGGAAGCGCATACGAACGGCCGATCGCGTCGCGGTGCTGATTGTGATCTTGAGCCTGCTCCTGCTAGCCGTAGCCAGCTACGGCGCGTGGCATATGAAAAGCCAGCAGGACCGCTCAACGGCGATCTTGTCGCGCAGCGTCGACAGCCTGCGCGCAGCAGCGGAGTTGGAACTTCACATCCAAGAGCTCCGGCATGATCTTGACCTCTACTTTTGGCGCCATCATTTGGACGATCTTGAGCAAACGGACTTCACCGAATTGCGCGCCACCAAGTCGGAACGAGCCGACATCAACTTATGGCTGGAACGGGCGGAAAAGGCAGCACACACGTCGAAGGAGACTGAACTAATTGCTCAAGTGCGCGCGGGCCTGGCGAAATTCGACGTCCATATGGATCGAATCGCGGAGCGGAAAGGCCCTGCCTCCTCAAAAGTCGCTCTCGTAGAACGGGCTGAAGCGATACTTGACGACGAAGTGCTCGCTCCCGCACGGGAATTCCTTAGCGCCGACGAAGCATTGCTTGAGGCGAGTCGCATCGTTGCCGCAACTCAATCACGACGATTGGCGCAGGTGCTGATGTCCCTTGGGTTGGCGGGGTCGATTCTGGCGATGTTCGCCGGCTACGGGCTGGCGCGACGCATCAACAAGTCGTTGGTGCAACTTCACATCCCCATGCGCGACGTCGCGGGCAAGCTGAGCGAAGTCGCCGGAGACGTGGTCGTTTCGACGCAGCTTGATTTCGATGACCTTGGTCCCGCGCTGCAGCGAGTCTCCAGCGAAGTCACTTCGGTCGTCGAACAACTCCACGCTCGTCACCAGGATATGGTGCGCGCCGATCAGTTGGCCCGTCTCGGTCAACTCGCGGCAGGGCTGGCTCACGAAATTCGCAATCCGTTGATGGCGATGAAGATGCTGATCCAAACTGCCCGACAACAAGGTTCGCCGGGGCTCGACGGCCGCGACCTCCAGATCATTGACGACGAAATTCGCCGGCTCGAAGCTCTGCTGACCGAGTTTCTGGACTTCGCGCGCCCGACGCCCCTGAAGCAAGAGATGTTCGATCTCCGCGGAGTGGTGGAAAACACGGTTGACTTCGTCCAGCGACAGGCCGACGCCCGCCAGGTGACGCTCCACTGCGAAATGCCCCGCGAGCCGCTGATGCTGGAGGTCGACGGCCCGCGGATTCGGCAGGTGCTGCTCAACCTGCTGTTGAATGCCATCCAAGCGGCGCCGCCGGGCGGAAATGTGCGGGTCGCCATCGAAATGGCGACGATTGACGACCAACCGACGTGCCGTCTGAAGGTCAGCGACGACGGCCCCGGCATCGGGCCCCGGCAAGCCACCCGAATTTTTGAGCCCTTCTACAGCACCAAGGAAACGGGGCTTGGCCTGGGACTTGCTGTGAGTCAGCGAATCTGCCGCTCGCATGGCGGCGAACTTGCCCTTGAGCGGGGCGATTACAGCGGAGCGATCCTAGTGGTCGAGCTACCGTTGCCTGTGGAAAACGAGCCAGCCAGCGGCGCGGCGGCAGTTGCTGGCGGACTGACCTGACGAGGAACAATGACCCAAAAGTTGCTGATCATCGACGATGAGCCGAACCTTCTCTACTCGATGACCAAAGCGCTCGGCCGCGATTCGATGAAAGTCCTGAACGCCGAGACCGCGGCTGAGGGTATTTCCTTGGTTCGCACCGAGCGACCTCATGCCGTCATCCTCGACGTGCGGCTGCCTGATGGATACGGTCTGGACGTCTTTAATGAAATCCGCGCCATTGACTCGCGCCTGCCGGTCATCGTCATCACCGCATTCTCGAGCATGGAGACGGCCGTCGAGGCGATGAAGCGCGGGGCGTACGAGTATCTACTGAAGCCGATCGAGCTAGATGCGCTGCGCGAGCATGTCGAGCGGGCGTTGGAGATCAGTCGCAATCGCGACGAGGCCAACCTTCTCGACGGCGCCGAGCCTCGCGCGGGGCAACGAATTGTCGGTCACTCGCCGGCCATTCAAGAAGTGTTCAAAGCGATCGGTCGCGTCGCTCGGCAAGACATCACGGTACTGATCCAGGGGGAAAGCGGCAGCGGCAAGGAACTCGTCGCCGAGGCGATTCGCGAGCATAGCGCGCGTGCCGACGGGCCGTTTCTGACGATCAACTGCGCCGCCATTCCCGAAACGATTCTGGAAAGCGAATTGTTCGGCCACGAGCGGGGGGCGTTCACCGGCGCCGATCGCCGACGGCTCGGCAAGTTCGAACAGGTCGACGGCGGCACGCTGTTTCTCGACGAAATCGGCGATATGTCTGCCGCGAGCCAGGCGAAAGTCTTGCGACTGCTGCAAGACGGCAGTTTCCAGCGCGTCGGCGGCGACGAAACGATGCGGGCGAACGTGCGGGTTATCGCGGCGACCAATCGCGATCTTGACGAAATGGTCGCCGAGGGGACGTTTCGCGAAGATCTCTATTACCGGCTGCGCGAATTCGTGATTAACGTGCCGCCGTTGCGGGAGCGTATCGACGACCTGGAGTCGCTGGTGGCCCACTTCGTGGCGTCCTTCAACCGAGAGTTGGGCCGCCAAGTAAACGTCGTAACGTCTGAAGCGATGCGGCGGCTTGAAATGCACCCGTGGCCCGGCAACGTGCGAGAATTGCAAACCGTCGTCAGGTACGCCCTGCTCCACTCGGTCGGCGACGCCCTGACTTCGGGATCGCTCCCGCCGGCGGTCCGCGGGGAACATGGCGTCGATGATTCACCCGTCGGCGGCGCCAGCGGCAACGCTGCAATAGCGGCGATGGTTCGCCAGCAATTGGCGCGTACCGATCGCAATCTCTATCGCGACATTCATAGCGAGGTCGACCGCATCTTGCTCGAAGAAGTCCTTGAGCATGTCGACGGCAACCAAGTGCAAGCAGCGCAAATGCTGGGGATTTCCCGAACAACGCTTCGCAATCGGCTCAGCGAATTAGAAATGAACGGCGACGCCGTTCGTCCAGAAGTTGCACAGCCGTGACCAGCTTCTGCACAAGCCTCTGAGCGAGTCCAGATTCTGTACAGCCGCGGCGCGGAGTGTTCAGAATCTGTCGCCGGAGACAAATCGCGGTCTAATGCCGAACGTCATCTCTAGCGAGGCGAAGGATCAGGCGTTTTCATCGCGAGTCTAGATTCTTCGCTTCGCTTAGCAATGACTTTCTTCTCGGCGCGCCGGCGCCAGTCCCGCGTCAGGCGCTGCAATCCGACATTCGGCACGCCGAGTGCGTTCTCACTTGCGAGACATCACAACCAAGTTCCCGCTGCGGCGATGCCGCAATTCTTGAACACATCACCGAAAGCAAGCGAGATGGAACGACGAGATTTTTGGCGCGAAGTAATGTCGCTGAGCGGATCGGTCACGCCGTACGTCATGAAGCGCGTGGTCGTCTTCGGAGCCTACGGTGCGCTGGTCTGGTGGATCGCAAACTTCACGCACGTGCAGACAGGCCTGGGCGTTGCGCCGTACGAGATTATTGGCGTGATCCTCACGCTCGTACTCGTGCTGCGCACTAACTCCGGCTACGACCGCTGGTACGAAGGCCGCAAGCTGTGGGGCGGCATTGTCAACCAGTCGCGTAATCTCGCAGTGATCGGCGCCACCTATGGACCTGACGACGCGAACTGGCGGAACACTTTTCTTCGCTGGACGGCGGTTTTTCCGCACCTTGCCCGGCATTCGCTGCGCGGCGAGCGCGAACTGTCGGACGTGAGCAACTTGTTGAGCGCCGAGGAGATCGATCAGCTCGAACGGGCCGAGCATCCGCCGCTGTTCAGTTCGATGCAAATCGCGCGCATGCTGCACTCCGCGCGGCAAAGCGAGGCGTTGGACGGGTTCGCCTTCATGCGAGCCGACGATCAGCGAGCGCAGCTCATCGACCACATCGGCGCCTGCGAGCGAATCCTCGCAACTCCGCTGGCGAAAGTCGTTTCGATCAAAGTCCGGCACTTCATTTTTCTGTATCTCGCGCTGCTGCCGGTGGCGATCGTCGACAAGTCGGGAATGCTGACCCCCTTTCTGACGATGTTGATCGCCTTCCCGCTGCTCGCCCTCGACCAGATTGGCATTGAACTCGAGAACCCCTTCTCAGTCTTGCGTCTGAGCCATCTGCCGCTGACGCAAATCTGCGACAAGATCGAGCGCAACGTCATGGCGCTCGGAATGCCTTACGAAGGGACGCTGGAAATGGAGGAGGCCGACGTGTCGGTCGTTTCGATGCAGAACGGCCGCCGGCGACAGGAAGGCGCCGATTACTTTCCCCCGCCGCAGCGACTAGCTTCGGCCAGCCATTGACTCCCTGAACTGAATACGATGGAGATATTCTCATGAGTCACTCGTCTGAAAAAAAGCTTGAGTGGAGTTCGCATCCCCGCCAGTCGTCCGTTTCCGGACCGTCGCTGCGCGTGCTGGCTCCGATCGATTTCGACGATGAATCGCATCGCTCGCGGCTAACGGCCATTGAACTGGCGGCCCAGTGGGGCGCCGAGGTGACGCTGTTGCATGTCTCGCCACGAGCGCCGCTGGCAGCGACATCGCATACGGGGCTCGACGCGATCGGCCTGCTGCATCGCGCGCTGCAATCGCCGGCGGGTCCCGCGGCCTCGTACGACGATCAGGAGTTGCAGCTACGACGCTTGCAGCAGACGGCGTTGCGGCGCCTTCGATCCATTGTTCCCGCCTCGCTGGAGAACAAGATCGCGTTCGATTTCGTGTGGCGCGCCGGCGACGTCGCTCAGGAGATCGTCGGCTGCGCCAAGGAGCGCCAGATCGACGTCATCGTCCTCGGCGAGAACCGACGCTCCCGCCCCTGGCGGATCAGTCGCGGCATCGCCCGTCGGGTGATTCAGACAGCCCCCTGCCAGGTACTCGTCGCTTACCCCTCAGGACAGACCAGCGTAGAACGTTCCGCCATTGAATCGGTCGCTTCGTAATTCGATGGCGAATCAAGACGCCGAACCACGTTTCGCCCTCCAACCGCCGACGGCCTCACACCCAACATGCGCCGGCCCGACGCGGTGGGCGTGAACGCTCGCGGATCGCAATGCTGGGAGTAAAAATTACTTGCCTGCGGCAGCTTCCGTCGCCCGCATCACGCGAAGGAGGTTGCCGCCGTTGATCTTCTTAATGTCTTCGTGGCTGTAGCCGCGATCGAGGAGCGCCTGGGTGATGTACGGGTACGTGCTGACGTCTTCCAATTGCTCCGGCAGCATTGAGACGCCGTCGTAGTCGGAGCCGATGCCGACGTGGTCGACGCCAGCCACTTTCACGATGTGATCGATGTGGTCGACCAGCGTGTGGATCGTGCCGCGCTCGCCGCGGCCGTTCTCGGCGTCCCAGCGCTTCATCGCTTGCTCGATCTCGCCTTCGTCGGTGATCGTCTTGTCGATTTCGCGGCGGTAGGCCATCCGCCGCACGTCGCGCTCGGCCGAATCGGGAACGATGAACGCTGAAAAGAAATTGACCATGACGACGCCGCCGTTTTCAGCGGTGAGCTTTAATACCTCGTCAGGAACGTTGCGCGGATGATCAGCCACCCCGCGCGCGGAGGAGTGCGAAAAAATGACCGGCGCCTTCGTCACTTTGAGCGCCGCTTTCATCGCATCAGGCGAGACGTGCGAAATGTCGACCATCATGCCGAGGCGATTCATTTCGCGGACCACTTCTTCGCCGAACGGCGACAGTCCGCCGCTGCGCGGAGCGTCAGTCCCCGAGTCGGCCCAATCGAGCGAGTCGGAGTGGGTGAGCGTCATGTAGCGGGCGCCCATCTCGTAGAGTTGCCGCAGCACGGGGATCGAGCCTTCGATCGAGTAGCCCCCTTCGACGCCGATGAGCGAGGCGATTTTGCCGGTCTTCGCAATGCGCTCGATGTCGTCAGCCGTCAGGGCAAGTTCAAAACTCTCGGGATACTGGGCGATCATCGCTTTGACGAGCTCGATCTGCTCGATCGTCGTTGACAGCGCAGCGCCGCGCTTCGACGTTTCGCCGGGGACCCAGACCGACCAGAACTGAGCGCCGACGCCTCCTTCGCGGAGGCGAGGGATATCGGTTTGCAATGACTTCTGGACCTTAGAAATGTCGAGCTTGTCGAACTGCCCGCGAGCTTGTTGACGCAGTTCCCAAGGCAAGTCGTTGTGACCGTCGATCAGCAGCGTCTCGGCGTGGAGCTTGCGGGCCTCGTCGGTGAGCACCACGGGCAGGCGCAAGGAAGGTTCTTGAGCCGATAATGGCGTTGACGACGCTATCGCCATGGGAATCACGATCGTCAATTTCTCGGCTAGTCTTCGAAGCGAACTCATGCGGCCCTCGTGCGGTAACATTTAGCGGGCGAGCCGTTGTGGGCTCATGCCGATTTTGAAATGCGTTTTTAACCACGAAACACACCAACAAGACGAAAGGGGAGGAAATGAATGGGAGCTAACGACGCTGGATTAGGAGCGCCAAGTTCAGTCTCAATTCTTCCCGTATTTCCTTTCGTGCTTTTCGTGGTAAATCTCCACGTACCCTGAACCATGAACACAGCTCGCTGTCAACCAAACGACACGTCACTTCCCCTCAGCCTTCTGCTTCTCCAGTTGCTGCCATCCCCAGCGATAAAGATTTCGCGAATCGACGTAACGGGAGTCGCTCGAAGGGGCGCCAAGGACGACGACGATCAGCGAATCGTCGCCTCGCTTCCCGCTGGAGACGAGACAGGCGCCGGCGGCCGAGGTGGTGCCGGTCTTCACGCCGTCGTAGCCTTCAATCTTCAGTAGGTTGTTCGTGTTCTTCCACAGGACGTTGCGCTCGTAACCGCCCGGCCCGGAAACGGTGGCGCCCCGCTGCGGAGTGGAGACCACCTTTTGCAGGAGCGGAATCTGCTTCACCGCATGCGCGAGCTTCGCCATATCGGCCGCGCTCGCCTTATGCGTTTCCTCGGTCAAGCCGTGCGTGTTGTCGAAGTGGCTGTGCTCCATGCCCAACTCTTTCGCGCCGGCGTTCATCGCTTCGATGAATTTGCCGTACGACTTCTTCGGCGAGTCCTTTTTGTCCGACTCTTCATCACCGCCGGCAGCCAGACGCGAACCGAAATGCTCGCCGAACGCGACCGAGGCGTCGTTCCCTGACGGTAGCATCAGGCCGTACAGCAACTCTTCAACGCTCACAGTTTCGCCCTCGCGCAAATCCGCGGTCGAGCCGATTGTCTCGTCGGCTCGCTTCGAGAAGGTGATCTTTTCTTCGAGAACCTCAGGATGCTCCTCAGCGTACTTTCCCACCAGGTAGGCCGTCATCATCTTCGTCGTGCTGGCGATATCGACCGGCTTGTTCTCGTCGGACCCCCAGAGAACTTCGCCCGTATCGCCGTCGGCAACCGCCCAGACTTTGCAGGAAACGTACGGAGGCCCGTCGAGCGGATCGGCAGCTTCCTTTTTGACCGCCTCGGCGTTGACGACCTCTGGCGCGGGCGCCTCGGGGCCTTTCTCGACGAGCGGGCCGAGCGCCTCCCACATCTCGGGACCGACAATGCCGTTCGGTTCGAGACCCTTCGCCTTCTGAAAGGCGATGACGGCGCCCTCGGTCATCGAGCCGAAATCGCCGTCGTCAGTCAGTTCCGGCGAAGGGGTGATTCGCGCATTGAGCGTCCGCTGCAGCGACGCCACGAGCGGGCCGGCGGAGCCCATTTTCAGAATCCCCGTATCGACTTCAGCGGCGATCTCTGCATCGCCGCTGAACTCGCGAAACGCGGCTTGAGCGATCTTGCCGCAGAGAATCTCCGCCGCGTTGTCGTCGCCCCAACTTTGATCCTTGTTCTTGTTGGTCATTACGCAGATCGCGATCGGCCCCTTGGGCCCGTCGATTAACCCGGCGTCTGTCCGCACCTCGTTGATGGAGCCGGTCTTGTGGGCGATCTTCACGTCGCGCAGGAACCGCGGAAACTTCAACTTGTCGTCGCAGGCGTAGAGATGGGCAAGCATCTTCTCGCTCGCCGCTTTGCTGACGAGTTCGCGTTTTTGCAGTTTTTCGAGCAGCGATACCATGTCAGCCGGCGTCGTGCTGCCGATGCCGTACTTTTTGCTCCGCTCTGGGTAGAGCGACGTGTCGCGGCGGAAGACGAGGGAGTGGAGCTTTGTCTCGGGGTAGCCGAGCTTCTCCATCAGCGCCGCCGTCTTGTCGAGGCCGACTTCTCCGGCGACTAGATTCGTCGCGGTATTGTCGGAGTAGACGATCATCAATTGGATCGCGTCGCGCAGCGAGATCTTGGTCCCGTCGGAGAAATGAGTGGTGAGAATTCCCGTGCCGGGAACCTTGTCGGCGGCTTCGAGCTCGAGCATTTTCTCGGCGTCGAGGTCGCCATCTTCCATAGCCTGGTAAGCGGCGACCATCAGCGGGAACTTGATGAGGCTCGCCGTCGGCATCGGCTTATTGGCCTCATACTCAAATGTCCGGCCGGTCGTGAGGTCCTTGATCGCGACGGCGACTTCGCCTTCGTGGGGCTCGATGAGAGGCTTGATCGCATCGGCCAACTCGTCGGCGCTAACGAAATGATTCGCGAAGCAAAACAGCGTGACGAGCAAACTACGAATGACTCTCATCGGTCGTCCTCGCAAATCTTGAAATTGATTTATTCAATCAGTTGAGCGCCCGTGCCGTTCGCCGCCGGGTAAATGCATGTGCCGCGATCCACGACGACGCCGGTCGCAATGTCGCTCGCCAAGAGGGCGGCCCCGTCCATGTCGACGTAGTCGAGCAGCGGCAGCAGTTGGCCGATCGCCGAGATGCCGACCGTCGACTCGGTCATGCAGCCGACCATCGTCTTCAAACCAAGTTCGCGGGCGTGCATCACCATCCGGCGACCGGGGGTGAGACCGCCGCACTTAGTGAGCTTGACGTTCACGCCGTGGAAATGACCGACGCAGCGCTGTACGTCTGCCTCGCAAATGCAGCTTTCGTCGGCGATGATCGGCAGTGCCGACTTCTCGTAAACCCGCTTCACTTCGCTCCATTGGTCTGCCGGCAACGGTTGCTCGATGAACTCGACGTTGAGGTTCGCGAGTTCATGCGAGTACTCAATCGCCTGATCGGCGTTCCAGCCGCAGTTGGCGTCGACGCGGAAGATGGCGTCGGTGTGTTTGCGCAGTTCGCGGACGATGTCGAGATCGTATTTTGTGCCGAGCTTGATCTTGTAGATCGGCCAGCCCGGCATTTCGAGCAGCTTCTGGACCATCACTTCGACTGTGTCGATGCCGATGGTGAAGTTCGACTGCGGGATGCGATCGGTCGACAGCCCCCACAATTTGTAGACAGGGGCGCCTTGCTGCTTGCCCCACAGATCGTTCGCCGCCTGATCAAGGGCGCACTGGGCGAACGGGTTTCCCTTAAGGATCGGCCACGTCTGGTCCCAGAGCTTCTCGGGATCGAGCGGTTCGGCCGACTCGACAATCGATCGAACCGATTCCAGCGACTCGCGCATCAGTTCGAGCGTGGCGCCATAGTACTTGTTCGTCGTCGCTTCGCCGAAGCCGCGGTGGACTCCGTCGGTCAATTCCACGATCAGCGTCGGCTGCACGCTCGTCGATTCGCGGGAAATCGAAAAGACATGCCGCAGCGGCAGTTGGAAATCATGCGTCTTCAGCGTGATCATGATGCGTCCGAAGTTGTTCTCGCGGGGTGCCACTGGCGTGTCGCCAGTGTTGAAGTGGGAACTCGCTCGGCACATCTGCACTGGCGACACGCCAGTGGCACCCTGAATCCCTTGTAATTAGCGGGCTACCAACTGCGGCCGCATCGCGAGGATCGCTTCAACCAAATCATCCGACCCGTGTCGAATGACGTCGCACACCGGAATGCCGAGCTCGGCGCGTACCTTCTCGCGTTCTTCCTCAGCCTGCTCATCGTTCAATCGGCGGCTGTTCATCGCGACGCCGATCACCTTCGACGGGCCCATCAGGTTGGCCATCATCTCATAAACTTCCACCAACTTCGCCAGCGGCGTCAGCGGAACGTATTCCATGCCGTGGGTCGCCGGGCGTGCAGCCTCGTAGCACATCACCATGCCGTGTGGAGCGCACCCGTGAAGCAGCCCCATCGTGACGGCCGAGTACTTCGGATGAGCCAAGCTCCCCTGCCCTTCGATAAAGAGCATCTCGTGATGCTGGTGGGCGAGGATCTGTTTCTCGATGGCGCCATTGACGAAGTCAGCCACCACGCAGTCGATCGGCACGCCGTCGCCTTCGATCATGATGCCGGTCTGGCCGCTGGCGACGAACTTGGCGTCGTGGCCGCGGGCCTTCATCGCGTTGGTCAGTTCGATCGCCGCGAGCATCTTGCCGACGCAGCAGTCTTGCCCCACGGTGTGGATGCGAAGGCACTCTTCGCGAATATTGAGGCGGTGGGCGACTTCATGCTCGTCGTTCTTGCGGACGTCGCTGATCGTCGCGCCGGTTTTGGCGGCGGCCGCCACGAAGGCGGGATCGCTGGAAATGAATTCGTGCAATCCCGAGACGACGTCCATCCCTTGGTTGAGGGCGTCGAGAATAATCGCCTTCCAGGCCGGCGGAATGCGGCCGCCCGAGGGAGCGATGCCGATCATCAGCGTGTTGGCGCCCTTGCAGTCGGCGAGCTTCGCGACGATGGGCGTGGCGCCCCCCACGCCGAGCAGTTCGTCAGTCGTCCGTCCGGCTTGCGTGCCGTCGATCAGGGCGACGACTTCTTCGGGACGATAACGCAGGACGCTGGAGGCCGTCTTGCCGGTGACCGGTTCGGTATGCCCCTCGGTAAGAATCGCCAAACGACGTTCACTCTGTTCTACTGCCACGAAGGCCTCGCTCTCTTAAAACGACCAATTCCAGCAACAACGTCTCTGCGCGAAGCGGAGCGAGCACTCGCTCATTTGCGCTGGACTGTTTGAGTTTAGTAGGGCGTCCAGCCCGGGGAAAGACTCACGCTGCGCAGGGCATCTCGGTTTTCGCGCAGCGACGATGTCTGGATCCCCAGGCTTCGTTAAACCTTTTACAACCGTTCGACCAAAGCCGCCTGCGAAACCGGCACGTCGCTGAACGTGCAGATCTGGACGGGAGCCTCCGCGAGCGGATCGAGCCCCTGCGGCGCCCCGAGACAAGCGATCACCGTTGGCCGGCGGGCGACGAGGCCCTGTAGCCAGTCGCGAAGCCGCGGCGGCAGGCCAAATCGGTGCCAGGCGGCCGGCTTCACCACGAAGGCCGCCAGCAGTTGGTCGGCTCTGGCCGCCAATTCGGCGATCCTTGCCAGTTCTGCTTCCGTCGGCTCCGCGCCGAGTTCGACATAATCGAGCCCCGGGAATTTCTCGGCGAGCATCTTTCCGAGCGGCGGCGGTTCGGCGTTCGACGGCAGCGGGAATGGGTTCACGAGTATGGCGCAAAGCGATCGCTCGGGCGTGAACGGCAGCAGGCCGGCGGTCTGCTTGGGGACGACGATTGCGCGTCGGGCCACATCGAGGGCCATCGCTTCAGTTAGGCGCCGATTCTCCGCTTCGTTGAATCCAACGGTCGCCGGGGGAGCGCTAAACGCCGCAGCCTTCAGCTTCAGCACGCGGCCAAGCGCTTCCTCGACGCGAGACCTGCTGAGTGTGCCAGCCGCAACCGCCGCTTCCAACGCGGCGAGCGTGCCGACGGGATCAGCGACGTCGAGCAGAATGTCGATGCCGGCGTTGATCGCCTTGAGCGCGAGCTCTCCTTCGTTCGCGCAGCCGACCTTCACCCCTTCCATGAGGAGGCTGTCGCTCACGACCGCTCCTTCGAAGCCCAGTTCACCCCGCAACAAGTCAGTGAGAATCGGCTTCGACAGCGTCGCCGCCGCTCCGTCCACATCGAGCGCCGGGTAACGGACGTGGGCGGACATCACCAGCGGCACAGAGGCTGCGATCGACGATTGGAACGGCGGGAACTCGCGGAGGGCCATCTCCTCGCGCGTCGCGTCAACGGTCGGCAAGGCGTGATGCGAGTCTTCGTGCGTGTTCCCGTGCCCGGGGAAATGCTTGGCGGTCGACAGGAAGCCGGCGGCGTTGCAACCGCGGACGAACGCAGCGGCGAGCTCGGCGGCCCGTTTCGAGTCCGCGGCGAATGCGCGCGTCGAGATAATCGGGTTCCGCGGATCGGAGTTCACATCCGCGACCGGTCCGAAAGTGACGTGGACGCCGGCAGCCCGCGACGTTTGCCCCGTCAGCTCGGCAAACTTGAAGACGGCCTCCCCTGCCCCGTCGCCGAGGGCATCGAACGCCATCGCATGCGGAAACAGCGGATAACCTCGCAACTGCTGGCCAGCGCCGCGCTCCAAGTCGGACGATACCAGCAGCGGGTATTGGCTCTGCCGCTGCAGCCGGGCGAGCGTCGCCGGCGTGTCGGCGTAGCTGCCGTTGAAGACGATCAACCCGCCGAGGGGACATGACTTGAGCAACTCGGCGACGCGCGCCTCGTCCTCCTCCACCGTCTTCACCGGCGGGAGGTTGGAACCGATGCGAACGAACATCAGCTGGGCGAGCTTCTCGCGCATGGTCATCGGCCTGAAGCTCTCGGAGTTGAATTCAGGTACGTTCATGCCGCCTCCTCGCGTCGGCCGAAGGCGGGGTCAAGTTGCCGATAGACCAACCATGTCACGATAAAACTGGGAATCGTCGCCAACATGATCCAGATAAAAAAGCGCAAGTATCCCAACCATTGCAGCGGGTAGCCGGCCAGGCTCTGCGGGAAGATCAGGCCCAATGTCATCAACCCTGTGCAAAACGCGTAGAACGAAGTTTTGTGTTCACCGGTCGCCAAATAGAGCATGTACAGCATGTACCCCGTGAAGCCAAAGCCATATCCGAACTTCTCGACGACGATGGCCGATCCGATGACAGTGAGGCTTTCGGGCTGAATGTAAGCAAGCAGGACGTAAACCAAGTTGGGCACGTTGATAATGACGACCATCCACGGCAGAGATTTTTTAAGACCATAGCGTGCGGCCAACAAACTACCCAGCACGCCCCCCGCAAGCATGGCCGAGATCCCGAAGACGCCGTTGATTGCGCCGACCTGCTCTTCAACTAACCCCAAGCCGCCGACGCTGCGGGGATCGAGCATGAACTTGCCGGCAAACTTGCCAAGTTGCACTTCTGCGAATCGATAGAACAGCAGAAAGGGTATCGCGATTCCCAAAGGAATCGACTGGAAGAACTTCTTAAAAATGGCGATCGATTCGAGGAATAGCCCGCCTAGGGTGCCACGCTCTCGAACGGGCTTGGGCGGGGCCTGCGGCAAAACAATCAAATGGTACGTCGCCAGCACGAAAAAGATCGCCGCCGCGATCGCGTGAGTGATCGCCCAAGCTGTCTGCACGCCCAGGCTGCGGGCAATCAACAGCCCCGCAATCATCACCAGTACGCCTTCGCCAAATATCCAGCCGCCGCGAAATGCCACGCTGCGGATGCCCGTGAACCAAGTTTGGTCATGCGCGGAAAGAACGCGCATGTAATAGCCGTCGGCGGCGATGTCGTGGGTGGCGGAGGCGACTGCGAGGACCAGGCAACCGATCGCGGTCCAGAGCATGAAGTGCTCCGTATTGTAGCCCCACGCGACGAGCAAGAACGCCCCGGCCGCAACGAACTGAGCCATCCACACCCACCGACGTTCCGTGCCAATCAATTCGACAACGGGACTCCAGAGGGGCTTAAGCATCCAGGGCATTCCCAACCACGCGGTGTACCCAATCACAACCGCTGAGATGCCCAGCCGCGTGTACGCATAGGTCGACACTGTCATCACCAGCACGTTTGGCAACGCCTGAGCGAAATAAAGACTAGGCACCCAGAACCAGGGGGATAGCTTTCGATCAAGATGCGGACTGATTGAATCCACGATTTCCTATTCAACCTCCGCGCGGACGACTTCGCCTTCACGGCCCAGACGCGTCACGGCCGAGACGGCGATCTCTTCCGGAGCGACGCCCTTCTCTATCTTGAGTAGCTTGCGCGTCTCGCGCCCTGGCACGATCTCCGTCGTCCAATCGTCGCCGCTACGCGAACGCACCACCCAGAGCCAGGGCGGCTTGCCATCGGCCGCTTTCAGGTTCAGCGACACGCCCTGGCTGTGCTTCTTCGCGGAAACCTCCGGCTTGGCCGGAATCTCGTCTCCTAGCCAGGGAGATGCAGGAACCAATGCCGGTTCCTTGTAGACGCCAGCCTTCAGCTTGTCGGTCAGCCCATCGCGATTGTCAAAGATGCACTTGATGCTGAAGAAGACGTTGCCGGGACCGTTCTTCACGATCTCGCGAGTCAGTTCAATTTGCTTGATCACCTCTTCCGCCGGCCAGGCATTGCGGGCCGCCGGGACGTCGGCCGACTTGCGAACGCTGTGGGCCCCGTTGCCGGGCCACAGGTGGCGCTGCTTCGTGTTCTCCTGACTCCACCATGCGAGGAGCTTCGGGTAGCTTTGCGGACCTTCGATCTGCCAATAGAGTTGCGGGGTAAAATAATCGACCCAACCTTCGTTGAACCACTTCTTTGCGTCGGCGTAGAGCGTCGCGTACTGATCGAGCCCTTGGATCCCTTCGGGATGACCCGGCCGCCAGATGCCGAACGGGCTGATGCCGACGAGCACCCAGGACTTCTCCTTCTTCACCGCATTGTACATCTCTTCGACGAGGCGATCGCAGTTCTGGCGACGCCAATCGTCCTTCGACATCTTCGGCTTCGCGGATGGCTCGCCGTGGGCGTCCTCTTCGCCGTGCGCCGCTTCGTCGCCCTGTTCTGCAGCATCGTCATGCTCCGGTTCCTCTTCATGAGATGGAACTTCGTCGGCATGCTCAGGCTCCTCAGCGTGATCCGCCTCTTCGCCATGGGGCGCTTCCTCACCGTGACCGGCCGCTTCGGCGTGGGCGCCTTTGCTCTCTAGTGCCGCCATCGCCCGGGCGTAGCTCTCGTCGTCGGGGAATGGAACTGGCTTGCCATCCTTATCGTTGATTGGATAGGGATAGAAATAGTCGTCGATATGAACGCCGTCGATGTCGTACCGCTTGACGACGTCGGTCACGATGTCGATGAACCGCTCGAGGGACTCGGGCTCGCCCGGATCGAACCAAAGGTAGTCGCCGTACTGGCGGACGATCTCGGGGAAGGCGCTGCTGACGTGCACCGGCGAGGGGGGCGTCTTGGCGTCGCTGTGGCGAACGCGGTACGGATTGAGCCAGACGTGGAGTTGCAACCCCCGCTTGTGAGCCTCGTCGACCGCGAACTTCAGCGGATCGTAAAAGGGCTTGGGGGGCCGCCCCATCCTGCCGGTGAGGTATTCCGACCAGGGCTCAATGCGCGACGCGTAAAGGGCGTCGGCCGAGGGACGAATCTGCAGGATCACTGCGTTAATGTTTAGGGTGACCGACTTGTCGAGAATCGCGATCAGTTCCGCTTTCTGCCGCTCGGTCGAGAGCCCCTTCTTCGAGGGCCAGTCGATGTTGGCGACCGTCGCGATCCACGCGGCGCGGAACTCTCGTTGCGGCGTGGGAATCTCCTGCGCCGTCGCCGAGAAGACGCCGACGCATGATGCCAGCATGGCGGCGCACGCCACAGCCAACCAAGTTGCTTTTCGTTCAATCACGACCGCGATCTCCCATTAGTTCCGTTCCTCAGCGACCGCCGCACGGATCGCAGAAGAGCCATCATACACAGTTGCATGCCGACGGTCAGTGAGCCGCCGCCTGCGCATGCTGCTCACGTTTTTGCGAACGGTGTAGAAACGCTGCGTCGCAAAGGTTGATGGTGAATTTGCTAGAACGCGCGCCGGGGGCGGGACGCCCCGGCTCGCTTGAAGGGGAATTGAAGAAAACAAGTAAAAAGCGCTGAGCGTCAATGAAAACAGCCGCTCGGGTTTGGAGCCCGAGCGGCTGGCGTGAGGTTTCAAGTTGCGAGAAAGAACGTCGTTCGCCAGTCGCTGAACTAGGCGTTCTTGCGACGAGCGATGCCGCAGAGTCCGATCAGGCCCATACCGGCGAGGGCGAGGGTGGCGGGTTCTGGAATCGCCTCAATGCGAACTTGGAAGCTCAACGTATGCGTGTTGCCGCCGTCGAACTGGATCGCTGTGTTCGGCAAGGTGGCAACGCCGTTCGTGGTGAGGCGCACCCAACTCGTGGCCAAATCGTCGAGATACTCGAACTCAGTCTCGTACGACTGGCTGCCGCTGAATGCGACGGTATCGGAGACGCGAGCAACGTTCGGCGTCAATTCGAGTTGGCCGGCGGTACTGCCAGAGAAGCGAGGTTCCTGGAACATCACTTCGGAACTGGCGGCGAAACCTTCGAAGCCAGTAAGCAAATTGTCGACGCCGTTAACGGTATTGACGACGTCGTCGATCCAGAGGCGATATCGGGTTACGCCGTCGACGGTATTGGCGATGCGAATATGCTCGAGGGCGCCAATGCCATTGACACTGGAAAGGATGCCGTCGGCAGTGGTTCCGGCGAAGGCCGTGACGGGTGCGTTGTCGAGATCGATCGTCACCTTGTGCCATGCCCCGTCGGCGGGAACGAGGGCTAAGTCGAGCCCCGCCTCACGGCCGACGAATTCGATGCCGCCCGTCGTGCCGGCGTTGCCGCCGATGGGGACGGCGGCGCCCGTTTCGCGGACGCCGATTGAAAACCGCAACTCCGCGGCAGTTAAGTTCGCTGCGAGCGAGGCGCCGCACAACGCGACGATCGCCGACAGCAAGGCAAATCGGGCTAGTTTCATGAGTCTCCCCCTGTGGCTGTGGTCATTCAGCCGAGTTAAGTCGATGGAAGCGATCGCCAATACTTCTCTGCGCCAGAAGCGAGTATCAACGTGGAGTTGCGCCACCAAGGCGGTCGCGCGAGCCGCTGCCCCGACTCTCAAAGCGAGTCGGGGCAGCGCCTGGCGGATAGCTACGAACCGACGCGGCGCCGAACGGTCACAATGCTAATCAGGCCCATGCCGGCAAGGGCAAGAGTGGCGGGCTCGGGAATCGAGGGCCCGGCATATTCCCACATCACTGCGGCCGAGCGCTGCGAGACGAAGGTGTTCGAGCCGGCGGCTTGAGAAACCGAGTAGGTCGTTCCGGTCAATAAGTCGACCGTACCAAGCTTAAACCAAGCATTGTTGGCGCCGCCAACGAAGGCCGTGCCGGGATCAGTGTCTGGACCGGTGCCGCCGTCGTTAAGACTTGCGCTCAGCACAATACTCGCGCCGCTCTGGGTCACGGTGAAAGTGGAATCGCCGCCGCTAATGTTCGTCGTCGGCGGAGAGGTCATGTAGACGTTGTAGCGCCCCGAAGCGCCGCCGACGAGCCCGGTCGCGAGATTGCCCTGGCCCGGGAAGCCGGTCGTCGATCCCAATACGGCGTTGGCAGCGTAGACCGTATTGTCGGCGTTCGTGCCAGGTGTATAGGAGAAGACGTAAGTATCCGGAGAATTGACGCCGTTACCGCCAAAGATACTACCTACATTGGCGGTCGTGCCGACGGCTGCGCTTCCCGTCGTACTGGTGGACGCCGTGGTGGTGTCGCCGCCATAAGAAAAATTGCCGAAGCCCTTGCCGAGAACGGCGGTAGCGCCGGCCTCGACAATATAAGCGGCGTTGGCGCTCTGAATGAATGACGCCATCGCCAACGCGACGATCGCGAAACGGGTAACTCTCATTAGACTTCCCTCCTGCTGATGTAGGTCAGCGCTGCAAAATCACAAAAGACGAGTAAGTACGTAGGATGCCACAGGGCGGTCTCTGCTACTTGCAGTCTATTTGGGGGTTCCGTGGGCCTCAAGGATTTACGCGCAGGTTTTTCACGCTAACGCGCATGAAGCAAAGTTGGGCCAGTTGGCCTCAGCGTGCGCTCCATCGCTGACCGACGAATCGGATTGCGCCCATGCGGAAACTGGATCCGCGAATCGTAGCGAGACAAGTAGTTTACGGGAGCGTGAAGTCGATCTTCTGGGAAGAATCGCCGGTGATCGTTGCGGTCAGTCCTGAACTGTCGAAGTGGGCGTACTGCTCCGGGACAGGTCTGGGAGGAAGCTTGGGCTGCGGGTCGCCCTCCTTCCACCCCTCAGGCCACGGCGCCGGGGCGTCAATCCGCACTTTGTAGTCGCCCGGCGGAATCGTCAGCGAATAAATCCCGTCGGGACCTAGGGGCCCGCCCAGCATTGGACTTCCGGTCTGGAGAAATCCGATGACGCCAGTGGTCACCGGAGCGCCGTTAAATGTGACTTCGCCCGTGACCGAGGCTCCGCCACTACCGC
This sequence comes from Pirellulales bacterium, assembly GCA_041740115.1. GTDB lineage: Bacteria > Planctomycetota > Planctomycetia > Pirellulales > Lacipirellulaceae > Lacipirellula. Next base: position 34,268 of record JBGSMO010000471.1, read on the forward strand.
CGCCACAGCCGACAAACATTGCGATAAACGCGATCACGGGCATCCAAGCCCATGAATCAGCGACCAATCTAGCGTAGCAAGGCAGCGAGTGTCGGAGCATTATTGGCTAATCGCCTCCTCGCCGTTGCGCGATGCTTGAGCTGCGTAGATGTCCGGATCAATGTTGTCACTCAGTAGGGAAACGCTGCCGTCAGCGCGAACAAATTGAACGCCGGCGGAATGGAAGCTTTGAAAGGGCAAATCGTTGAAGGCGATTGTCTTGGACGTCGCAGTTCCGGGGCGGTCAGTTTCGTCGTGCTGAACGTAGTAACCCACCGCATCCAAACTAACGTTTGGCGGATAACGTTTATCAATGTTCTTGCACGACGTCGAAAGTGATCCGATCGGAGCATCAGGCGGTGTTGCCGCAGTCCCTCGAACGCCGCCTCCCACATTATAGGGCGTGTTGTAGTACGCTCCAAAAGGCCAAGCTCGAACCTGATACCAGCGCTCGCCGATCATTAGCGTGTTGCTGGTTCCGTCAGTAATATGCTGCCCTTCGACCTTGCTCCCTGGGTAAAGCATACCGTCAATGTTCATCGTGCCAGGACCGACGCATCCGACTGACAAGTAATTAGGATCAGTGTAAGACGAAGGGCACGTAACCGATGGGTTTCGCGTCTTAAACGATCCAGCAACGCCGCCGTAGTTAGCGGCCCTGAGCTCAGGGGAAAACTTGTCGACCGCTTCCGTTGGATTGTCGCTCGGGCAACTATAAATCACAACGGCCTTCAGGCCCTCGATAACCGCCTTTGCTGCGGCATCGCCAGCAGCGGCCTTGCCCTGAATCGTGTAAAAATCGGCCTCAGTCGTCGGGGAGGTGCGGTACGACGCCAGAAGGCTAGCTGCGTTTGCGCCAAGCGTTCCTTGCTCCATATAAGGGAGAATTTCCATATGCCAACTATTGCCGTTGTACGAGACGGCTTTGGCATTGACCGATCCAGGGGGATACTTGCCACGCGCTGACTCATAATTAAGACACGCTAGACCCATATTCTTCAAGTTATTCTGGCAACTCGAACGCCGAGCCGCTTCGCGAGCGGCCTGGACGGCCGGCAGCAGCAGCGCGACCAAGACGCCGATGATGGCGATGACGACCAATAGCTCGACCAGCGTGAAGCCGCGGTGCGAGGTCGTAGAAGCGGGCGAGTGGGAGCCGCGCAGAGTCATGTCAACTTCCTTTGGGGGGCGAAAGTGCAAGAAAGCCTGGGGCGCTGAATCCGCCTGGAAAAGCCGCGGCTTCCTCTCACTTATTCTAGGCAGCGTGAAGATTTGAACAACGAAAAATGTGCGCAGGTCTTTCATGGATTCGCGCAGTGACGTAGCGGCTAGCCGCGAGTGGTTCTCGCGATGCGCTGAAGCGGGGCGCGCTGGGGCGAAATCGGACGGCGGATTGTTGTAGGACGATACAGGCGGGTTGTGCGGCGCTTTCGCTGCTGGGCGTCATTGGCAGGCGAATATCGATTCAATTCGGATGAGATGGTGGACAGTAGCTGAGAATGGGCTCTTGGGACGACGTCGCGTCGATGGAGATCTCTCGTGACGACGCGATTGCTGGAAGAGTCGCTTGGCGGGGCTGGTGGGGCGTGGCCCCAGCCTACGGCGCATGAAAAAGCCCGCACCGCGGCCTTGCCCCCTTGGCCACGGTACGGGCTTGTCACACTTACTAGCGAAATGCCCCGGCTTGAAGAGCCGGGGGCTAAAGGGTTTGCACGGAACGCATGCTTAGCGGCGACGGGCGGCGGCGAGGCCGACGGCCATCGCAAGGCTGGCGAGGGCGAGCGTCGTCGGTTCGGGGACG
>JBGSMO010000036.1:0-10616 GCA_041740115.1 Pirellulales bacterium
CGAAGAGATCAACAAGAAGTTCGGCAGCTTCGCGTCGTTCAAGGAAGCGATGAACAACGCCGCCGCCACCCGCTTCGGCAGCGGCTGGGCCTGGCTGGTGAAGGGCCCCGAAGGCCTCGAAGTGATCAGCACCGCCAACCAGGACAGCCCGCTGACCCAAGGCAAAACCCCGATCGTCGGCGTCGACGTCTGGGAACACGCCTACTACCTGAAGTACCGCAACAAGCGCCCCGACTACGTCACCGCGTGGTGGAACATCGTTGATTGGGACCAGGCGTCGAAGAACTACGACGCGGCGTAGTCCTTAAATCGTCAACCAACGCAGGCATCCCCTTAGCCCCCGGCTCTTCAAGCCGGGGGTTCTTTTTTTGCCATCCCGCTCCGTCACAAATGCAAGAAGAGTTGAACCACGAAAGAGAAAAAAAGTACGAAATAGAAAGAGGAGGCACCGCTAATTGACGCTAATGTACGCTAATCATTGAATTTCTTATTAGCGCCTATCAGCGACCATTAGCGGTGCCATCCTTTTTCCCCCTTTTCGTTTCATTCCGTCTCTTTCGTGGTTCAAATCTCCCCGCATTCCTACTTCGCCGCAGCCGTCGAAAACTCAAACACCACCGGCTCCAACGGCACGCCCGCCGCGCTCTGAAAGTTCACATGCCGCGGACTGTTCAGCCCAAAGCGATACTCCCGCCCCGGCTCCAGCTTGATCGGCAACTTGATCGTCCGCCGATCCTTCGACCACGCCGGCCGCCCGCCGCTCGCCGCCGGCACGTCGCCGGTGAATGACATGCCTTCTCCCATCGGCAGATCGAGCGTCACCTTCAACTCGCTCAGCGCCGCATCGACGTCCTTCGCCCCGATCTTCGGCTCAGTGGAAACGACGTGCGGCGTCGCCACCTTCGCGATCAGTTCCTTCGACGCCCCCTTCGTGGTGAACGCAATCACGCTCGGCAGCGGCGGCGTTTCGAACGTGTCCTGAAAATTCTGGTGACTCTTCGAATTGATCCCAATCCGATAGTACGCCCCCTCGGCCAGCGTCACCGGCAGCACAAACGTCCGCGAATTCCGCCACCCCGGCTTGCCGGCTTGACTGATCGGCGGCAACAGGGCCGGATCGCCCGTGATGCTCATCCCCGGCCCCATCTCGCGATCGAAGCGAATCACAATCTCCTTGAGGCTCGGGTCAACGTTCGTGGCGCCATGAGCCGGATTCGATTTGTACTGTGGATACGGACTCTTCGCCGGTTTTGACACCGGCTTCTTCCCATTCGGCTTGGTCGCGTCGGCAACGGCCGCCTTCTCATCCGCGCTCGTCGTCGTCGCCATTGGCAACAACAACAGCACCGCCGCCGCCAACACGACCCACGATCCCCAACCGAAACTCGCCGCACCATTCCGATAGTTCATGATCGCCTCCAATCGTTGTGGAAGATCAGTTCCTCGTTCGAACACGCCGACCAGACTCCCCTCCGCCAGCGAACGGCCGCGGGCCGCGCCGACGATCTTGAGCAATGTTTCGCCGTACGCCTGCGGCGCGACGCCGCCGCCGTCCAACACCGTCGCGTCGCAGGCCGCCTCGCGCTCCTGCCGAATCTTTCGGTTCGCCAACCACACGCAAGGATGAAACCAAAACGCCGCCTGCACTGCCGCCTGCATCCAGCCGATCCACGGATCGCGACGACGCCAATGCGTCAGCTCATGCAGCAGCACAGCGCGAATCTCTTCGGCGCTCCAACTCCCCATCGCCGCCGGCAATACGATCGCGGGACGCAACGTCCCGATCAAGAACGGACTGCTGTTCGCTGCGGAAAGATACAAGGCGGGAACAAGCCGGCTGCCCCACGCCATTGCCAAGCGTTCAAGCTCGATCCGCAGCGGCCCCTCTTCGACCGCTTCCATGCGCCCAATCGCCCGGCGGAGTCGCCAGTAGCGCATCGCCACGACGCCAAACAGCAGCACGACGCCCAACGCCCAAACGGCTAGAAACTTGTCCCCGATCGAAAGTGGGTCCTCCGCGTTGATGGCGGGGGCGTTACCCTCAGTAGCGACGGCGGACTCTGTCGATTTCGCATCGATTGACGTCATGGCGGCGATTGCGATTCTCGCAACGCCGTTGCGTTCCAACTCGGCGATCGCCGGCGCGACGCCCCACGCGCCAATCCCCCACGGCGCCGCGAGACTCGGCGGCAGTAGCGCCTTCACCAGCACCAGCAGCCACAACGCATGCCGCAGCCGCGGCGTGCCGCCACGCAACAACCACGTCGCCGCAGCCACGAGCGCCGTCAAGAGCGCCAGTTGCCAACTCGCCGCCACGATCCAGCGGAACCAGGCGTCGCTCCATGAAGATGCGGCAAGCATCGTCGACCCTCGACAAGGTTAAGTAGTTCGACCCCGCCGCTTTTCATCCAGCAGCCGCTTGAGCGACCGAATTTCCGCGTCGCTTAAGTCGACTTCGTCGATGAACTGCGCAATCACCGGCGCCGTCGCTTCGCTCACCACTCGGTCGAGCAAGCCGCGAACTTCTTGCCGCGTCATCTGCTCGCGAGCGACCACGGCCCGATAGAGATACGAGTTGCCGATCTGCTCGTAATCGAGCGCCCCTTTGGCGACCAGCCGCGAGAGGAGCGTCTTCACCGTCTTGTAAGCCCAGGCGGTTTCGTTTGGCAGCCGCGAGAAGACGTCGCGGGCGGCCAATGGCCCTTCGTCCCACAACACCTTCATCACCTGCCATTCGGCAGGCGCGAGCGGAATCGGTTCGCGATCTTTTTCAGAACCCGGCATGATCGAGGCGCTCGGCGAGATTGATTACGACACCGCGCCAATGGACTACATCTGTAGTCCATTGTCAAGACGAGTCCGCGACTTTCTCCGATTGGCAGGAAAGGAGATGAACCACCAAAAAGATGAAAGGAATGAAAAGATGGAGCAGTCACCGCTAATCGACGCTGATAGTCGCTAATCATTGCAATTCTTATTTAGCGCCCATCAGCGTTCATCAGCGATGCAATCTTTCTCCTCATCTTTTCGTCCATTTCGTCCCTTTCGTGGTTGAATCTCCCCCCATTCAAGACCCGCCAAGACGCCTGCCCTCCAGCAGCCAAGAATTCCGCCAACGACTCTCTTGAAAATGGGCCACCCACCCCTGTAGTGTACGGGTGGACACAAGCTCTTTGGCAACTGATTTGAACCAATTCCCACTCGCCGCGCACCAGCGCCGGCGGGCACGATCGCGGTACGCGCCGAAGGCGCCAGCCATGAGGTGAAATAGTCCATGTCTGCCAAAAAAAGTTGGCAGCCTTGGCACACTTGGCAGGGATGGCGATTCGCCTCCTTGCAGGACGTACGCCGCTAGTCGGATGGCGCGACACACGCCGAGATGGCCAAGAAAAAACGTTGGCCAACATTGCCGACTCGGCCATCTCGGCCGAGTCGTGAAACCGAGGCCTTTTTCGACGGCGACGCTCGCGCGTCTCGACGAAGTCGCTGCTTACTTCAACCCGACTGCGGCTCCATCCAGCTTCCACGCGGGATCAATCTCGACCCCCAGGTGCGCAAGCGCCGTCGGTACGAGATCGACCTGTCCCCGCTCGCCGCCGATCTTTCCTGGCCGCGCCGCATCGCCGCTGACGACGAGCCACGAGCATGCCACTTCAGGATTATCGTGCCCGCCGCCATGTCCCGTGCCGCTGCCGCCATGGTCGGTCGTCACGAGGATCAGCCAGTCCTCGTCCGCGCGCGTCGGCCGCGACTCGATCGCCGCCAGCAACTCGCCGATGTGGCCGTCGACTTGCTCAATCGCCTTCACATAGGGAGCGACCGACGGATGGAACCCTTCCTTGTGTCCCGCCTCGTCGACCTGGCCGAGGTAGACGACCGTCGCCGTGGGATCCGCCTCGCGCAGATACTTGCTCGCCGCGGCGGCGACCTCGACGTCGCCCGAGACGTAGTCCTTGTCGGTCTTGTTGGCGTCGAGCGTCACGTCGGCGTCGCGCAGAATGATTCCGGCAATCGGCCCCCAGTCAGAGAATGACGCCGTCACCGCCTCCGGCTGCGCTTCCTTCAGCCGCGTGAAGAAGTGGGGGAACTCGTCGTAATTCGGCGCCGTGAACTCATTATCCATCACCCGATGCTTGTCGGCCCAGACGCCGCACAGAATGTTCGACCAACCCGGCCCACTGATCGTGTCCGCCTCGCGGTAATGAGCCGGGAAAATCCGCGTCGGCTGCGCGACGGAGCCCTCCTGCATCAACGCATCGAGATGGGGCGCCTCGGCCTGCTTCAGCGCGTCGAACCGACAGCCGTCGATGCCGATCACCAGCACCTTCTTCGCCGGCTCAGCCGCAACGGCAGGCCGAGCCATCGCGAAAACGGCCAATACGATTGCAACTTGCGACAACCCAGCGACAACGCGGCAGCGGATGGATGAAATCATGCAGGACCTCAAGCTAACAGAGGGCGAAAAGTCGGCCATTTACGTCGCACGCGGCCCGCATCTTACAAGAAATCCGCCCGCGAATTGCGGCGACTTTCCCGGCTTTTCGCGCACTGATCGGTTCCCTCACCGGCACGTCGCTCGGCTATAATACTCCAGACGCGCCCGCAGGGCGCCCAGCATCTTTTTTGGCTCTCCTCCGCCTCGCTACTGGCGGATCTCATGTGACGGAGTTTCGACGTGCGTAGACTCGCTTCCTGCCGTTCGTTTCGCTCGCTCGCGTTGCTGCTGTTCGGCCTCGGCTTGGCCGCTTGCCTCCCGGCAATTGAAACCCGCGCCGCCGAGGCAAAAGCGCAGCTCGAACTGAAGCCCCACGACCGCATCGCACTGGTCGGCAACGGCCTCGCCGAGCGGATGCGGCTCTACGGCAACTTCGAGGCGCTCCTCCACACGCGCTTTCCCGAACATGAACTTGTCGTCCGCAACTTTGGCTGGCCCTGCGACGAAGTCGGCAACCAACAACGCCCGAACGACTACACGGCGATCGACGACCCGCTGAAGGTCTTTGCGCCGAACGTGCTGCTTTGCTTCTACGGCTACAACGAATCGTTCGCCGGCCCTGAAGGGCTGCCGAAGTTCAATGAAGACCTCGCGGCTTATGTAACGAAGACCCGCGAGCAGTTCACCAAGGATGGCGAAGCGCCGCGCATCGTGCTGGTTTCGCCGATTCCTTACGAAGCGACCGGCAAGCCCCACATGCCGGATGGCAAGAAGGAGAATGAGAATCTCAAGCTGTATACCGAGGCGATGGCGGAGTTTGCGAAGTCGGAAGGCATTGGCTTCTGTGACCTTTACACTCACACCAAGAAAAAGTTCGATCACGCGAAAGATGGCGAAACGGATCGAAAGTTGACGACGAACGGCGTCCATATCAATGCACTAGGCGATTTCCTCGTCGCTGTTCGCCTCGACAACGCATTGTTCGGACGCAACGACGTCCAAACGTCGCAGGACTTGAGCGTACAAAACGCTGTGCGTGCGGCGGCCGCTAGCGACTTCGAGCGCCTCAAGCCGCTGCGCGACGCCATCATCGACCTCCAATGGCACCACCAACAAGACTACCGCATGGTCAACGGCTGGTACGTCTACGGCAGCCGCTCGAAGCCGCTCGACGTCGAAACGTTCCCCGCCGAGTACGCCAAGATTCGCAAGATGTGCGCCGACCGCGACAAGGTCGTCTGGGCCCTCGCCCAAGGCAAAACGCCGCCAGTTCCGGACGACCAGAACCCGGTCCTCGCCATCCCGCCGACGGCGTTCGGCACGAAGCCCTACTCCGAACCCGAAGAACTCCGCATCCTCACGCCCGACGAAGCCCTCAAAGAGATGAAGGTCCCTGAGGGCTACAAGATCCAGACCTTCGCTTCCGAGGAAGACTTCCCCGAGCTCGCCAAGCCGGTGCAGATGGCGTTCGATAACAAGGGCCGCCTCTGGGCCGCTTGCATGCCGAGCTACCCGCAATGGAAGCCGGGCGATCCGAAGCCCAACGACAAGCTGATCATCTTCGAAGACACCGACGGTGACGGCAAGGCCGACAAGTCGACCGTCTTTGCCGACGGCTTGCACGTGCCGGTCGGCTTCGAGCTCTGGAACGGCGGCGCTCTCGTCGTCAGCCAGCCGAAGCTCCTGTTCCTCAAAGACACCGACGGCGACGACAAGGCCGACATCCGCGAGGTCGTCCTCGACGGCTTCGCCACCGACGACACGCACCATGCCATCTGCGCGTTCGATTGGACCCCCGACGGCCGGCTCGTGATGCTCGAGGGGCTCGCACTCAGCGGCACCGTCGAAACCGCCTACGGCCCCTTGCGCAACAAGGACAAATCGGTCAGCTATACCTACGACCCCCGCACGCAGAGGCTCGAAAAGTACATCTATCCCTGCCTGGTGAACGCCTGGTGCTTCACCCACAACGATTGGGGCCAGCCCTTCCTCGGCGACGGCACTGTCGCCGATCAGCATTGGGCCACGCCCCTCACCGGCGCCGAGTACGACGCCCGCGGCAACAACCGCGAGTTCATCCACTACGAAGGGGGCACGATGCGTCCCGCCCTCGGCAACGGCTTCCTCTTCAGTCGCCACTTCCCCGAGTCGGAACAGGGCAACTTCTTCTACGCCTGCGTCATCAACATGAACGGCATCCTGCAGTTCAAGGTGAAGGATGACGGCGCCGGCTACGACGGCGAGCGGGTCGAAGACCTCGTCACGTCGACCGACCGCAACTTCCGCCCCGGCGATCCGCAGATCGGCCCCGACGGCGCCCTCTACTTCATCGACTGGCACAACCCGCTCATCGGCCATATGCAATATTCGCAGCGTGACCCGAATCGCGATCACAGCCACGGCCGCATCTACCGGATCCACGCCGAGGGCCGGCCGCTGGTGACGCCGGTCATTCAAGCCGGCAAATCAGTCCCCGAACTCCTGGAACAACTCCGCGAATACGAAGCCGCGACCAAGTACCGCGTCCAACGCGAACTTCGCGACCGGCCGAAAGACGAAGTCGTCGCCGCGGTGAAGACCTGGGTCGGTTCGATCGATCCCCAGGATCCGGAGCATGATCGCCTGCTGGTCGGCGCCATGTGGGCCCTCGCCGGGCAGCAGGTCGTCGACGTCGAACTCGTGAAGCAGATCCTCGCCTCGCCGACGCCCGACGCCCGCGCCGCCGCCGCTCACATCATCGCCGATCTGCGGGACTACAATCCGCAGGCGTTCGAACTGCTCGTCCCGCTCATCGACGATCCCCACCCGCGCGTTCGCCTCGAAGCGATCCGCGGCCTCAGCTTCTTCCCAACGCCGGAGAGCGTGACGGCAGTGCTGGGCGCCTTCCAACATCCGCTCGATAGCGAGCTGACCTTCAGCCTGGAAAGCACCCTCGGCGCCCTGCGTCCCGTGTGGGAACAGGCCCGCCAGCAGGGGCACGATCTCGCCGCCGACAATCCCACCGCCGCCGCGTTCCTCGATCGCGTCGCCGCCGGCAACGATCGTGGCCGTGAGGTGACGTCGCTGGTGAAGTCGATCGTCGAGCACTACGAACAGGATGGCCACCGCACGACGCTGACCGCACGGCTCAACGGTTTGGAAGGCAGCCCCAACGACGGCGCCGCAGTCTTCAAGCGGGCTTGCCAAGCTTGCCACCGCGTCGGCAACGAGGGCTCCGAATTCGGCCCCAACCTCTCCGACGTCGGCAAACGGCTCCGCAATGAGGAAATCCTGGAGTCGATCCTTTTCCCCAACAAGAAACTCGATCCGAAGTATCGCGCCACCAACGTCCTGACCGTCGACGGAAAGGCCTACTCAGGCCTCGTCATCGGCGAGAATGACGATGAACTGTCGCTCCTGGTCGGCCAGGGAACTTTGCAAAAAATCCCCCAAGAAGACATCGACATTCGCGAAGAAGTAGAAGTGTCGAGCATGCCGGAGCATCTCCACGAGGGCCTGAGCGGCGTCGAATTCCTCGACCTGCTCAAGTTCCTCGCGGCCCAGCAAACAGCTCCGCCGGCGCCCCCGGCCGAAACGACCGGCGCCGGTTCGGGAGGGCAATAGCGCAAGCTCGGCGTATCACAGTCATTCTGAGCGGAGCGAAGAATCTAGCGTCCATCGAAAGACTAGATCCTTCACTCCATTCAGGATGACGGTTCTTGCAATTCGAGGATCAAGCCATGAACGCCGTGCTCAGTTCGTCTCCAGATCGCCCTGCGCTCACCCATTGGATCGCCCGCATCGCAGCGATCAGCATGTTCGGCTTTTTCATGTTGTTCGCTCTCGCCGATGGGATTCCGCCGCTCGCGCAGCAACCGCCGCGCGTGCAGCTTGAGTTTGCCTCGCTCGCGATCATCTTCGTCGGCTACGCCATCGGCTGGCGCCGGCCGCTGACCGGCGGCGTGACGGCGCTGCTCGGCTACGGGCTGCTCAACGCCGTCGAACTTGCGACGAATCACCGCTTGGCTGGCGGCGCGTTCTGGTTGTTTGCCATCCCTGGCGCTCTCTACCTACTCGCTGGCTGGATAGATTCCCGGCGCGGCGCGGCGCCGCAGGCGTGAACGTCATTCGCCATCCGGCGGCAGCGGCTTCAGTTCTACCTTGCGGAACTCAACAGGGTGGCTTTCCGACTGCAGCGAGATCGTCCCGCCGGTGATGATCTTCGCCGCGCCAGCGTCAAGCAGCTTCTTGCCGTTCGCATCGGCCGGATCGAGCTGCGGCTCGCTGTATTCCAGCACCGTCTTGCCGTTGATTTTGTGCAGGATCGTCTTGCCGCCGTGGACTTCGAGTTCGGCCGTCACCCATTGATCGCCGTGAAACGTGTCGCTTGAGCTGACGGTGCAATGATCGGTGTGGAGCTTGCCGCTCATCTCGACGTTGGTGCCGGGCGTGCAAAGGTTGCCGGTCGTTCGCGGGTTCTTGCCGTCGCCGCCGAGGAACTGCACCTCGATCGAAACGGGGAACTCCTGGTCCTTGGTCATTCCTTTCGGGTCTTGCCCGTGAATCATCACGCCGCTGTTGCGCGTCGCCCATCCCGGCCCCCCGTTCGCCTGATCGCCGACGAAGCGGTACTCAATCCGCAGCAGGTAGTTCGAGAACGGTTCCTTGTAGAACAGGTGCCCGTAGCGGCCGCGGAAGGGGCCTTCGTACTTGTCGTACGCCACCTTGATGACGCCATCCTCGACGCGGAACGTATCGGCATAGTTGACGCCGTACTCATGCCCGCGAATCTTCGGCGTCCAGCCCGTGAGATCCTTCCCGTTGAAGAGTTGGATCCAACCGTCGTCCTCGGCGGCAAATCCCAACCGCGAAGCGACAAGGCTAACGGCCGGCGTCATGGTGCTGGCGACGAGAAACTGGCGACGGTCCATGGATGCACTCGCGAGAGGTTCTGCAGTATAGGGTGACGAACGACCGCGTCATTTTAGTTAGAGCCTGAAGCACTTCGCCAGTATCGAAATTGGCGTCCCGCGGCTGGGGATCAAGCCTTATCGCCCGCCAATGAGCCGGTGCTGAACGCCGCCTGGAAATTAAAGCCCCCAATCGGCCCGTCGAGATCGAGGATCTCGCCGGCAAAGTAGAGATTCGACGCCAACTTGCTCTCCATCGTCCGCGAATCGACCTCGTCGAGCGACACGCCTCCCGCGGTGACTTCGGCCTTCTTGAACCCCAACGACCCGCTGATTGAAATCGAAGTCCGCTTGAGCCCCTCCACTAGAGCATTCCGTTCCGCACGCGAAAGCTCCGCCGCCCGCCGCTCCAACGGCACGCCGGCGCGCGTCATCAACGCCTCCCCCAACCGCCGTGGCGTGAACTCGGTGAGAATGTTAAGCACAACTTTCTTCCCGGACTGAGCCGCTTCAGCGGCCAGTCGCCCCAAGATCTCGCTCTCTTTCAACCCAGGAACAAAATCGCATATTACGCGCCACCCCCCAGCCTGCGGCCGCTCCGTAATTGCCCGACTCACATCCATCGGCGCCGGCCCGGATAGCCCGAAGTGGGTGAATAAGAACGACGCCCGGCGAGAGGAGCACGGCTTCTCGTCGCCAGCGGCAACTTGCACTAAAACATCCGGAATCGTCACGCCGCTCAGTTCCGCCACCCAGCGCTCGCTAGAAGTGAGCGGCACCAGCGCCGGTCGCGGCTGCACGATCTTGTGCCCGAACGACTTCGCCCAGGCGTAGCCGTCGCCGACCGTACCGCAGCCGGGATACGATTGCCCGCCAACGGTGATGATCAGCTTCTGCGCATGGATCGCGCCGTGGGGCGTTTCAACCAGATAGCCATCGCCATCCTGGCGAACGCCCGTCACCGGCGTTCCCAGCCGCAACTCGGCGCCGCTCCGATCAAGCATCCGCCGCAGCGCGAGCAGCACGTCGAGAGCCCGATCGCTTGCCGGAAAGACTTTGCCCGTCTCTTCGACTTTGGTTGCGACCCCTTCGGCTTCGAACATCCACACCAGCTCGTCCGGCCCGAGCGCCGCCAGTGCCGAGTGCAAAAACGGCCCCTGCGAACCGAACGCCGCCACGATCCCGCGCGCGTCGGTCGAGTGCGTGAGGTTACACCGCGTGCCGCCCGACATGAGGATCTTCACGCCCGGTTTGCGGTTCTTTTCGAGCAGCAGCGTACGACGACCGCGTTC
>JBGSMO010000042.1:0-25820 GCA_041740115.1 Pirellulales bacterium
CACGGCCACGGCGTTGCCGTCGGTCGCTTGGAAGGCGGCGATCCGTTCCGGGACGGGGCGATAGTTGCCGGCGACTTCATTCGCGGGCTCCGGCGTTGACCAGAAACCGAACGCCGCGAACAGCAGCGATGCGGCGAGCACCGCAACGACCGCGGCGGCGAGGCCCAGTCGTCGTCGACGCCGGGACTTGGCGGGGCAGAAGGATGCGATCTCAAGTTCGATCTCGTCGGACGACAGCGACGACTTCGGCGCGAGCGCCGGCGTGATCATCGATTCGTTCGGGTACTGCAGGTCGAGGTAGAGAAGCGAGTGGAGTTGCATCCAGTGGGCGTACCACCGGCGGGCGTCGACGTCGTCGGCTAAGAGTTGGCGGAGTTGGTCGCGGCCGCCGTGGTCGAGCGTGCCGTCGGTCAGCTCGCTGACCAAATCTATCAGGATGGGATTGGGCGCGGGAATCATCGCAGCAGCGCAAGCCTCCGTTCAATGCAACCCATCAGGGCCATCCGCAGTCGACGCAGCACCATTTTCACCGCGGCCACGGTCTTCCGCTCGCCCTCGGCAATAGCGGCAATCGACGTGCCGGCGCCGTAGCGCTGGCGCAGCAGGTTGAGCTGCTTCTCGCTCAGCTCCGAGAGACAGTGGCGAAGCGTCGCCCGCCGTTGATCAAGCTCGGCGAACTCGGGCTCTTCGATGACTTGCTCGACGAAGTCTTGGTCCAAGATCAACTTGTCACGGCGGCGATCGCGCGTGAAGGCGAGCGCTTTGAAGTAGGCGACCTCGCGAGCCCAGGCGAAGAAATTCGTTCCGGGCGTGAAGTCATCGGCCTTGGTCCAGAGGGTGACATTCGTCTCCTGGAGGACGTTGTTGGCGTCGTGGACGTCGCCGAGCACCATCGCCAAATAGCTGAAGAGCCGCGGCTGGGCGGCTGTCAGCAGCTTGACGAACTCATCGCGTGATTGGCCGGCGGTCATGAGGCTGGTTCGCAGGCGAAATAGAACAACGACGAAGAGAGAGAGAATCCAAACTCACTATAAACTATTGGGATCGATCACCTGATCATCGGCCCGGTGACCAAGTCGATTCAACATCTCAGGATCGACGCTGTAAGTAATCGCGCGGACCGAGCCGTCGCCGAACGCCGTATGAACGCCGGCCGGATGAGCGGAACCGATGCTGCGGGCGAACTGATCGTCGGTAACGGTCGTGTAATCGTCGGCGTCGGGATGGATCTGGTAGCTGGTCGAGCGAATGGTATCGGGGTCCCAGCCGTCGGTCCACCCTCGGTCGTCGAACCAGGCTCCAATTTCGTATTCCGAGGGGCGCAACCTCTTCTCTGTGACCAAGAGAGTATGGCTGAGTCCGTCGGTCACCTGGGCAATCGTCGTCGGTTGTGGATTGGGCAGGTCTCGCTTCAACAGAACGTCATAGGGAGTTCGTACGATGATGCCGCAGACATCAAACAGCTCTGAAGTTTTCGGCTTATTCGGTTTCGTGCAATTGGCGCAGCCAAAATACGCATCGTAGTCGTTGGGAGTGAATGGATTGACCCTTCCCGGCGTCACTGCTGCATAGTCGATGGAGTAGGTGGGGTTCGTTCGATTACCCGTTGAATCAAACTGATTTTTTGTCGGCGCTCGCCTCGACGGACAAAAATACATTGGCACCGCTACCTGGTCCAAGTCGTCTTGCGTCGCAATGCGCTGAATCGAACCTTGTTCTAGATAAGGTAGTATCTGGTAAGCCCAGCCTAGGCCTTGTCGCTCCGGTCCGTTGGGCGTGCCGCCTTTGACATAGTCTGCCAATACCGGCCACGGAACGTCTCCCCCCGTCGGGAAAACTTTCCGAGCACTCTCGTGATTGAGGACGGAAAGCGCGATTTGCTTGAGCTGGTTCTGACATTGGGCGCGACGAGCCGCCTCGCGCGCCGCTTGGACGGCGGGAAGCAGCAGCGCCACGAGCACGCCGATGATCGCGATGACGACCAACAGTTCGACCAGCGTGAACGCCGTGCGCGCTTCGTTAAGCAATCGCCGACGGAATTGACTCTTCCTCATATCCAACAGTTCCTACTTAGCGTGACGAAGATTGTGCGTCTCGCTCGCTTGTTAATACGTGGCATCCTCCGTCGCGGGCGACGCCGCATGTTGCCGCTCCACTTCCGCCGCTAGAGTCGACTGGGGAGTTCAGCGGCAGGAATGACCTGAACGCCCCCCATCGCGCTAATCGCTATCTGAGTCCCATTGGCCCCTTGCGTTTCATAGGCGACGATGCAGTCGCCGTTGAGCGGCGGCTTCGGTACGGATACCAACGTCAATGACTGGTTGTCGCGAGGCGAGATCAAGAGGTCGACGCCGTCGTCCACGTTGAAACGCTTTCGAACTCCGCTCCCTTCGCTGGCGATGAATTCCGCCAACTGCTCTTTGGAAGTCGGCGGCTTTCCCTGATGCTTTCCTAGGTATTGGCTGTAGATCACTCCGAGTGCGCGGAACTGGCCCATCTCTTCGGTCGTGGCCGACTTGGATTCACAACCGCCAGCGACGCAGATCGCCAGACAAATCAGAACCTGCAACGGGATTGCAAGTGACGGACGAACTAACACCGCTGACTCTCTCTTAATTCAGTTCCAGGGCGACGCGAGGATCACCAGCCTAGACTTCCGGTCATGCGCACGATTACGACGCGAAGCGGCGACGCGCTCGCGACATTGACAGAATGGCGACGCCGATGGTCGCCAGTGCGACCGACCCTGGTTCGGGCACGGCGCTGACGGCGACGTTGAATGCAGGAGGAACCACGCCTAGCCCAAACTCACGCTGCCAGGCTAGGAAATCGGCGCCGTCGGTAACGCCGTCGGCGTTGGCATCGGCGGCGTCCGTCGGGCCGACGTTTCCGGTCCAAATGCTTAAGTCGTCTCCGTCAACGTCGCCGTCGTCGTCGAAGTCGGCGGTGAGCCGATTGATCGTCAGCTTGTCGAACAGCACTTGTCCCGCAAACAACGGCGACGGCGGGATGAACAGATTCGTGCTGACGCGGACGTCGGTGAAGAAACCATCCGCTGGGACGACGAAGGAGGAGGTCACCGTCGTCCATTCGCTCGGGGTGAAATTGCGCGACTGGAGCGTCACGTTGTGCTCGCCCTTGAACGAGCCGGC
Organism: Pirellulales bacterium; assembly: GCA_041740115.1. Taxonomy (GTDB): domain Bacteria; phylum Planctomycetota; class Planctomycetia; order Pirellulales; family Lacipirellulaceae; genus Lacipirellula. The sequence continues at coordinate 3,153 of JBGSMO010000042.1, forward strand.
GGTGCCGCCGTCGGGGGCGAGTTGATCGAACGAGCGGACTTGAGCGAGAATGCCTTCATAGAAATCGCTGTCCGCAATGAACTCGTCCTGACTGACGCCGATGAACTTCACGTCGATCGAGAAGAAAAGCGTTTCTCCGGGAACGGTTTCGAACGCCTCCGAGCGCCAATCGGCGCCGACGCCGAACGGCGGACTGGATGTGTCCTCCACGAAATTCAGCGCGAGCGAGCTGACGCCGTCGCCGTCCGAATCGTCGCCGGCGTCGTCGCCCGCGACGTTGTTCATGTTGGCGGGATTGATCAACTCAGTCAGCGGCGTGGGGTGCGTGCCGGGGTCGGTGATCGAGCGGAACCAGCCCGACGGGGCTTGGTAGCCGTAGGCGTCGAGGATGGGGGCCTCGGCCTCGTCGCGTTGGATCTCTTCAAAGTCGCCGTTGGGGACGAGGTTTTGAGCGAAGAGCGTCGGCGTCGTTCCGAGCGCCGCCGCCAGGGCGATGATCCAGGTAAAGCGATTCATTGCGGTTCCTCCTTCGGGAAGCGCCGCTCGCGTCCGAAGTGCGGACGGCGAGACGGCAGTCGGATTTAGTCCTGTAATGCAGGCCGGCCGATGGGCCGACGCGCCGTCGAACAATTCAACGTTGAGTCATCGCCAAACAAGCGGCGCCGATGAGCGCGTAAGCCATGGCGCCGGGTTCTGGCACGGCAACGAACGGCGTCGCGGCGGCGACGGCCGCGGCGCTCTGCCCCAGGTTGCGTTGCCATACCAGATAGTCGGCGCCGTCGGTGTCGCCGTCGCCGTCGGCGTCGGAGCCGGCGCCCATGCCGAAGTCGAGTTTCCATTTCTGCAGGTCGGCCCCGGTGACTTCGCCGTCGGCGTTGAAGTCGCCGGGGATGGTTGCGCGCAGGAGTCGCACGTTGTCGATGAGCGCCTGCCCGCCGGCGAACTGGCCGAAGTAAGTGCTGAGCCGCACGTCGCCGATCGGTGCTCCCGCGGGGACGACGACAGTCGTCGTGTACGAATGCCACTGGCCGGCGGCGTAATCAGCGGCGTCGACAAACTTGACCGCCTCGCCGGCGAACGTGCCGCCCGCGCCTTGCGGGCCGGTAAAGTACCGAGCGTCGGCGCGGAAGCCGCTGCCGGCGGGAACGTTGAGGAACTTGAAGTCGAAGCTGAACTCAAGCTCCTCGCCTGGCTCGACGTTGATCTCGCTGGAACGCCAATCGACGTTCGCTTGGCTGATGGCCGCGGCGCGTTGGCCGACGCCGTCGGAGTCTTCGCCGACGACGAGTTGCGTGCCGCCCGCCGCATAGAACCAATCGGCGGGGCGATCGGCCGGATTCGCAGCGGGGGTTTCGAAGTCGCCGTTTTTGAGCAGATTCTTGCCGAACATCGGATCGACCGCGTCGCCGAAGTTGTTCCGCAAGTGGATCATCAGCTCTTCGAGCGTGACGACGTTCACCGAGCTCTCAAGATTGTTGACGATGTAGTTGACGTTGCTCATCGGGTCGCCCTGGCCGCCGTCGGTGAGGCTGGTCGACCAGGGATGGACGTTGACGATGGTGTACGAGGCCTGATTGTTCAGCGGGTCGGTCGGCGCGCTGTTGAGCGCGGAGACGATCTGGTTGGGCGTGTCGAAACCGTCCCACAAGCTGTATTTCACCGAGACGATCGGCTTGCCTTCGTGCCAATTGATCTGTCCGTTGCGGCCCTTGTAGGCGTTGCCGGTCTTCAGCATGAGGCCAAGGATCTCCGGTCGCTCGACCATCTGCTCCAGCTTGGCCATATTCGGCGAATCGTCGAGGACGGAGATGATGTTCTGGTCGACCTCCTGCATCGCTTCGACGGATGCATCCATGAAGCCGGCGATGTCGGGCGTTTGGCTCGGGTAGTTCAAGCCTTCGCCGCCCGCGGCGACGAAGAGCGTGCGGTGTTCGTCGCCTGCCGCCTGGTCATAGAGGTATTTCATGGCCACCGGGTTCGACTCGCGCAGTGCGGGACTCATATCGAACGTCATGTCGAACTCGCCGCGATGCGGCGAACCGAACCAACGGGTGCTGCGGGCGAAGTCGTTGGTGAGCCACTGGACGTTGTCGCCGTCGCTCATCACGAAAGCGACGTAATGGGTTCCCGCCTCCGTCGGAGTCGAAGTGGCGACGTGCGAAGTTTGCGCCGGGATCGGCGCATCCCACTTCGAGAGCGCGGCCGACGACTGGTAATGGTCGGCGGGAACGCCCATGAGATTGTTTTGCGAGGCGGAGCCGAAGAACTCGCCTTCGTCGTTGCCGTAGCCCCAGCCGTAAACGAGCGAATGGTCGTTCTGTCCCGCCAAGTAGCCGTCGCGTTCGGCGCCAGTGGCGTTGAAGACGAAGCCGGCGTTGGCCACCGCATAGCTGCGCAGTTGGTAGGAGAATTGCGGCTGCTGGCGGAAGATCAAATCCTTATTGAGTTGCGCGCCGTAGTTGCTGTAGACCCAGGCGCTATTGCGGCCGCGAACGTCCGCCACTTGGGCCAGCCCGGCTTGGTTGAGTGCGGAACCGACCGAACCCGCCAGCAACGACGAGTCGACCATCACCGCGCCGAGGGCTCCGGCGACGCTGGTCGCTTCGTTGATCGTCGCGGCGTCGTAGACGACGTAGCCGCTAAGCTGCGACTTGTAACGATCGATGAACCACGGGACGCTCCCTTGCCAGACTTTGCCGACGCCGGGGTGATCGTCGAGGTAGCGGTCGACCCAAAACTCGGGGTCGGAGTTTGAGTTGCCGAACTGAAATCCCATCGCCACGTCGGCGGTCGTGCGCGCGACAATTCCCGAGAGACTGGCCATCAAGGCGTTTCGCTCGGCGGAGCCCTGGTTCAAGTCGTACATGTAAATCGTGCTGGGGGTCGCCGCCAACGCGCTGGGCACGCATGCCAACAGCCCGAGAAGGGCCGCGGCGACGGTCGGAAGTTGCCAGAACGTTTTTCGCTGCTCGAATATCATGCCGAGTTGCAAATGATTGCGGCGTTCATCCCGCGCTACACTGAGGACAGTGAGCTCCGTGGGGCACGGGAGAAGTGAAGTGATTGCGGACGAGCGTGGGCCGTCATTGCCGTCGTTAGACGCTCGCAAGCGCGGCGGCTTGGCTTCCAAACGGAGCCGCCGCGTTGCGACGTCAACTTCAGGCTAGCTCCAGTCTAGCGGCGACGGCGTCGCACCGCGGCGACTCCCGTCACGCCGGCCATCGCTAGCATCGACATCGTGGCCGGTTCGGGAATGCGGGTGACCGTAATGTTGTCGAACCGCAGTTCGCCCACGAGGGGGTCTCCGAACAGCCCGGCGCTCACGCGCACGTCGGCAAAGTTCGGCACCAGCAGCGGCGGGAGCGATCCGGCAGGAACGTTGACGGTGAACGGCCCCAGCGTTTGCCACACGTCGGGCGTGACGCTCGAGACGTCTACCTGATGGACGTCCTCGCCCTGGAAGTTGCCGGCGGTGCCGCCGTCACCCGCTAGGCCGGTGAAGAACCGCAAGTCGGCGCGGAACGTGCCGGTGGAGCCTTGCGCAACCTTGTAGTCGATCGACCAGGTGAGTTGTTCGCTGGCGGTCACGGCAAACGCCGTCGAACGCCAGTCGCCGCCGTTCCCCGAAGAGACGCTGCTGGTTCCGACGCCGTCCGAGTCGTCGTTCGTGACGTAGCCGGTCGTGCCGCCTCTGAACCAATCGTCGGGCGCCGAATTGGCGTCGGCGTCGACTTCGAAATCGCCGTTGGGGACGAGGGTCGCCTGGGCGACGTTCGCCGCCCCCGCTAGCAGCAGCGACGTCGCCAAAATGGCGAGCATGCCGCCCGTAGTTCTCCACATCATGAGCCACCTCCCAGAGTGCAAGAAAAGGGATAAAGCCGAGGCGACAGCCCCGCTCGCTCGACGACGCGAGCAAGCCAGCCCCCAAGCCAGCCGCTCGCGACGCGCTTTTTGAGTGCGGAATGCCGTCAATTGATGCGAACAGACTTATTCGCAGCGAGAAGTATTCTGCCGCCTCAGTCACTTAATACCGGTTTTCACGGCAAGGTAACGGCGGCGGTGGGCGTTTCTGCTGATTCTGCGCTAATGGGAGATCGATTCTCGCGGATTGAATCAGCCGGATCGGGCTGCGGAACTATGCAGGTTTGGCTCGCTCGCCATGGCCTGAGCCGGCGACGCGACGGGATGGGTTGGGGCCGCATTGATGGCGTGCTGCGGCCGGCAGCGGTCTGCTCACCGGCGAGGCGAAGGCGTCGCTGGCCTTGGCGGAAGAGGTTAATTAACGATGGGTTTCTCGCAGAATCGCAAAGGCGCAGTGGAGTTATCGTCGGTTTTTATCGGCAATCGCGACGAGGATGATGATGAATGCGGCCAAGCGAACCCAATACCAAGAAGTGTTGCCCTCGGAAGGATCGCCCGACATTGCCAACCCGAATCGAGTGACGCCCAGCAGTGCGAACGTCACCGCGAACAGTGCAAACAGTCGATCCCGGGTATCACGCCAGAACCGCAAGAAGAACATGGCGACGGCGATGGAGGCCATCGCAATCGTTCCCATAATGAATTGTTCCATGCTCTACTCTGACTCCCAGATAAGCCCGAACAGCAATAGTACAGTGGCGATGAGACCTGGTATTTTTCGCCACATCACTAAACGCACTTCTGGGAAGACATGCAGATCGGCGTAAAGCATGGCGTTATCAAGCATCAACCCGAAGAAGCAAAGCGCACTCCAGAAAAGGAGCGGGACGCGTCTTCGTCGATAAGCGCGAAAGAGGAGCACTGAACAGAGCAAGCAGGTTGCCGCGCATAGTAGAAAGACGCTTCCTGGCATCATGGCTGTTCATCTTTCCGTAAACGGAACGCATCTGCAAACGTTTGGACGTTCGAAACCGGCTTCGAATAAATCTCGCTGACAATCGCCACCCGACGCTCTCGGTAAAGGCCCTCAAGTGCCGCGAGAATAGCGTCTGCCCGGGCGTCTGAGCATTCGTATCTAACGAACTTGTTGAGTGGGTTTCGGACAAGGTATTTTCGCTTCTCTAAATCATCTAGCATCACACGGCACATCTTTTCCGAGATGTAGAGATGCTGAGCGAGTTCATCCGTACCCCACTGTCGTTGTGAGTCTCTTCTTAAGAGAAGCAACGTTTCCAGCTGTGCCACTGACTCAATTTGATGAGCAATGAACTGACGCACGTCTGAGGGCAGCGGATCATTCACGGATTATTCGATGTGGGTCGTTATTGGCGGAGCAATTGGCGGTCGAGCTCAAATGCTCGGAGTCGCCGCTTGCATCCATGCCACCCAGCGTTAGTCCTATCTACTAGGTTTGTGTTTCGGGACCTCAAGCGACGGGCGAACTGTCGCTTCCACCATTGAAATCAGTTCGCGTAAATCGATTGGCTTGGAGAGGTAGTTCTGCATGCCGGCTGAGAGGCATCGCTCACGGTCGCCGACCATGGTATGAGCCGTCAGAGCGATGATCGGGGGCTGATCCCCTGGCAACCCTCGAATCGCAAAAGTAGCTTCAAATCCGTCCATATCGGGCATTTGCAGATCCATCAAGATGACGTCGTATCGCCCGCGGCGCGCGAGATCGACGGCAGTGCGTCCATCTCCCGCCACGACAACCTGATGTCCTCGTCTGCCCAGTGCATGCCGTACTAGCAATTGATTCGTCGGCGTATCTTCCGCAAGGAGCACCCGAAGAGGCGACGTTGCAGATTGTTGCTTGAGAACGTCGATCGACTCCGACTCGCTTGACTTGTCCAAGTTAGGGACGTTATCGAGTTTGCTACGATCAATCAAGAAGGGAACGACGAAGCTAATTTCGCTTCCTTTGCCGAGTTCGCTTCTTACGTCGCGACTGCCTCCCATGGCTCGAATTAAATCCGCGGAAATCGCCAGACCGAGGCCGGCGCCGTCCCGACGTCGCCTCGTTGAAGCGTCAACCTGCGTAAACGGAGCGAAAATACGTTCTTGATCGGAGACCGAAATCCCGATCCCGGTGTCGGAAACGGCGAATTTGATCCACGCTTCGCGATCACAGGAACTGGCGACGCGCACGTCGAGCGTCACTCGCCCGCGCTCGGTGAACTTAATGGCATTCGTCAGCAGATTGAAGATAATTTGCCTCAACCGCAGCGAGTCGCCGATGAGATGGTTTGGAACCTCTGGATCGACGAATACCTCTAATTTCAATCCTCTTTGGTCGGCCCGGTGACCGAACGTATGCTTTAGTTCTCCCAGAATTTTCCTCAACTGCAGCGGCGCCGATTCCAACGTCAGCGTACCCGCTTCGAGCTTCGATAGATCCAAGATTTCGTTAAGCAGCTCCAGCAGCAAATGGGCGTTGGTTTGGACGGCGCCGAGATACTCGCGCACGTTCGTTGGCAACGACTCCATCAGCGAAAGGTCGGTCATTCCGATGATAGCCGTCATCGGCGTGCGCAATTCGTGGCTAATATTAGTCAGAAACTGGCTCTTCGCCACGCTGGCGCGCTCCGCTTCGACGCGAGCGGCCTGTTCTTGCGCTAGTTGCACGCGCTGTTCCGCTTGAAGTCGCACTTGCTCGCTTTTTTGGAACAAGTCGACGAAGACGCCAACCTTGGCCCGCAACATGTCGGGGGTCGCCGGCATCAACAGAAAATCCACCGCCCCCAGGGCGTACCCGCGATCCGCGAAGGCGTCGTCGGCGTGCGCCGTGAGGAAGATGATAGGCGTGTGTTCTGAGCGACGTCGTCGCCGGATGAGCTCCGCCGTCTCAAACCCATCGATCCCCGGCATGTTGACGTCAAGGAGAATCACCGCAAAGTCTTCCGCCAACAGCCGACGAAGCGCCTCTTCGCCCGACGTGACCGAGACGATTGTCTGGCCAAGGCTCTGAAGCACTGCTTCGATCGCCATTAATTTGCCGAGATCGTCGTCGACGACCAGGATCTTGGCTTTGGTCAACGCGTTATCAATCATGTCGTGAGCCAGGCGCGAAGTGCCGATAACATCTGTTCCGAGTCAACAGGCTTCGAGAGGTAGTCCCAGGCGCCTGCTTCGATGCATTTTTCTCGATCTCCCTTCATCGCCTTGGCGGTTACCGCCACAATGGGCAAGTCTTTGAAGCGACCGATTTGTCGTATGGCCCGCATCGTATCAATACCGTCCATTTCCGGCATCATGATATCCATGAGCACCACGTCGACGTCGGAGGATTCCTCCAGAAGGCTGATCGCGGAGCGCCCTGTCTCCGCCGAGACGGTGACCATGTCGTATCGTTCCAGCACGCTCGTCAAGGCGAAAATGTTGCGAATGTCATCGTCGACGATGAGCGCCTTCTTTCCGGATAGAATCGGCGAACGATTGACAGACTCGACCAAGCGGCGACGTTGCTGCTCGGGCAAACCGCTGATGGGCTGACAGAGCGCCATGGTCGCTTGATCGAGTAGTTCTTCCGGGGTTTCGACGAGTCTTAGATCAAACTCCTTTGCCAGGTGGACGAGTCGGTGGCGACTCTCGGGCGATTGCTCGCCCTCGACGTACAGAAACACCGGCGCTCTGGACTTTTCGGAGCGCGATAGGGCGAATTCCGCGAGGGCGGGCAGGCTCAGGTCAACTGGGTCCGGCCCCATGATCACGCAATCGGCATCTTGTTTTTCCATCGCCGCGACGGCCGCGAGCCCCGTATCCAATGCAATCACTTCGACATGAGCGCTTGACAGCATGTCGTAGAGCTTGTGCCGACGATCGGCGTCATTCTCGACGACGATGACGCATCGTTCGCTGCGATCGACGAAGCGTCGCACCTCTTCAAGAAAGTGCTTTAGTTGATCAGCCGTCTGAATCGGCTTTTGCAGAATGCCTTGTGCGCCCAGGCGGACGCCCTGCTCCAGACTATCCGCGCTGGAGACGACGTAAACGGGAATATGCCGTACTTGCGGATCATGTTTGAGACGGCGGAGCACCCGCCACCCGTCGATATCTGGCAGCGAAATGTCTAATAAAATTGCGCGGGGCTGATAGTCGCGGGCCAACGTCAGCGCCATGGCGCCGGAGGGCGTCACCAGCGATTTAAAGCCCGTCGCCCGCGCCGCGTCTCTCGCAATGTCTGCGAACCCTCGATCATTGTCGACGATTAATATCGTGCGGTCATCGGCGCCGATGCAGTCGCGATCGTCGCCGCTTTGAAGCTGCGGGACCGCGCCGCCGTCCGCGGCGGCATCGCTTACTCCGCTAAACTCCGTGACGGAGGAACTGCGCTGCTTGTCCGCGGGACGAACCAAAGGCGCCACGAGCCGCCGGACGGTTTTTTGCGGCACGAATACCTGCGGCAGGTAGAGCGTGAACTCGCTGCCCACGTCGGGAGCGCTCGCCAGCCGAATCTCGCCGCCCAGCAGTCGCGCCGTTTCACGACTGATCGCTAGTCCTAGTCCCGTGCCGCCGTACTTGCGACTCGTGCTGCCGTCAGCCTGCTGGAACGCTTCAAAGACAATCTGTTGCTTGTCCGCGGGTATTCCGATGCCGGTATCCTTCACAGTGATTGAAATCACGGAATCGCTGGTAGAGAGGGCGACGTTGTCGGCGTGCCAGCCGTCGTAGGCGATGCCGACTCGCAAGGAGACTTGACCGTGATGCGTGAACTTGAAGGCATTGGAGAGCAGGTTCTTGATGATCTGCTGCAATCGCTTACTGTCGGTCGTGAGCGAACGGGGCAAATAGGGATCAAGTTCCACGACGAACTCCACGCCCCGATTTTCAGCGACGTGACGGAAGGTTCGCTCGACGTAATTATGCAGATCGCTGAACCGCAACTCGCCCACGTCCAGCACCACCGTACCCGATTCGATCTTTGACAAATCGAGGATGTCGTTAATCAGTATCAATAGATCATTGCCCGACGAATGAATGGTCTTCGCGTAGTCTGTCTGCTTCGTCGTCAAATTGCCGTCGGGATTCTGCGAGAGCTGATCCGAAAGGATCAAGAGGCTATTGAGTGGCGTGCGTAACTCGTGCGACATGTTCGCCAAGAACTCGCTCTTGTATTTCGACGTGAGCGCCAGTTGCTCCGCTTTCTCTTCCAACGCTTGGCGCGCTTGCTCGACTTCGATATTTGTCTGCTCCACCTCGACGTTCTGATGCGCCAAGAGACGCGCTTTCTCCTGCAACTCTTGATTCGTTTGCTGCAGTTCCTCCTGTCGACTTCCCAGTTCCTCCGCGAGCGACTGCGATTGCTTGAGCAAATCCTCGGTGCGCATGTTGGCTTCGATCGTATTGAGCACGATGCCGATGCTCTCGGTTAGCTGATCGAGGAACGCTTGGTGCGTCGGATTAAATCTCTCGAACGAAGCCAGTTCCAACACGGCCTTCACTTGACCCTCGAACACCACCGGCAGGACGATGACGTTCACCGGCGGCGCGCTGCCGAGTCCCGATGAGATCCGCACATACTCGGACGGGACGTTAGCGAGCACGATCTTTTGCTTTTCGAGCGCGCATTGCCCGATCAGGCCTTGCCCCAACTCTAATTGCTTGCCGACTTCATTCGGGCGCTCGTAGGCATAGCTGGCCAAAAGCGTCAGGCACGGCTGTTCGCGCATGGCGTCGTAGGTGTAAAAGACGGCGTGCTGCGCCGACACCACGGGCGCCAATTCTGAAAGAATTAGCCGTCCCACCGTGAGCATGTCCTTCTGGCCCTGCAGCATCCGACTGAACTTGGCCAGGTTCGTCTTTAACCAATCTTGCTCGGCATTCTTGAGAGTCGTGTCCTTGAGATTTACGATCATCTCATTGATGTTGTCCTTCAGCAGCGCGACTTCGCCCTGCGCCTCGACCTTAATCGATCGCGTTAAGTCGCCCTTCGTGACCGCGGTGGCAACTTCCGCGATGGCCCGCACCTGCGTCGTGAGATTTGCGGCAAGTTCGTTGACGTTGTCCGTAAGATCCTTCCAAGTGCCGGCAGCCCCGGGAACGCTCGCCTGCCCCCCCAACTTTCCCTCGACGCCGACCTCGCGCGCCACTGTCGTCACTTGATCAGCGAACGTGGCCAGCGTTTCGATCATGCCGTTAATGGTGTCGGCAAGAGCGGCGATTTCTCCTTTCGCCTCGACCGTCAGCTTCTGCTTCAAGTCGCCATTGGCGACGGCGGTAACGACTCGCGCGATGCCGCGGACTTGGCTCGTCAGGTTGCCGGCCATGAAATTCACGTTGTCGGTCAAATCCTTCCACGTCCCGGAGACTCCCTTGACTTGCGCTTGTCCGCCTAACTTTCCTTCCGTACCTACTTCGCGCGCGACGCGCGTCACTTCCGCGGCGAACGAGCTCAATTGATCGACCATCGTGTTGACGGTCACCTTCAAGTCGAGAATCTCGCCTTTCACATCGACCGTGATTTTCTTCGAGAGATCCCCGCTGGCCACGGCTTTCGTCACTTCCGCGATATTGCGGACCTGACCGGTCAGATTTCCGGCCATCGAATTGACGCTATCGGTGAGATCCTTCCAGGTGCCCGCGACGTCGCGCACGTCGGCTTGGCCGCCCAGTTTCCCTTCGGTGCCAACTTCGCGCGCGACGCGGGTGACTTCAGAAGCGAAGGACCGCAGCTGATCGACCATGGTGTTGATTGTATCTTTCAGCTCGAGAATTTCGCCGCGAACATCGACGGTGATCTTCTTGGAAAGGTCGCCGCTCGCGACGGCCTTCGTCACCGCCGCAATATTGCGGACCTGGGCCGTGAGGTTGCCGGCCATGAAATTGACGCTATCGGTGAGATCTTTCCAGGTGCCGGCGACGCCTTTCACATCGGCCTGTCCGCCGAGCTTGCCTTCGGTGCCCACTTCACGGGCCACGCGAGTCACTTCTGAAGCAAAGGAGCGAAGTTGATCGACCATCGTGTTGATGGTGTTCTTTAACTCCAAAATTTCGCCCTTCACGTCGACAGTGATCTTCTTGGAAAGATCGCCCGTCGCTACCGCCGTCGTCACGTCAGCGATATTGCGCACTTGTCCGGTCAAATTCCCGGCCATCGAGTTAACGCTGTCAGTGAGATCGCGCCAGGTACCCTCAACGCCGCGGACATCGGCCTGTCCGCCAAGCTTTCCTTCGGTGCCGACCTCGCGGGCCACGCGAGTCACTTCGTCGGCGAACGAGCGAAGTTGATCGACCATCGTGTTGATCGTGTTTTTCAACTCCAGAATCTCGCCCTTCACGTCGACGGTGATCTTCTTGGAAAGATCGCCGCGGGCCACGGCAGTCGTGACGTCGGCGATGTTGCGCACCTGTCCCGTCAGGTTGCCGGCCATGGAATTAACGCTAACGGTCAAATCTTTCCATGTTCCCGCGACTCCAGTCACCTCAGCTTGTCCGCCGAGTTTCCCTTCAGTGCCGACTTCCCGAGCGACGCGCGTCACTTCCGAAGCGAACGAACTAAGCTGGTCGACCATCGTGTTGATGGTGTTCTTTAGTTCCAGGATTTCGCCCTTCACGTCGACGGTGATTTTCTTGGAAAGATCGCCGCGAGCGACTGCGGTCGTGACTTCAGCGATATTGCGGACCTGTCCGGTCAAGTTGCCGGCCATGAAATTCACGCTATCGGTGAGGTCCTTCCAGGTGCCGGCGACATCGCGAACCTCCGCCTGCCCGCCAAGCTTGCCCTCGGTCCCGACTTCGCGCGCGACGCGCGTGACTTCAGACGCGAACGCTCGCAATTGATCGACCATCGTGTTGATGGTGTTCTTCAACTCCGAAATCTCGCCGCGAACGTCGACTTCGATCTTCTTCGAAAGATCTCCGTTCGCTACCGCCGTTGTGACTTCGGCGATATTGCGAACTTGAGTCGTAAGATTGCCGGCCATGAAGTTCACATTGTCGGTGAGGTCCTTCCACGTGCCGGCGACCCCTTTGACTTCCGCTTGGCCGCCGAGCTTCCCTTCGGTGCCGACTTCCCGCGCGACGCGCGTCACTTCGTCGGCGAACGAACTCAGCTGATCGACCATCGTGTTGATCGTATTCTTCAGTTCCAGAATCTCGCCCTTCACGTCAACGGTGATCTTCTTCGAGAGGTCGCCGTTCGCCACGGCGGTGGTGACCTCGGCGATATTGCGAACCTGGGCCGTGAGATTACCGGCCATGAAATTAACGCTGTCCGTTAAGTCCTTCCAGGTTCCCGAGACTCCTTTGACTTGAGCTTGCCCTCCGAGCTTCCCCTCAGTTCCGACTTCGCGCGCGACGCGCGTCACTTCGTCGGCGAACGAACTCAGCTGATCGACCATCGTGTTGATCGTATTCTTCAGTTCCAAAATCTCGCCCTTCACGTCGACGGTGATCTTCTTCGAGAGATCTCCCGTCGCCACGGCAGTCGTCACGGCAGCAATATTGCGAACCTGGGAGGTCAGGTTCGAGGCCATAAAATTAACGCTGTCCGTCAGGTCCTTCCAGGTTCCTGAAACGCCTTCCACACGCGCCTGACCGCCAAGGCGTCCTTCAGTCCCGACCTCGCGCGCGACGCGCGTCACCTCTGAAGCGAAGGAGCGCAGCTGATCGACCATCGTGTTAATGGTGTTCTTTAACTCTAAGAACTCCCCGCGCACGTCGACCGTGATTTTTTTCGAGAGGTTGCCGTTCGCCACCGCGGTGGTGACCTCGGCGATATTTCGGACCTGCCCTGTCAGGTTGCCGGCCATCGAGTTGACGCTATCGGTGAGGTCCTTCCAGGTCCCCGCGACGCCTTTCACCGCGGCTTGGCCGCCTAGCTTGCCGTCGGTGCCAACTTCCTGGGCGACGCGCGTCACTTCGGATGCGAAGGAACCAAGCTGATCAACCATTCGATTGACCGTCTTGGCCGTACGCAGAAATTCGCCTTCGAGCGGACGCCCGTCCAGGTCGAGCGCCATCGTTTTGGAAAGATCGCCCTTCGCGACGGCGCCAATCACGCGGGCCATTTCGCTGGTGGGATGAACTAGGTCGCTGATGAGGGCGTTTACGGATTCAATATTTCCAGCCCAGGAGCCGCTCAGGCCCCCCAGAGACGCCCTTTGCTTAATCTTTCCTTCTTTACCCACCACCCGACTGGTCCGGGCGATCTCTTCCGTCATCCCCTCAAGTTGATCCATCACGGCATTGAAGGTATCGCCGACTTTACCTGCAATTCCCACCCAAGTGGCCGGCAGCCTCGCACTGAAATCACCATGGCGCAGCGCGGTGAGGGCCTCTAGAAGCTCGGAGACGTCTACTGAATCAACATCGGCGCGGCTCGGCTCACTCACAGTAGCCATGAGGGATCTCCCTTCCCGAGTAGATATTAAGCATGTTGCGTCATTGCATTGACAGCGCGCAGCAACGCTGGTCAAAAAGCAGCCATGCTGCTTCTGAAGCGACCATCCACGCGTTTCATCAGGCGGGCGCTAATTGGCCAATTGCGTAGTGGAGCCCTCTCAACGCACGCGGCGTGCCAACGACGATAGGCACGCGCCAACGGCCGGGCGCAGAAGGGCAACTCTTCGCGTCGGCGCCGCCTTGGAGAAGTTCGAGGCGGAGCTGCTTGAGGGCGCGATCCCGGCCATTGAATCGCGATATTCGCGAGGACCTCAAGATTGACATAGACGATGCAGTCGCCGCCTGGACGCTTGCTTCCGTTCGGCCTACGGCTTCACTCCAGCAAGTCGCCTGCACCACCCCAGACTCTCTCAATCAGGCTGGTACATAGATTAGGATAAATCCAACTCAGTATGAACTCGATGCTGGTCAAGCCCCCATCTGGCGTCGTCGCCTTCAAAATCAAAGATGTCTTCGGCATGCTGGTGGGCATGCCCGAACTCAAGATGCTTAGCGGCGTTGCCGCCGGCGTGCCACGGCATCGATGGGGCGCGACTTACCGCTGGCGGCAGCCGGTCTGAAGGGACTTCCTCGGCAAGTGCTGCCAGGGCCGGGTGGGACTTCAGCTGCGGCCGCGAGGCCAAGTCCCACGCCATGGCCAGATCCACCAATTCGGCGGCAAGCGGCTGTAAAGCATGGGTCGCGGACGGCGACTCCACGGCGGCTAGTTCGGCGATCGCTGCAGGGGCGGCCTCAATACTCTCTGATAACAACGCTGCCGTCGCCGCCGCGCCGCCGGTTCCAAACTCCCCCTTCCAAATCCCCAGGTCGTCGCCGTCGACATCCCGATCGCTATCCGCATCGCCGTTGGCTTTTGCGGCATTCGGCGCTGGGATTCCATAACCCCGTTGCCACGCCAGGAAATCTTGCCCATCGACGTCGCCATCACTGTTGAAATCTGCATCCGGTGAGGCGGAGGTCACCGCGACGTTGCTGAAGATGGAGGTGGCTAGATTGCCGCTGCTGTGGCTGGTGACGGCCAGGCCGACGTACACTGTGCTGTTCATCGAGATCGCGGTGGCGCTGCCGACCTGGGTCCAGTCGACGCCATTCGCCGAGCGGTAGCCGGTGAAGCTATTGCCGTTACGAGTTAGCTTCACCCAGTACGGCGCGGTATAGCCGTTAATATTGTTGTTGGTGCTGTTGCCGTTCGTGCTGGAACGATATTGGAATGCGGCGCCGCTGCCGGGAGTGATGGCCATCAGAGCATGGACGCTGCCGGCATCCAGTGTGTTCCGGAACATGACTCCGGCCTTGGCCCAGACGTCGGTGTTCTCCACGCTGTCGACGCGGGCGATAATCGTGCCGTCGCCGTTGAGGCTCTTGTAGACGAACTGGAACTGATCGGCGGTATTCCAGATGTCGCTGCCGGCGCCGTTGACCATGTAGATTCCACTGTCTTCGCTGTACGAGCCGGCTGGCGTGAACGAACCGATATCCTGATTTCCCGTGAAAATGCTGGTGCCGACCAAGGTGGTGTAGTTGACGACGTTGGCGTATCCGGAGTAGCCGTCGAGGTTGGAGGCGCGGACGCGGTAATAATAGGTGGCGCCGGGCGACAGGCCGGTGTCCTGGTAGCTGGTCGTGTTGCCGCTCACGCTGTTGGTCACCAGGTTCTGCGTGAAGCTGCTGTTGGTGGCGCGATCGATAGAGAAGGAGGTCTCGTTGTTGGCATTGTCCGTCCAACTTAGATCAATACGGGAACTTGAAACGACGGCGCCGTTGAGACCGGTGGGCGCGGCCGGAAGCGCGGCGGCGGTGGTGGTGCGAGTGACCACATTTGAGAAGGCGGAGTAGCCGGCCGAATTATAGGCGCGGATGCGATAGAAGTAGGTCGTGCTCGGCGCCACTGAGGTGTCCTGGTAGCTGGTTGCGTTGGAACTCAATGTGGTCACGGCCGAGTTCTGTGTAAAACTGCTGTTGGTCGCGCGCTCCAGGAAGAAAGAGGTTTCGTTGCTGGCATTGTCGGTCCAACTCAAATTGATGCGCCGGTTGGTGACGACAGCACCGCTCAGATCCGTGGGGGCGTTCGGGGCGCCGGGAGCCGATGTCCCGTAGAGGCCGGTGATGGTGACGAAGCTGGAGGCGGGAATTGTGAGGGTGATCTGTCCGCCTACTGGAGTGAGATTAGCCAATTGCACGTATTTCTGAGTGCCAGAGGTCTGATAGACCTGAAACGAGGAGACGTCGAAGCCGGCGGGGATGGTGATGGTGGTGGACTCGCTGCTGGTCTTCATATTGGTAAAGACCATTGTGAGCCGCTCGTCCTCCGCATGGTTGAAGGCCGAGACAGTGAGTCCGTTGTAAGAGTCGAGTGCGTGCGCACCGCCGATTGTGGCCTTGCCGTTCTCAAACACGGCATTGATGCGCTCGGCGCCGGGACCGACATATCGCGAGAATTGCTTCATCGCGTCGTACTTGTAACTGTTCGTTGGATTGTTGATGTCGTCCAGATCGACCAGACCCCAGTCATCGCTGGAGCTGTAACCGGTGAGAGTCCAGGAGACGTAGCCGCTGACGTTGCCGAAGACCAACGCATTCTGGATCTTGAGTCCAAATCCCATGGCCCCGTCCTTGGTCCATGTCTGGTCCTCACCTTCGGATTCGGTTTGCCAGATTTCCTTGTTGTCACCGGCGATGCCCGGCGTCGGCCCGAGCCAGCCGAGATTGTTGGAGCCGTTAATGATCTGGGCCGCGTGCGCCGAGCCGCTGTACCATGCATCCCACATCGCGGCGCTGTCCGCGGGATAGGTGTATTCATGGGTCGCCCAGCCGCCCAGATCATCGAGCAGCCCGCGGCTGATCAGGTTCTGGCGGACGGCATTATACGAAGGGAGGTTATAGGGGTTGCTGGCGCCGCCCCCGAGCTGGCTCAGTTCCGGGCCGAAGAACTTGGTGGTGATCTCAGGATGCAAAGCCCGTTCATTCGCCAGCGCCTCGAGAGCATCGCCGTATAACTCCCAGTGGCCGTCCGTGAAGCCTGCACTGGGATTGTTGACGTCTTTGGCGATATACGGGAACGTCGCGGAATTGTATGTGGCCGGGACATTTGGCTCGTTTTGGAAGCTGAAGGCGTGCATGGGCAGGCCCGTCTCCTGCTCATATTTCTTGACGGTGGAAAGCACAAAGCGCGCCCAGTCAGTCCACATGTCAGGATTGACGCGCCCGCCGCCGGTATTGTGGCCGTAGTCGCCCCAGGGGATGATCGGGTCGTAACCGCTTTGCGGGCCGCCGTTATCCCAATTCATGAGGCGTCCGGTGGTGATCTTCATCCAGTGCGGAGGGCTCCACAGCGCGCCGATCATCTTGATCCGATCCGGTTCATCCGCATTGGCCTGGAGCCAATTGATCAGGTCGGTCTGATCATTTCCCCCGGGATAAAACCGGGCGACGTTTTCGTCGAGGTCAGCTGAAATCGGCACCGGCGTCCGCATGTTCCCGCCGACCGTATAGGTGTAGTCGTAGGCACTGGGCGTGACGCGCACCACGTTCATGCCGGCGTCACGAATGATCGCGCCGGCCTGGGCGACCGTAACCAGGTTCGTCGGGTACACCGCGGCCGTGCCCCAGCCCTGGATGGTCTGGTATTCGATGTTCGGGTCCAGCGTCACGATGGCCAGAAGTTGACGATCCTCCAGCGGTTCGATGAATAAACGGCGCGACAATCTAGTATGTCGACGAGAAGCTTGATGACTGA
This sequence comes from Pirellulales bacterium, assembly GCA_041740115.1. Taxonomy (GTDB): domain Bacteria; phylum Planctomycetota; class Planctomycetia; order Pirellulales; family Lacipirellulaceae; genus Lacipirellula. Next base: position 20,212 of record JBGSMO010000042.1, read on the forward strand.
ACATAGTAGAACTGACTGTCCATTCCCGCTTTGAGATTCGCCAACTGCCGCTTGATTGAAAACGAATCAGCACGTCAACGGCTTCGATCCATGTAGAAGGACGCTCCAAGCCTCGCCGTCTCGGATCGCGCCGCCGTGTGCGTCCGGCGAGCTTATGCCCGAGCGCGCCGCTGAGGGCGTGCGAGTGCCCCAAGAGCCGCAAGTCCGCCGATCGCCAGCAACGCCGACGCTGGTTCTGGGATCGCGCCGATGGCTCCCCCGTTTCCGAAACCGCTTTTCCACAAGTCGAGGTCCCCTTCGCTCAGTGGATTGGGCGATTCGCCACGCTGCCACTTGAGGAAGTCGTTGGCGTCGACCACGCCGTCCCCATCGAAATCGCCTGGCGGGCCGGGCGCCGGGGGGGTAAAGACGAGCGCGACATTGTCGAAATTGATGACGTTTTCACCGTCGATTCCATACTCGCCGCCGCCCCAGTACAGGTTGAGGACGAACGCGGCTTCGTCCTCGAAGAAAGGCGCGGGCACGGGCGAGCTGCCGGGCACAATCGGAGTCGCGAGGCTGGCGAGATTGAGGCTCACGTGTTTCCAGTCGGCGTAGCTGTCGGCTTCAACGGGGACGATGAGCTCTGACTGCCAGGTGTCGTAGCCATCGTCCATGTCGAGGTCATTGTTCAGGTCGACGCCGTAGACGGCTTCGTAGTCGGGCTTGTAAATGGTGACATTGCCGCGGACCGGCTGCTGATTGGCCGCTCCCGCGACCTTGAGGTCGAACTCCAGCGTAAAGTTGGCCGGATTGTCCTGGCCGAGTTGGCCCTGGGCGGCTCCGTTGCCGGCGCCCCCGTAGAACGGGAAGTTGCCGAGGCCGTAGTACCAGCCCCACGATCCCTCGCCGATGTTGTTGGTGGCGTCGATGGAGATTTGGTAGGACTGCGGGAACTCTTCGACCCCCACCCCGCCCGCGACCACCTCCTCGACAACCGCGGGGTCCGCGAGGGCGCCGCCGTGGTAGCTCCAGCCGCCCCACCAGATGCCCTGGGGGCCTTCGAACTCGTCTTGGAAATCTTCGATATAGGTGAGAACGCCCTGGCTCCAGGCAAACTGCGGCGCCATCGCGGCCGCTATCCCGGCGGCGAGTAAGACAAGTCGTGAAATCATGGCCCTCTCCAACTTTCTGTGACTCGGGAACAGCATGGGTGAGTCGTTAAAATGTGATGCCTGGGGGTACGCAGTCGAACTGCGTTTCGGGAGCGGAATCGCTGGTGTCCCGGACAAGTTGCCGCCTCAAATGAGGCCGGCGCCGCGGGCGACCAAGCGCGCCAGCGGGCCGCCCTCCATTTGCGGGGACGCCGCCCCAACCAGGCCCCCGGCTACGCGATCAAACCGCGATCGAACGCAAAGACAAGTCGATATGAGCTCCTGCAGCCGCAATTCCGCGGCGCGATCAGAGGTTGCCTCGTAGGCTTTCAGCCTCCCTGGGCGGGATATCGCCTCTTTTTTTTATTTTTTGGCGATTTCCTTCAAATATCGGCTGAAAGCATAGAGTGAAACGCATGCTTAGCGTCTCGACATGCACTCTTCCCCTTTCTCAGGCCAATTAGCAGAACGTCGCCTGAGGTGAGTGAGTGCTCATCTTCATAAGCTGCTCTTTCGCACCAACGTCAACCATGACTCAGCCCGCTAGCAACCAGTCGACGATGTTCGTCGAGATGCTGACGTCGCATCAGCGCGCGATGTACGCATACATTTGCATGCTGCTGATGGGCGATCCTGGCGCAGCCGACGTGCTGCAAGATACGAACCTCGACCTATGGGCCCGTGCGCAGGAGTTCGACTTCGAACGACCGTTTCTCCCTTGGGCGTTTGGGTTTGCGCGGCAGCGAGTCCTAGCGTATCGCAAAACCCGTTCGCGATCTCGGCTCGTGTTTGGGGAAGAGGCAATCAATCAAATCGAAGACGCGTGCGCTCAGCAAGCGGTCAACGCCGACGTGCGGCTCGCGGCGCTCCAAAAGTGCCTTCACAACCTGGACGTCAAACAGGCTGAACTTATTCGAGAGCGGTATATTGCTAAAACGTCGCTGCGAATCATGGCAGCCCACCTTGGGGATACCGCGCACAATATCGCGAGCCGCCTTCACCGTATTCGCAAGAAACTGTCCCGCTGCGTTCAGGCTTCGCTGGCCACGGAGAAGCGCTGATGGAAACCCCTCAACAACAATTTGATCGTCTATTAAGTCTCGTTCTCGACGGATCCTGCACTGAAGACGACCGCGAAGAGCTTTCGCGGCTTGTCGTCGAACATCCTGGATTCGAGCCTGAACTTGTCGAAGCGTTATTGATCCATAGTCTACTACAATGGCAAAGCGCAGACGTGGCGGCCGTTGTTCCGGAGATGCGATTACTTGACGACGCGACCTTGTCCGCCACATCAGATGCGCCGCGTCGCAGCGGTGCGTGGAAGCTTGCTCTCGTAGGGGCACGATGGAAATTGGCGGCGGCCGTCCTCCTAGCTTTCGTTGGCGGGACCCTGGCGTGGCGAACTGGAACTCAGGACGATTCGAGCGCTATCGCGCAACTTGTCGCCGTCGATGGCATTCAATGGTCGGAAAAGTCGACGGCGCTCCAAGCGGATAAGACCGTTTCCTCCGGTCGACTTCAATCAAGCGCAGGCTCTTTCACGCTCAAATTTCGCTCAGGTCCAACGGTCCGTTTTAGCGGCCCGTCAATCGTCGACATTGAATCGGATATGCTCATCGCCCTACAGCAAGGTCAGGCGACGGCCGACGTGCCGGAATCGGGCATCGGCTTCACGATCACGACCCCCAATGTTCGCGTCATCGACCAAGGCACCCAATTCGGGGTTGCCGCGGAAGGCGACAACACGGATGTCATCGTCTTCGAAGGCAAGGTCGATCTCCAGAACCAGATCCGGAAAGCTGCTCCTCAACAACGACTTGTCCGGGGCGAGGCGGTCAGCGTCGACGCGACAGGCGCGATGAATCGAATCATGCAAATCGGGCAAAATGCGGCCGGCGATTGGTGGACGACGGATCGCGCCGATCTCGACAACACGATTGAGGAAGTGCGAGACAACGTCCCGATGGGAATCGGCACGAGTTACTCCTGCTTTCAAATTGCATTTCAGGGGCTGAAGGACGACGCATTTGCCTATGCCGATCATCCGCATCAATGGAACGGCTTGTCAGCCGAAGGACTTCCCGCCTTGCTGCAGGGAGCTGATTTAGTAAGAACGTTTAACGACTATCGCTATATGCCAGACCTGGAGATGGTCGTCACGCTGCGCAAGCCGGCTAATCTCTACATCTTCTTCGACGACCGCGTCCCTACGCCTGACTGGCTGGCGTCGCAGTTCGAAGATACCGGAGTCGACATCGGTCTCGACGAGGGCAAACACGAGTTGACGCCCGACTTTGAAGTAGCCGTTGGCGGCGGCAACAGCATCGATCGAATCTGTTCCGTTTGGCGACGTCGATGCGGCGATCTGGCCCCAATACGACTAGGCCCAGTCGGTCCTACGTCGGAAGCGCGAGCGATGTATGGCATCGCCGCGACGCCGCTGGAAGAACCATAGCGGCCTTCGGGAATGAAACGTTGCAACCGCCAATACGCGCGACCCGCAGTCGGGAGAGAGGCTAAGGCCAACGAGAGTTTGGGCCCAATCGTAATTCATCTGGATGTGCGTTCGGAATTTCGGCTTTTTGATTCGTCATGGACGGACCGTCTTTTCACCTCGGGAGGTACGACTAATGATTCAGAGACTTTGCAGCCTCGCAACTCTAACCGTCGTGTGCGCGGCTGGAGCCAACTGCCAAGCAGTGCTACTCAATTCATGGGAAAACGATTCCGAAGGATAAAGTATCGATCAGGGCGCCTACGCGACGGCAGGCTTCGACAGCTCGATTGGCGTGACCGACCAGACCTACAGTTGGTCGATCTCTGGCGGTCCGGCGGGACCGAACTACGGCGGGTTGCTCAGCGGACCGTCCACGACCGGCCTCACGTCGATTCTCGCAAACGCCGACAAAATCCTTATCGACGTGACCACTCCGACCCGCGGCGACTTTGGCTGGTATCTGCAGTGATCCGCTGTCGTCGACAACGCCGACACCGGCTATACGTCCTTGGACGGTTACAGCTATTCGCAATCAGCGGCGATCGGAGATGCAAACCCGAAAACGCTTGTGTGGACGGTTCCAGCGGCAATGCGAGCGACGCTAGCCGCTTCGACGAATCCCACGAAGATCGTTTTCCAAGTCGGCGGAGGCAGCAACGGCGGATCCAATAACACGATGTACCTCGACAACTTGCGCACCCTTGCCGTGCCGGAGGCGAGTTCTGCAACTCTCGCCGGTCTCTCAGCGCTGATCGGACTTGTGGCTCGGATGCGTCGTCGAACCTAGCCTTGCTGGAGAAGTCCAACTATTAGGCCTTCCGACGAGGGCCGGAGCGGCGTCGTTCCGGCCCTCATCGTTTTGGAGTTCCAGTTCCGCATGATCACTCCGCGATTTGAGTTGAGCGTCGAAATTTCCTGGTGCTTTCGCGTCTGTGAGTGAGGGCTAGGTTCGCTTTTGTAAAAAACGTGATGGAGTTGAAATGATGACGTATCGCCCAAGACAAATCACGAAGCCTAACCGCCGCCGGTTTCTACAAACGGCTGGCGCCGCCGCTTTTGTCCCTTACTTTGTCGGATCGAAGGCATCTGCGAACGTTGCCAAAAACGACCGGCCCCGTATCGGTTGTATCGGCACGGGCAGCATGGGCATGGGAGACGCCGAACAACATGCGCGTTTCGGCGATATCGTCGCCGTGTGCGACGTCGACTCGTTCCATTGTCAACGGGCGAAGTGTCATGACGGATCAGTAAGGGGCTGGCCGACGGCTATGAAGACTACCGTCGCGTGCTCGACCGCAGCGATATCGACGTCGTCAGCATTGTCACGCCTGACCATTGGCACGTGAAGATTGCCATCGAAGCGCTAATGACCGGAAAGCACGTGTTCTGTCAGAAGCCGCTCACGCTCACGCTGGAAGAGAATCGCCTAATTCGCGCTGCGTGCCAAAGGCATCCCAAATTGACGTTTGTCGTCGGTACGCAACAGCGCAGCGACCGGGACCGTTTTCTGCGGGCTGTGAATATGGTCCAACAAGGACTTCTGGGGCGAATTAAGAAGGTCACCTGTGGCATCGACGGCAGTCCTACCGGCGGGCCGTTCAAGCCAGAGGTCCCGCCGGAACAGCTCGATTGGTACATGTGGCTAGGCGAAGCCCCTCTGGTGGATTACATGAATCGTCGCTGCCACTACGAATTCCGCTGGTGGTACGAGTACTCCGGCGGCAAATTCACCGATTGGGGAGCGCATCATATTGACATTGCCTTGTGGGCGCTGGGACTCGACAAGCAGGGTTCCGGACCCATCGAAGTGAACGGCGCCGACGCGCATCACCCAGTCTCTCCGCCGTTGACGATGGACCTGGAGGAGGCGCTCGAATGCCTTGACGCGATGTACGAGATCGTCGCCGAAATCAACTAACAGACTTTGAAAGAATGAAGCTATGAGCCGTACTCCTACAGTCAGCGAGAAGGGCAAGTGG
>JBGSMO010000493.1:0-2647 GCA_041740115.1 Pirellulales bacterium
CCGGTCATGCGGGCGCCGATGACGCCGCCGGCTTCGCCGACTTCGCGGGCTGCTTCGACTAGCACGTCGAGTTCAGGACAACTCACCTCAAAATCGTCGCGCAACGACGCATGGCTGGCGTACATGAGTTCGCCCACCAGCGGCCAGTCGCCCGCTTGCAGCGCGCCGGCGGCGCGGGTGGTTCGTTCGATCTCGCCAACAACGTGGTGAGCCCGGCGATAGAGAAGCGGATCAAGCTTGCCGCGATTCGCTTCGAGTTGCGCCGAAGTCACGTCGCGAAGCATGGCGACGCCGAGCTGCTTGGCCGATTGTTCGCACTGCGCCCGGCGCTCGGGATACTCGCTGCCGGTCAGTTCGTGCTTGACGTTGCTGTTGATCACGAGCACTGCGACGCCGGGATCGTCGAGCGGAATCAGTTCGGCCGTTTCGGTGCGGCAGTCGATCAGCAGCAGCTTGCCGGCGGCGCCGAGTGCCGAGCTGAACTGATCCATGATGCCGCACGGCATGCCAGCGTAAACATGCTCGGCCGTTTGCGCGAGTCGCGATTTGTCGACCGGGTCGAGCGTCCGGCCGGTGACCGCTTCGACGAGCGTCGCCGTGGCGACTTCGAGGGCGGCGCTGCTCGAGAGGCCGCCCCCCTGCGGCACCTTCGAATCGACGAGTAGATCGAGCGTCCCGGGCTGTAGGCCGCGTTCGAGGCAACCGGCAAATGCGCCGCGGAGATAGCTGGTCCAATCGCGGCGCTCCGGTTCGAGGTTGCTCAGCGAAAACTCGGCCGTCTCGTCGAATAGCGTGCTGTGGACGCGGATGGCGTCGCTCGCCGCGGTGCGCAGCGGCCGACCGGCGGCGATGACGGTGTAGCGCTCGATCGCCAGCGGGAAGACGAACCCGGCGTTGTAATCGGTATGCTCGCCGATGAGATTCACCCGCCCCGGGGCGGCGACAACCCACTGCGGCGGATTGCCGAAGACCTCGGCATAACGGCGTTTGACCGCGGCGACCTGCTCGGGTAGCGAGGGCGAGGGGAATTCGTCGTTGGAATTGGAAGGAGTTACGGGTGATGAGGTCATGACATGCGTATGCCGCTGGTGTGAGTAGGTGCGTTTCGCCGCAACTGCCGACGTTGATTTAGTTTGGAGCGTAGGCCGGGACAACGTCCTGCCAGATGTGTGAGTCGCTCGCTGGGCCGGTGGGGCGTTGCCCAGCCTACGTGTCGCATGAAGCGACAGGGATATCGGCCTGCGCGGGGATTTCATGGTACGCGACCGCAAGAAACCTCACAACGATGGGCAACATATCGCAAACCGACAGCGAATTTGCGGCATTTTAGGACGAGTAACGCTTTTCTGACAAATCACGCACTAATTTGATTGCATTACCCATTCACCCTCGCTATCTTACCAAACTTAAATCAGCGGCGACGATCTTTTTTTCGCCGCGGACGGATTCGTTGACCAGTTCTCCATGGATGGCTCACGCCGTGTACTCCCTGGAGTCGCCACATGGGCCAACGTCCGTTGGGCAGCCTCGCGCTGCGTCCCTACCGTTGTATTATCAGTTCGCCATTTTCCGCGATTGCCGTGTTAACGTTCGCTGGGAGCATTTCCTTCCCGCCGAGCGTTGGTTGGGCCGAGCAGCAGATCCTGGCGATCACCGGCGATGCGCAGCCTGGCGGCAGCGGCGCCCAATTCGCCGGGGTCGCCGCGCCGACGCAGAACAACTCGGGGCAGGTTGTTCTGCAGACGCGACTGGCAGAAGGCGTCGGAGGCGTTGGTTCGCAAAATGACGCAGCCCTCTGGTTCGTCGACGGCGCCGTACGGGAGTTGCTTGCTTGGAAAGGCGCCGGCGATCTGAGCGACGGCGCCAGCTATGCGTCCTTCGCCGCGGCCTCGATTGCCGATGACGGCGACGTCGTCTTCAAGGCGGCCACCGATGGCGGCAAGCAAGGGTTCTGGCGGGCGTCGCGCGACGGCGGCCGATCGACGATCGCCCTCTCGGCGACCACTGGCGTGCCGGGTTCGCAGCTGCAAAACGCCCAGTACCAGACCTTTGGCTTCCAATTGCTCCACTCGCCGAGCGATAGCGTCGCGTTCAGTTCCAGGATGGTGCGCGGGGTCGGCGGCGTCGATACCAGCAACTCTCGGGGCGTATGGCGTAACGATGGCGTCGCCACCGAGCTTCTCGTCCGCGAGTTTAGCAGCGAGGTTCCCGGCATCGTCTCGGCGAAGTTCCTGGTGCCGTCGGCGGAGGGGATTAATCACAGCGGTCAGACGGCGCTGCTCGGATCGATGGTTACAGGCTACGGCGACGTGACGGCTCAGGACGCCTTGGCAATTTGGCGGCTCGGCGGAACGAGCGACGATAGGCTGGTGGCTCGCCGGAACATCGGGGAACCGGCCGGCGTGAGCGGCGGCCTCTTCGGCGGGTTTTCCGACCTGCGCATCAACTCCTCCGGCGCCATGTCGTACGTCGGCGAGCTGCAACTCGCCGGCAACGTGACGACCGACAATAATCGTGGGCTGTGGTTGTTTGAGGGCGAATCGAGTCGGCTAGTCGCGCGCACCGGCGCCGAGGCGCCGACCTTGCCGGGGACGGTCTTCGAAACGCTTGACGTGCCGTTGCTGAACGACGCGGGGCGGCTCCTCTT
>JBGSMO010000070.1:0-3867 GCA_041740115.1 Pirellulales bacterium
TGCTCGCCGACGAACCGACCGGCAACCTCGACACCGCCGGCGGCGAGCAAGTGATGAAGCTCCTTCGCGAGCTCGTCGGCAAGCATGGCCAAACGGTGGTGATGGTCACCCACGACGCCGAAATCGCCGCCGCCGCCGACCGCGTCCTCCGCATGCGCGACGGCCTCATCGCCCACGACCACCGCCCGAGCGCCGTCATCGAATCAACTCCCGTCCTGCCCAACGCCAAGCCCGCAGCCCAGCCCAAACCAACCTCGCAAAACCCCAAACAAAAATCCGCCAAACGACGCAAGTAGATTCGTCAGCAGTCCTGAGCGAACATCAGTCATCCTGAGCGGAGCGAAGGATCAAGCGCCAAGCTTGCGGCCAGATTCTTCGCTCCGCTCAGAATGACGAGCATCAAGCATCGAGCACCCCCTTCCCCCTCCGCCTTCCCCCTTCGAAATGATCTACCGCCGCCTAGGCCTCCGCGAAGCCCGCCAACACCCTGGCCGCGCCCTCCTCACGATGGCCAGCGTCGCCATCGGCGTCGCCGCCGTCGTGGCGGTCACGTTCACGACCCGCTCGACGCAAACGGCGTTCGACGAAATCTTCCAATCCCTCGCCGGCCGCGCGTCGCTCGAAGTCGTCGCCCCCATCGGCCAGACCATCCCCGCCGACCTCGCCGAGAAGATCAGCGCCGTCCCCGGCGTCGAAGCCATCGCCCCGCGGTTGCAGCGTCCCGCCGTGCTGTACGTTGGCAAAGAAAAGCGAGTCCAACTCGTCGCCGCGGCCGTCGACCCGGAACGCGACGTGCAGGTGCACGAGTACAAGATCGTCGCCGGCAAGCCCCTCCCCAACGCCAAGGCCGCCCTCCTCAGCCAGCTCCTCGCCGAAAGCCTCGGCGTGAAAGTCGGCGACAAGGTCCAACTCCTCACCCGCAGCGGCCGCGTCAGCATCGAAGTCGTCGGCCTCTTCGCCTCGAGCATGTCGACGATGTCGGGCCAAGGCGCCGGTCTGCTCATCCCGCTGCGCGCCGGACAAACTTGGTTTCTCGCGCCGGATAAGCTCGACACCATCCAAATCGTCTTCGACAAGGACGTCGACGAAGCCGCCGTCGCCAAAGCGATCGAAAAGCAGCTTCCCGCCAACGCCGAGCTCCGCCACCCGGCCAATCGCAGCGCGATGGCTGAGGAGACGATCCTCTCTACGAACCAAGCCCTCCTCATGGCGCGGTCCTTCATCCTGCTCGTCGCCGTCTTTGTCATCACCAACACATTCCTCATCAGCGTCACTCAGCGCCGCCGGCAGCTCGGCATCCTCCGCGCCATCGGCGGCTCGCGCGGCCAAATCGCCTCGCTGGTGATGAGCGAGGCCTTCGTCATGGGCGTCACGGGCACGATCCTCGGCTCGATCGTCGGCGTCCTCATCGCCAACTACCTCAACGCCGCGATGGGGGCCCTCTACGAAACGACCCTCCCGCCGATCCGCCTCGACGCGGCGCCCTTCTACTGGGCCGCCGCGTTCGGCGTCGGCATGTCGATTCTCGGCGCCCTCTTCCCCGCCTTGAAGGCGTCGCGACTCAATCCGCTCGACGCCCTCCGCGACGTACTCCCCGACGAAACGCACGGCTCGGCGCGCTGGCTCATCATCGTCGGCTTTATCACTGTCGCCATCTGCGGCGCGCTACTCGCCCTCAGCATCATGGGCCGCCTCAATAGCAGCGTCGCCGTCTACTCCGGCGTCATCGGACTCGTCGGCCTGGTTCTCATCCTGCCGCTGGCCCTTCCTGTCATCACCCGCGTCGTCGCCGCCCTGCTGCCGCCGCGAATGCGCGTCGAAGGTCGCATCGCCAGCCGACAACTGCTGATCCACCGCACTCGCACCACCCTCACCGTCGGCGTCGTCTTCATCGCCGCCAGCGCCGCCATCGGCCTGGCCAACACGGTGCTCGACAACGTCCAAGACGTGAAGAACTGGTACGAGAAAACCCTGATCGCCGACTTCTTCGTCCGCGCGACGATGCCCGACATGGCGACCGGCCTCGCCGCCGATCTCCCCGACGGCCTCGACAAGGAGCTCCTCGCCGTCAACGGCGTCGAAGGGATCGACGCCATCCGCCTCATCAGCGCTCGCGCCGAAAAGCAAAACGTCATCCTAGTCGTCCGCGGCTTCGACGATTCGTCGCTCCAGCAGTTCGACGTCGTCCGCGGCGATGAGACAAGAATCCGCGAACGCCTTGCCGACGGCCAGGTCGTCATCGGCTCGGTCCTCGCCCAACGGACGAAGCTCAAGCTCGGCGACGAACTCCCCCTCGAAACCGATGCCGGGATCAAGCCGTTCCGCATCGCCGCGATCGTCAACGACTACCAGGCCGGCGGCCTCACGGTCTACATGGACCGCGCCGTCGCCGAGAAGCAACTCGAAATCGGCGGCGTGGACGTGTACGTCGTGAAAGCCGATCACGCGAAACTCGAAGCCGTCCGCGGCGATTTGCTCAAGATCGCCCAAAGCCACGGCCTGATCCTGCAATCGTTCTCAGAGTTGCAAGGCGAGATCGATGCGATGATGTCGGGCGTCGACGCCGGCCTCTGGGGCATGGTCGCCCTCGGACTGCTCGTCGCCACGTTCGGCGTCGTCAACACGCTGATGATCAGCGTCCTCGAGCAAACCTTCGAGTTCGGCCTGCTGCGCGTCGTCGCCGCCACCCGCGGCCAGATCCGCAAGATCATCTTTGCTCAGGCGCTAATCGTCGCCGTCATGTCGATGGCCCCCGCCGTGATCACCGGCATCGGCATCGCCTACCTCATCAACATGGCCACCTACGCCGTCACCGGCCACGTCATCGACTTTCAGTTCCACCCGTCGCTCACCTTCGGCGCCTTCTTCCTGGGCCTGCTCACCATCATCATCGCCGCCTGGATTCCAGCGGAGCGCGCCTCCAGAGTCCCCCTCGGCGGCATGCTCCGCGTGCGCTGAGTACCCAATGGGGTCGGGAGCCTTTCTCGCGCCGCCCCGCCAAATCGGCAAACCACTCTCCCAAAATCAGCCGCGCCGCCGAAACTTCTTCCCAAAAAGCCCGAAATAAATCCGCCAACTTTTCCGTTGAAATTGGGCCACCCAATCCGCTAACGTGAACGTCCGTCCACGTCTTGCCGGCGGCCGTGAAGTCTCTCGCCAAGGCGCAAAGACGCCAAGATTCGCCAAGAATACGGGGAATAGGAATTCTTCTTCTCCCCCGTCTTTCTTTGCGCTGCTTTGCGCCTTCGCGCCTTGGCGAGAAACTTCACGCGTCGCCGCACAGAAACATCAAGGGGGAGGCTCACATGCAACCGTCTTACACGCACGGCAGCAGCCGCATCATGACGCCCGCGCGTCGCGCGAAGCTCTGCGAGCTGATCGCCGAGAGTCACACGATCGAAGAAGCGTCCGAGGCGATCGGCGTCTCGATCCGCACCGTCCAGCGCGAGCGCAAGCGCGACGAAGACTTCGACCATGAAGTCCTGTTGGCGCTCCAGAAGACGCCCGATCCGCTGAAGCTCATGGAGCAGGCGGCCCGCACTCACTGGCGCGCCGCCGCCTGGCTCCTGGAACGCCAGAATCCCGAAGAGTACGCGCGCAAGCCGGTCAACACGACCAGCCCGAAGAAGGTGGCCACGGCGCTCCGCTTCGTCCAGGAGGCGGCGCTCGAGGCCGTGCCGGAAGAGTTCCACGCGGCCCTCTACAAGCACGTGCAAGCGGCGCTGGAGGAGGCGTTCAAAACCTGCTTCCCGACGATGGGCAAATGGGGAGCGCCGAAGTTCCCCAAACTCCCGGTCGACACGCCGCTCGCCGACGCTCAGGCCGACAAGGCCTGGGACGCCCGCGCCGCGATCCTCCGCGGCGGCG
>JBGSMO010000080.1:0-4093 GCA_041740115.1 Pirellulales bacterium
CGAACGACGGCAATGGGCCGTCGCCCATGAGATCGGCGAGAGTCGCGCCTACCGCGTCTTCGCCGAACTGGGCGTCGATCCGCGCGACGCGCCCGTCGCCGCCCGCGAAGAAGTGGCGAACCGGCTCGCCGGGGCGCTCCTCCTTCCCCGCGATTGGTTCCTTCGCGACGGCGTTCGGACCGATTGGGATCTTTTCGACCTGAAGGCGATTTACGCGACGGCGAGCCACGAACTGATCGCGCGCCGGCTGTTGGAAATGCCCCCCGCAGTGATCGTGACGCTTGCCGACCAAGGCCGCTGCGTCTGGCGCCGAAGCAATCGCTTGTTTCGCGCTCCTACGCTCACCCCCTTTGAACGGGCGGCGTGGACCGCGGCACACGACGGCGGACGACCCGTCCAGTGCGATCCCGGCGAACTCCCTGACGGCGTCGACGACGTGAGGGCCTGGCCCATTCACGAACCTGGCTGGCGTCGCGAGATCATCCGCACGGAGTTGGTCCCATGGTGAAGCGACCAGACGAGCGGCGATTATCGGGCGACGTCGACCGTAGGGTCGATCAGTCGGTCGAGCTCGCTCGCCAAGTGAGCGAGCCGATACGGCTTGCCCAACACGGCAGCGGCCCCGGCGGCGCGCGCGGCTTGAAGGTGTTCAACCCGCGGGAAGTCGAGCAGGACGATCACCGGTGCGGCGGCGTTCCCGTCGTGAACACGGGCGGCAAACGCCACGAGCGACGCGAGTTCGCCGTCGCTGAGTTGGCCTCCATCCCAGATTGCGGCGACGGGTTGCGTCGGCTGAACAACCTCCGGCCGATGCCGCGGCTGCCACTCGCACCGCCACCCGAAGGGGGCGAGGACTTCGGCCAACGTTTCGAACACCGCGAAGTCGACGGCGTCGACGGCGATGACGCCGGCTTCGGTTGGGACGACGTCGTGACGCTTACGCAGCTTGACGATCGCTGTCTGCTGGCCGGCCCGAACGTCATCGAGCGGCTCCGACCAGGCGGGCGTTTGGTTCGTTTCCCACTCGGCGACGGCGGCCCGCCACCAGGGGGCGAACTCATACCAATAGAGGCGAACGACCCCGGCGGGCGGTTGGCCTGTGCGGAGCTCCCCCTCGCTCCAGGTTCCCGCGATGACGACGACGCGCGTGAGCGGAGCGAATGTGCGGAGAAGCTCCAACTGCGCCTGGTCATCGATCCCGGGACGCGGTTGGGCGAGCAGCACCAATTCTGGCGGCAGCGGGACGGAGGGAATCGTCGCCGCTGCACCGTCGGACGCAATGTCGGCGATAGGGCTGTCGGCGATGGAGGCGACGACGTCACGCAGCGTGGCGGCGGTCGGCCATTGCCTATCCGAATCGAGTTCGGCTCGCAGCGCAGCGAACTCGGCTTGGCCCCAGGAACCGACGGCGACGAGCGTGGGCGAGCGGGTCGGCATACGCATGTCGCGGACGGCGGGAAGCGAACGGTTCAACCAGTGATCTCGGCGTCGCGCGTCAGGAACAATTCGCGCGCGGCGATCGCGTCTGGCGCGGCCCGCAGCGTCGCCACCCAGTCGCGGTCGTTGACGATGCGGCTCACGCGGGCAAGGGTGCGCAGGTACTCATGGTCGCTCGTGGCGGCGATCAGGATAAAGATGTCGGTCAACCCGCTCCCGCTGGGGCCTCCGCCAAAGGGGATGCCGCCGCTGGTGATCCCTATCGCGACGACCGCTTCTCCTAGAATCGACGCTTGCGGCCGCCGCGGGTGGAGCAGTGCAATCCCGTTTTCAAGCGCCGTGGGCGCCATCGACTCGCGTTGCGAGACGGCGTCGGCCATCCGCTCGATGTCCCACAGTCGTCCCGACGCGGCGGCCAACTCGCACATCACTTTGATGACGCTGGCGCGGGTCCGGGCGGCAAGCGGCACGGCGACGCATTCTTGCGGGATGAGCTCGCCAAGGTCAATGACGCTGGCGCCGTGAGCGTCGTCGCGGCGGAGGCGGCTTTCCATCGCGGCGAGCTCTTCGTCGCCGGAGAGTCCCATCCGCTCTTCGAGCCATTGGCTCACTTCAGGGCGGGTGAACGTCCACTGCCCGGCGATGCGGCGGCCCGGAAGTTTGCCCCGCTCAGCAAGCTTGGTGACCTGCGCCGGCATCATGTGGAGGTATGCCGCCAGGCTCGCGATGTCGAAGGAGTCGTCGGCCATGGGGACTCAGGGGAATTGGCGGCGCTGGGCGGAATGGGAGAGGGGACGCGAAACCTTGATTTTCGATCGGAACGGCGGCGGCGTCCAGTCTGATCTTGTTGCTCGGGGAGGCTTTGTCGACAATCGGGCCGCTCGCGCCGGCGGAACTGGTCGTAGCGGGTTCAATGTCGTCTTTCCCAGGTTGCATCCCGGGCTCGTACGAACGTGCCACATCGCCAAACTCCCGGAAAGCGACCGCTGATTAGCCGCTGGGTAGTCGGCAGCGCGGCCGTCGGTTGGATGACCGCCGCGGCCTGCGGCGTTTGGTATGAGATTGGCGACCGGCAGCGGTATCACGTCGCCGACGCCTTGGCTGATCGGGCGCTCGCCTCCAGTGGTTCGTCGCTACGCGCTACGATCTTGGAGTTGGAGCAACTGGGCTCTGCCGGCGTCGAACCATTGGTCGGACTGGCGACGTCGCAGCGAATCGACGTCGCGTCCGCGGCGCAGCAGACGGTCGGCCGCCTGCTCACGAGTTGGGAGATCGCCGCAACCGAATTAGGCGATGTTACCACGTTTGCAAAGCAAGCGTCAGTGCTGGCGGCGGCGCTCGACGCCCATGGCGATCAGTTCGGCGCGGAAGGACAGCGTTGGGCGAACCAACTCGCCGGGCGGCTGGTGATTCACAGCGATCAGTTCCCCGCGGCCGAGTCATGGGAAATCTTGGCGTGCTGCGATCACGTTATCAGCCGGCCGTTGCTGCCGCTGGTGAAGCCGCGCGCCGTGTCGACACTGGCGCCGCCTTCAGCCGCGCCAGTCGCAGCAACGGCCAAGCCGATCGCAGCGCCGGTTCCCGTGAAGCAGGAACTTAAGCCGGCGCCGTCGGCGCCGCGGACGGTGAGCGCCCGACCGTTGGCAGACTTGTCGTTCGTCGAGCCGTCAATGCCGGTCACGACTGCAAAGCAACTGCCCGAATGGACGAACAACTCGCTCCGGCCGCCGCTCAGGTTGCCGGAGGAAGGCAATTTGGAAGCGGCGTCGGCGCCGATTGCCGGACCAGTGATCGACGTCCCTTCACCGCAGGACGTTCGGTTGAACGCCCGCGCGATGCGTGAGCTGTCTGATCGCGCCTTGGCGACCAGGGCCGACGATGGCACGAGCGCGGAAGCCGCCGCGGCGCGTCAGGCGCTTCGCGGGCGCGGGTTCGGCGACGGCGTGTTGGAATTAACGCGCCAGCTAGAGGCGCTGCCGCCGCGAGAGCGTCGCGACGCCCTGGAGCGAGCGGCTCAACTCCCGCCCACCGACGCCCGCAAGGTGCTGCGCTGGTTCGTCGCGGACGAGGATGCCGAAGTGCGTCTCCAAGCGCTGACGATTCTCGCCACGACTGGCGATCCGAAGCTCGCCGAGCTCGCTCGCGAGCGGGCCGTGGAAGACGCCGACCCGCGCGTGGCGGCGTTCGCTTCAGAGTTAATGCGGACCAAATAACCTAGAGCGCTTGACAGTTCGTTGTAGCGTTTCAGCCCCCGGCTCCGCCGGGGGGTAGCGCTACGCAGGACGATGTCGACCGGCATGGCGACCGACCCCCCCGGCGGAGCCGGGGGCTGCACGGGACTGAGAAGCGCTCTAAACATTAGCGAACGAGCCGCTCTTCCAGCGGCGTCACGCGGCTGGCGGTGACGTGGGCACGGCGGTACTCCGGCATGAAGCCGCGATTGCCGAGGACGCCGATTCGCTTGCCGACGTACGACTGCAGGTTCACGTCAGGCGAGGCCGTAACGAAGGTGACGACGTCGCCATGGTCGTCGACGAGAGCGAAGCGCGGCGCTTGGGCCCGCTTCGAGACGACCGGCTTTAAGGTACCGACGGCGTCGTACTTCGCGTCGGTCGCGGCAAGGTCGGCGGCCGGCGGCGCGGCGCCGGGCGTAGGG
>JBGSMO010000118.1:0-14018 GCA_041740115.1 Pirellulales bacterium
CACAAACGTCTCGTTCCGCCCGGCGGCAGACGGCGCGGGCCACGTGCAGGGCGGCGCTGGCCGGCGTTCCGCCCGGCAGGATGAAGGTCTTCAGCGGTTCCAGGTGCTGCTCGAACCAATCGATCGCTTCTTCCGCCGCGGCGATGTCGGCATCGTCAATCAGGAGCGAGCCGGGAGCGGCGTCGCCGGGGCTGGAGAGTTCGGCTCCCAGGGCGAACATTTCGTGCTGCAGCCGGGCCAGCGGATCGTCAAGCGCCGGCGGCAGGTCCGCTGTGCGGCAGACGCCCAGTTGGGCGTTTAGCTCGTCGACCGTCCCGAAGGCGGCGATACGGAGGTCGTTCTTGCGGACCCGGCCGCCGCCGTAGAGGCCGGTTTGGCCGGCGTCGCCGGTGCGGGTGTAGATCTTCATGGCAGGGCTCGTAGGGTGGGCGACTCGATTGTAATTGGGAGTGACATTGCATTGATTGTAGCGATGGCGCCAAATAGCCCGGACATCCTGGCCGGGCGCCTCTGGGCGTGCCGTCCGAAACGACTTAGCGCCAGTCTCGGCACTATGCTTGGGTTGATCGCTTGCGCAATTCGGGCCGGTATTTTGTTGCGTACGGCGTGGGCGATCGGGAGAATGTAGGCGCAGAGCCCTGCTGACCGCAACTCCACGAGTTCCGCCCCCAGCCCCCTTGGCTGCACTGCGGCGGAGATCGGAAACCGTTGAGATTGCGCGGTCCAGACCGCATACCACCGTTGATTCAGGAGTCTTCTTGATGCTTCGCTCGTCGCTCGCCTTTTGGCTGCTGTTGGTTGCCGCGTTGTCGCTGCCGTCGTTGGCGATTGGCGTCGCGACGGTCCAGGCGTCGTCGGCTCCGAATCCGACCGAGTCTCTGGCGGACCAAGTCCAGAAATTATCCGACGACGACGATGACGACGAAGAGGATGAGGACGAAGAGTCAAGCGAAGGCGAGGGGGAAGAGAAAGAAGGCGAAGAGGCCGACGAGGAGAAATCGCAGTCCGACGAGTCGGCAGCTGAAGAGTCGGCGAGCAACGACGAGAAGTCAGCCGAGGAGGACGAGAAGTCGGACGAAGCACAGGATGCAAAGGACGACAAGTCCGACGACGAAGCGGAAAAGAAACCGAAGGCCGCCGAGGAAAAGACTGAGGAGAAGGCAGGCGACAAAAAGTCGTCCGCAGAATCGGACGAAAAGCCTGACGCCAAGAAGGCGGCGGCAAAGGAAGAGGCCAAAAAGCCCGAGACGTTCAAGGTCGAAGCCAAAGCATTCAAGGTCGACATCGAGGCGGAAGGGGTCTTCGTCGCCGAAGAAACTACAGAAGTCGCGTTACGCCCCGAGGCGTGGACGACGTTCAAGGTCGTCGAAGCTGTCCCGCACGGCAAGCGCGTCCGCAAGGGAGACGTGCTGGTCAAGTTTGACGACAAGGATATCGAGAAGTCGATCGCCGAGAAGTCGCTCGAGCTTCGCACCGGCGAGCTAGCGCTGATGGCGGCGGAGGAAGACTTCCCGCGGCTCGAAAAGTCGATCGCCCTCAGCTACGACGAGGCGAAGCGGCAATACGACGAAGCGCAAGACGAGAAGAAGCGTTTCGACGATACGATGCGCGATATGTCGGAGCGGATGGCAAAGTACTATCTCCAGTCGTCGGAGCAGCAGTTCCAAAACGCCAACGAGGAGTACGAGCAACTCAAGAAGATGTACGACGCCGACGAACTGACCGAGGAAACCGAAGAGATTGTGCTGAAGCGGCAGAAGTTTCAGGTCGAGGCGGCGAAGTTCTTCCTGGAGTACGCGAAAATCAACCATCAATACACGACGGAAATCTCGATCCCGCAGCGCGAGCAGTCGCTAAAAACCGCCGTCGAAACGGCGAAGATCGCATTCGACCGGGCCAGCATGGCCAAATCGCTGGGCATGAACCAGCAGCGGTACGAACTCGAAAAGATGCGGGAGGCGCGGGTCAAGGCGGTCGATAGCCACGCGAAGCTGCTCGCCGATCGGGCCCTGATGACACTGAAGGCGCCGGCCGACGGCATCGTTTACTACGGCCGCGCCGTCAACGGACGCTGGATCGAAGTGAGCAGTCAAGAAAGCAAGCTGATCCCGTTCGGGACGCTGGCGCCGAACTCAGTTGTGATGACGATCGTTAAGGACCGGCCGATGTACGTCGAGACGGCCGTCGGCGAAAAGGAACTGCCGACCGTCAAAGCGAAGCAGCCGACCATCGTGTCGCCCGTCGCGGACGCTGAAATCGAGTTGAATGCGAAAGTCGCCAAGGTGGCCGACGTCCCTGGCGCCGGGAACAAGTTTCCCGTACGCGTCGATCTGAAATCGAGCGACGAGCCCGACTGGCTGATGCCGGGCATGACCTGCAAGACGAAGATCACGGTCTACGACGTGAAAGACGCGCTCGTCATTCCCGCCGAACTGTTGCAGACCGACAAAGACGATCCGAAGCAGAAGTACGTTATGCTGCAAGTCGAAGGCGAGGAGAAGCCCGTCCGCCGCGACGTGAAGGTTGGCAAGACGAAGGAGAAGGAAGTCGAGATCGTCAAAGGCTTGGAGGCGGGCGATGTCATCGTCAAAGGGGCCAAGGACGAAAAGAAAGCGGAAGCAGCAACAAAAGAAGAGAAGAATGACGAGAAGAAGTAACCGCTAGCCGGAGTGACACGCCCTCTGGAGAACCCGGAGGCAAGTGTGCCTCCGGCATATTTCGGCTGCTCGACGCTACTAACCGTTTTGCTCAGGGATGGATTTGATGCTTCGCTGCTCCATGCTGCTGACGCTTATTGCCTTCGCCACGGCGTGGTGCGCCAGCGCCGCAGCGAAGGATGCCATAGAAGCCGAAACGAAGCCCTTCCCCTACCCGCTTGCCCTCGAAGCCCCGAAGCCGAAGCCGGTCACGCCGCCGACGACCGAGGAACTCACTGCGTCGATCACTCGCGGCGTCGACTTCCTCTTGGAATCGCAACGTGACAGCGGCGCCTGGGGCGGTCCGCAGAAGACGAAGGGCCTTAACATCTTCGCCCCCGTGCCGGGCGCTCATCTGGCGTTTCGCACCGGCGTGACGGCTCTGGCCACCGAGGCGCTGATCGACGCCCGGTCGCTCTTCGACGACGAAAAACAGCTGGCGATCGACGCCGCCATCGACCGCGGGCAGCAATGGCTGCTGGTTCACTCCGGCAAGCTCCGCCGGGCTGAACAAGAGGCCCTCTATAACGTTTGGGGACATGCCTACGGATTGCAGACGCTGGCAATGCTCTATGAACGAGCCGAGGGGAACGACGCATTGCGGGCCGAACTCAAGACGCTCGCCGAGTACCACGCCGACATGCTGCGGCGCTATACCTTCCTCAACGGCGGCTGGGGCTACTACGACTTCGACCAGCACACGCAGACGCCAGGGAGCAGCCCCAACAGCTTCGTCACCGCAACGGTGCTCATCGCATACAAGCGGGCCGCGGCGATGGGTATCGAGTATCCCGAACAATTGACGAAGAAGGCGATCGACTCGCTCCTGCGGCAACGGCTTCCCGATTTCTCGTATGCCTACGGCGAGTATCTGCGGTTGAATCCGCGCTTAGGGATCAACCGACCCGCCGGCAGTTTGGGCCGCAGCCAGGTCTGCAATCTCGCCCTAAGGATGTACGGCCATGAAGAGGTGACCGACGGCGTGCTGAAGGCGTGGCTCGACCGACTCTTCGCCCGCAACGGCTGGCTCGGCATCGGGCGCAAACGGCCGGTCCCGCACGAGTCGCATTTTCAGGTCGCCGGGTACTTTTACTACTACGGTCACTACTACGCGGCGATGTGCATCGACGAACTGCCTGAAGAAGAACGCCCCTACTTTCAGGATCACTTGGCCCGCATTCTGCTGCCGCTGCAGGAGAAGGACGGCAGTTGGTGGGATTATCCGCTCTACGACTACCACCAGCCGTGCGGCACGGCGATGGCGGTGTCTTCGCTGGTACGCTGCCTGCATGCGTCGGAGTAGCAGCAACGACACGGCGCACGTCGTCATTCTGAGCGGAGCGAAGAATCTGGAAACTGATTTGCGCCAGATCCTTCGCTCGGCTCAGGATGACGCTCCTCTCGACGGCGGGCCCTCTCGGCGTCGCCGTTTCTGCGGCAATTTGCCCCTCTTTTCGCCCTAGGTTCGGTTGTAACGACTGGGCGGTTCCGCAACCGGCTAAAGACGTTTGCGGACAGTCGCAGACGGTTCGCGGTTCGGACCGTGACCTACGTTTTAGTAAGGAAACCGAGAATGCGTCTGCGGCGTTCGCCTATTGGCGAAGCCCCAGCCTTCGGTTCGGCGACGTTCCCAGGCGTCGTGAAGCGTTAATCACTCCCGGCGTTCGTTGTTTCGTTAGTCGTTGGATGTTTGGTGACTGTCTCTGCTTGACCTTGCCGTGAGTGTTCGATGGGCTTCCTGAAGAAATTCTTTCGCAACGTCTACCAAGAAGAAATGCCAGCCGCGCCGGCGAGCAGCTTCGAAACGCTGAATGAAGATCAGCTCGAAGCCCACCTCGGCGTCGCCCGCTACGGCAGCTTCACGCTTAGCGATGCGGTCCGACCGTCGTACGCCTTGGAAGTGGTACCGTCGTGCGGATTCCGTCACGACACCTACCGCGACGAACAATCGAAGAAGAACGTCCCCGTGCTGATGGCCGCCGCGTCGCGGGAGCAGCTGTTCGAGACGTTCATGGAACTGCTCGATCCGTTGGGACCGGTCGTCGACGTCGTCCTCGAGACGAGCCACGACTACAACGCGGCCGGGCACCAAGACCTGTATCGCGAACATATCGACATGCCGATCTTGCAGTCGATTCTGTGGGACTTCGAAGAGATGTTGGTGAACGACGGCTGCACCGGCATCGCCGTGCTCAACCCGGCGACGCCGCAAGAAGTGCAGTTCGACGAGCACAAGCTGCTGATCGTCTACGGCAAGGAACTCCGACAGTACGAGCAAGTGCTGGCCGACTGGAACGTCCCCTGCCGCGACGACATGCGATTCATTACCGAGGCCGAGCACGTCCACTCGACGAACGACGAGTACATCCAGCAATTCGAACAGCTGAAGATGCGGCTCGGCATCGAGAGCGATTATTGAATCTCGCTCTCCTGCGTTTTCTGTGGCCAAAAACAAGTCTCTCGCAGAGGCGCAGAGACGCAGAGGAAATACAGAGCGATTTGCGATGAGCGACGACAGGAGGCATTCGCTCGCGGCCGCTATCATTCGACGATGTCTCGGATAGTTGTTCCTTATGCGTCTCTGCGCCTCCGCGCCTCTGCGAGAGACTTCGCTTGGATGACTCGCCAGTACGCCGCGTGCTAGCATCGGCGCCGTTCGGTCTTGTGCCGCCACGCCCGTTTCACGAAGATTCGCCGCCCCATTCTCGGGGTAGAGATCACTTTGGCTTTGTCGTTGCTCGGAAATGGAGTTCCGCGCTTTGTCGATTGCGCGCCGCTGGTCGCCGCCGCTTGCCGCCGTTCGGTGGAAGCTGCGTTGCTGCGCGCTGATGGCGGCGGGATTCGCTTCGGCCGCCGGCTGCCAGCCGTTTGAAGTCGTGCAGCCCGTCGCGCCTGGTCAGCAAGTAATGGCCCCGCCGCAACTGTTCGGCGCCCCGCCGATCGTCAGCGGCCAAGGGGTGATGATCGACCCGTTCGCGACCGATCCCAACGACCCCATGTCAGCCGGCGTGCCGATCGTGGTGCCGGGCGACGGCGGCTCGAGCCAAATCCACATCCCGGTTGCCAATCGCGATTGGACTTGGGAGCAGATCATCGACACGGTGGACGATTACTTCCGCATTGAACGCGAACGCCAAGTGCAGCTGGTCGGCGACGTATTGACGGAAGGTCGCATCGACGTTCATCCGCTCATCGGGGCGACGCTCCCGGAGCTTCACCGCCGCGATTCGGTCGGTCGCTATAACCGCTGGGAGAGCACGTTCCAAACGATCCGCCGTCGCGCCACGATCCGCGTGATTCCCGACGCCACCGGCTACCTGGTCGACGTGCTAGTGGAAAAAGACCTCGAAGACCTGCCGCGACCGGAGAACTCGACCGCCGGCGCCGCCACCTTCCGCAACGACTCTTCCCTGCCCAGCACCGCCGCCGAGGCGGTCAGCCGCACGCAGCTGGCTAGCAACTGGATCTTCATCGGGCGTGATCCAGATTTAGAACAGGCGATTATCGCCGATTTGCAGTCGCGACTCGTCGTGGCGCCGACGGGCGTCCCGGTCGTTCCCTAGAGCCTGTTATTCACTTCTGAGTGACGGACTTCCGGCGTTTTCGTGATTTCTCGATGAATCCTGTCATTCCGAATGCCATCAGACGCCAGAGGGCTAGCCGCGAGGCCAGCCAGGTGGCGTATTTGGCGTGAAAACGCCACACAAAGTCAATAACAGGCTTTAAGGCGTCGGCGGTTTGTCGCAAGACGTCGTTTTTGGCCGTGTCGCCGGCCCTTATCTTCCCATTTTGGCGCTTCATTAAGATTTTGGCGGGTTCTTCACAAAATCTTGGTAAGAACTAGGTGACTGGCTAAGTATCATATTGCGGAAGACCGATCGCAGCGGCGGTAGACGCCTGCACTACGGGGAGATCGTCGCATTCGTCGCGCGCCGGGGGGCAAGCAGCGGAGTGGCGTTGGACCTGCAGGCAGGCGTCTGTCGCCCCCGCGTCGGTCTTGGCTTACGGACTTGTCAGGAAGCATGGCGACTTTCTTCTGGATGGGGTCGAGCTTAGAATGTCTATTCAATTTTCGACGTTCTGTTCTAGTGACAACGGTCGTACGTCATAGCGACCGTTTCGTATCTCATTGCATCGCGATTCTGCTCCCTCCGCCTGTCTTGGAGAGTCCACATCATGAAGTGTTCGTTGTTAAAGACCGTGGTCGCCTGTGCTGCGGCGATCGTCGTTTCGCCGCAGTTGGCGTTCTCGCAGTCCGCTTGGAACGTGGCCAATGGGGCCTTTGACAATCCGTCGAATTGGAATCCTAACGGCGTTCCTGGAGCTGCGGACGACGCCGTCATCGATAACGGCGGCACCGCGACGTTCAACACTCCGACCTTGGACGTTAATTCGTTGACGGTTGCTTCTGTCGGCGGTTCGAGCGGCACGCTGGCAGTGACGGGCGGCGACTTGTTCGGCAATGGGATTCGCATTGGCGAGAACGGAACCGGCACGGCGACAGTCAACAATGCGATCCTGCGAGCCGGCGGAAGCGGCAGCCTTTTCGTCGGCGGTCAAGATGGAACGGGGACGGGGACGCTCACCGTTTCCGGCGGCCCGGCCACGCGCGTCACGTCAGGCGATGACATCGGCGTCGGCCGAGTCGGCACGGGCACGCTAAACATGCAGGGTGGCGAACTTCAAGGCGGCTACACGTTCATCGGAAAATATGGCACTGGCACCTGGAATCATTCCGGAGGCCTGTTCCGTCAATCGTTTGGAGACGTTGAGATCGGCGACGGCGGGCGACCTGATCAAATTGACAATCCCGGCCCCCGCACCGGTACTATCAACATTTCGGGCGGCGTTCTCCAGATCGCAGATTCTTTCGCCATTGGCAATCGGAGCGGTACTGGAAGCGTGAACATCAGCGGCGGTGTTCTGTCAGCGACTGGTGGAGGTGCCGACAATGGGAACATCTACGTCGGACGCGGTGCGGACTGGGCCGGTGAGCCGAGCGGCTCTGGCGGCCCCGTTTCGCTTCGCATCACCGGCGATGACAGCACCATCATCGCCGACGGCAGTTTTCTCATGAACACGTTTGACGTCGCCGTCTCCTCGACATTGATTGCCGAGATCACTGGGACGACGCACACGACTATTCGCGTCACCGGCGACGCTGATATCACCAACGGCACGTTGGTGGTCGATCTCACTGGCTACTCGCCTGTGAGCGGCAACAGTTGGACGATCCTCACCGCCGGAGCGGATCTTACCGCTGACAAGGCCGCAGTTGACGCAGTTGTCGCCACTGCAGGATTCGACCCACTAACTCATTCCGAAGGCGGGACGCCGGGGGCGCTGCTAGGCCCTTTCGAGGCTACCGATTTTTCGCTCGCCCCGCTGACCCCAGGCCTTTCCTGGAACGTCTCCTATGCAAACAATTCTGTCACGCTGAGCGTGACGGGCACGGCGTTGTTCACTGCCGACTTCAATCAAAACGGGCAAGTGAACGGCGCTGATCTCACCAAGTGGAAGGGCGATTACGGCGTCAACGGAAATAGCGACGCCAATGGCGATGGCAAAAGTGACGGCGCCGACTTCTTGATCTGGCAGCAACAGTTCGGCTCGGGCGTGCCGGCAACAGCGGCTATCGGCGCCGTGCCGGAGCCAGCGTCGATCGCCCTGTGTGGACTGGCAACGATGGCGATGGCCGCCTACGGTCGATCGCGTCGCAACCGAGCCTAAGCCCTTAGGTTCCTAGCGACGTCGGAGAAGTTGACGAAGCAAGCGAGTTCGGCACGCCCAGCGGCGCAATTGGCGCCGCGGCGGCCGACTCGCTTTTTTGTTGCCACACCGGCAGCCGCACGGTAAACGCCGTCCCCTTGCCGACGCTGCTCTCGACGCGCAGTCGGCCTTGGTGGGCCTCAACGATCTCTCGACACGCCGAGAGGCCGACGCCGGTCCCCCCTTTGCCGGTGGCGTCAGGCCCCGACTTGGTGGTGTAGAAGCGGTCGAAAATCTTCGGCAGTTGCTCGCGCGGGATACCGCAGCCTGAGTCGCGCACGGTGAGGTCGACAAATCCAGCTTTCGAGTCGTGCGCGATGCGCAGGACCATTTCCCCGCCGCTCGACATTGCCTGGCGAGCGTTCGTCATCAGGTTGAGCAGCACCTGTTGGATTTGATTGCCGATCGCCCGCACCGGCGGCGCGGCGGCGAATTCCTTGCGAACTTGGACGCGATACTTTTGCATCTCGCGTTCCAGCAACAGCAGCGACTCGTCGACGAGCCGCTCGAGTTCGGTCGGCGCGAATTCCTCGCTCCGATTGCGCGCCATGCCGAGGACCGCGTTGGTGATTTTTTCGGCGCGCAGCGCGGCGGCGAGGATGCGATCAAACGCCTTGTCGCGCGACGGCTCGTCCTTGTTCCGCATCCCGAGCTTGGCGTAGTTGATGATCGTCATCAACACGTTGTTGAACTCGTGCGTGGTCGTACCGACAAGTTCGCCGAGCGACGCCATCTTCTGCGCGTGCATCAACTCTTGCTTGAGGGCGGCGAGTTCGTCAGCCTGCGATACCTTGGTCGTCATCCGCCCCTCCGTGAGCGCCGCTATTTTTGCCTGTAGGAGGCGTCTTCAACGCCGAATCCGCTGACCACAACGATTCGGAGTCGGAGACCCCTCTCTTGCAAACCCCCTCCCCTGCCCTATCGCCGCACTCTCGCCACTTCGGGTGGTTTGCCGAGGCGGCAGGCGTTAACTCATTATGGGGAAAGATGTTGCTTCTATCTCTCCTATCGTCGAATCACGCTGGGCGACTGGAACCGATCGCGATACAATCCCGCCCCCAATGGAAGCCACCGGCTCTGCCGGTGGACGAAGTTCGCGCGAGCATAACGCAATCAGATGCGTCCCCCGGAGCAGCCGGGACTCTTATTCGGCCGAAGGATGAACCCATGCAGATCGCTACGTTGCTAGCAGAGGCCGCCGAGTTGGCTCGTCGACTCGAATACACTCTCCGCGAAGAGTATCTCGACGGCGCCGGCGGCGGGCACTGCACATTCGGCGGCCGCAAGTGGCTGTTGCTCGACGTGACGCAGTCGGTCGACGAGCAGCTGAGCGTCATCACCGATGCGCTGCGCACCGACGACGCCGTGTGGCGCTTGCCGGTGTCGCCGCAGCTAGCTTTGATGCTCAAACGCAAACTCGCCGCGTAGCTCAACATCCAGAGAAAGACTGGACAGGATCACAGGATTTCTCGGATCGGCGGGATCGGCTGTCGAGGAAGACCAAGAAAATCGCTTGCCGCCAACCCTAAAAGTGAACACTAACAAAGCCCAAGATCCGCACTACATCCTGTCGATCCGCTCCATCCTGTTATCCTGTCAATAAGTCAATCGACCCTGACAACTCACTTCGCGCGATAGAGCCCCTGTCGTTCGATAAACTCTGCCACGCCAGGGGGAACGAGCGATTGCCAGTCTCCGTGTTCAGCGATCAACCGCCGAATGTTCGAACTGCTAATCGGCGTCGCCGGCATCTCTACCTCGTGAGCGCGAATCGCGGCAAGTCGCTCGGCGGAGACAAGCGCCGCCAGCGCGTCAAAATCAGGCGGCGGCGCTCCCCCGCGACGGACCACTAGCGGCGTCGCCAGCTCGCAAATCGCCGCCGGCTCCCGCCAAGTCGGAAAGTCGGCAAGCGAGTCGGCCCCCATCAGAAAGAACAGCTCAGCGGCGGGCTGCTCGTCCCGCAGTTGGCGGAGCGTGTCGACCGTGTAGCTCACCCCGCCCCGCTCGATCTCGATCAGCGACAGGGCGAACTCATGCCGATCGGCGATAGCCAGCCGCAGCATAGCCGCTCGATCGGCTTCGCCGGCGATTGGCCCGCGCGGCTTGAGCGGCTGCTGGGCCGTCGGCACGAACTCGACTCGATCGAGGCGCGCCTGTCGACAGCAGCAATCCGCCAGCAGCAAATGCCCGCGGTGAACCGGATCGAAGCTGCCGCCGAAGAGGCCGATGCGCATAAGAGGAATGCCAAACCCGATGGAATTGCTCGACCCGTTGGAAGCCTACAATGGCGACGGCGGCTAACGTGCCGCGATTTCGTTTCGAGGATTCTACGCTAAATTAGGCTTCCCGGCTGCCAACTGTCGCCATGACCAGACCGACCGCAAGTGGCCAACATTAGCGGATTGCTTTTGGCCACCCAATCCGCAATGATATACATCAGTGCATTAGTCCGCTTTTGGCGATTCAACGCACCGTGCCGTCGGCAGTTTGTCGGGGTGGCGCATGTCGCGCTGCGCGTCATAAGCGACGACGACTTTTGCGTCTGATGACTAATTTGTAAAAACGCAAAAGTCGGTCGCCCAAAACCACGCGAGTAAGCGAAAATACCTCGGTTTTCACCGGTCTAAACGCGCGAAGCCGGGATTTTCGGCCGACGACTTTTGCGACAGTTTAATAGGGACCCCTCAGCGCGACGCAAAAGCAAAAGTCGGCAAAAGGGAGCGACAGAAGGATGATGAAAAGAAGCGAGACAACCTTCTTGTCGCCTCGAAGACGACCGGATTCACGCGAACGACAGCCGTTAACCTCTAGCAATATAAGGAGTTAGAGTTGTTGTCGCCAAAAATCGATCACGCGACAGGTAAGGGCCCAGGGAGGACGAGGCTCACGCCGAACTGCCGTTGAAGCGGGCAATGGAGAGAGTTCTTGGATTCTAGGGAAAGCGCAGGCAATTTCCCGGCAGGGGTTCTGTTTCTAGCATCGCTCCGCGGGAACCCGCCCTCCCCTTACTCGCCGCGACGGTTCGTCATTCAATCAATGGCCAACAACCTGACGTAAGCAATCGCATGACCGCAGAGCCCGACGACTTCCATCTCGATGCCGTGGTCGCCCAGATCGCGACGGCGGTCGGCGCCGCGCCGCAGCAAGTGCGCTCGGTTGTCGAATTGCTCGACGCCGGCAACACCCTGCCGTTCATCGCACGTTACCGGAAGGAAGCGACGCGCGGCCTCGACGAAACAGCGATCCGTGCGATCGAAGACGCGCTGGCCGCTGCTCGCGAACTGGCGCAGCGAAAGCAGACGATTATCAAAACGATCGATGGCCAAGGCGCCTTGACGGCAGAGTTGCGCCGCCAAATCGAACAGTGCACCGACAAGCAGACCTTGGAACTGCTCTATCTACCCTTCAAGCCGAAGCGCCGGACTCGGGCGACAATTGCCCGTGAGCGCGGGCTCGAACCGCTGGCCGACATCCTCTGGAAGCAGGCACGACTCAATCGCCCGCGCGCCGACGTGGTGCGTCCCTACATCGATCCTAAGAAAAAGGTCCCCGACGCCGAAGCCGCGCTGCAGGGCGCTTGCGACATCGTCGCCGAACGCTGGGCCGACGACGTCGAACTTAACCGCTGGCTCAACCAGCAGGCGCACGACTTCGGCCACGTCGTCTCGATGGTCAAGCGCGGCAAGAAGACCGAGGGCGCCAAGTTCGAAACCTATTTCGATCACCGTGAACCAACGAAGCGCGTCCCCTCCCATCGTCTATTAGCCATGCTGCGCGGCGAAGCGGAAGGATTTCTCAACGTCGGCGTCGCGCTCGACGATGACTTCACCCTGCGCAAACTAAGGCCGCGCTTAGCCCACAACCCGTCGTTTGAATTTCACGCCGAACTCCTACGCACCCTCGACGATTGCTACACGCGTCTGCTGTTGCCGGCAGTAGGATCGACGACGCTGCAAACGCTCAAAGAGCGCGCCGACGACGAAGCGATCACCGTCTTCGCCAGCAATTTGCGGCAGCTCTTGCTTGCCGCTCCGGCGGGACCGCAGGTGACGATCGGCATTGACCCCGGTTTCCGCACCGGTTGCAAGGTCGTCGTCGTCGACGGCACCGGCAAGTACGTCACCAGCACCACGATCTTCCCGACGGCTCCGAAGAATGACGTCGACGGCGCCGCGCGCGTCCTGAAAGAATTAATCGCCAAATACCACGTCCGCCTGATCGCCATCGGCAACGGCACCGCGTCGCGCGAGACGGACGAGTTCGTCGCCGGCGTGCTGAAGTCCGCCGGCATCGAAGTCATCAAAGCGATGGTGAGCGAGTCGGGCGCTTCGATCTACTCCGCCAGCGAGTTGGCGGTGCGAGAGTATCCCGACCTCGACGTCACCGTCCGTGGCGCCATCAGCATCGCGCACCGCTTGCAGGATCCGCTGGCCGAACTGGTGAAGCTCGACCCTAAATCAATCGGCGTCGGCCAATACCAACACGACGTCAATCAGAAACTATTGCAGACGTCGCTCGGCCGCGAGGTCGAGTCGTGCGTCAACTCGGTTGGCGTCGATCTGAACCTCGCCAGCATGTCGCTGCTGTCATATGTGGCGGGGATCGGTCCCAAGCTCGCCGAGCGGATTGTCGAGTACCGCGATGCGCACGGTCGCTTCGATAGCCGCGCCTCACTACTGAAGGTGCCGAAGCTCGGCCCGAAGGCGTTCGAGCAAGCCGCCGGGTTCTTGCGCATCCGCAACGGCGCGCAGCCGCTCGACGATTCGGCGGTCCACCCGGAGAGTTACGGCGTCGTCGCGAAGATGGCGCAGTCGCTAGCGGTCGACGCCCGAACGCTCGTCGGCAACGGCGCTCTCACCTCGCGCTTACGCGCCGAGGATTTCGTCGACGGCGCCATCGGCCTGCCGACTGTTCAAGACATCATCGCCGAACTGGCCAAGCCGGGCCGCGATCCGCGCAGCGAGTTCCGCGCGGTGAAGTTCAGCGACGGCGTCAATCAACTGAGCGACCTCCGCACAGGTATGGTCCTCGACGGCGTCATCACCAACGTCACCCGCTTCGGGGCGTTCGTCGACGTCGGCGTCCATCAGGATGGCCTGATTCACATCTCGCAGCTGGCCAACTCCTATGTCAACGACCCCGCCGAGGTCGTCGCCGTCGGCGACTTGGTGCGAGTCAAAGTGCTAGAAATCGACGTCGAGCGGAAGCGGATTGCCGTCTCGCGGAAGCAGGTCGAAGCGGGCTGAAGGCCGCCTGGGAGAGGCGTCCAGGAAGGGTTTCGCAGGTCCCCAGCGGATAGTAGAATTGTCCAACCGCCCCAGCTAAAACTGGGGGCGTTCTCGGTTTGGAAGCCTCTGACGGCGCCCGACCGCGAAAAAACACGCTTCGGCGGAGTAGCTCAGTCGGTTAGAGCAGCGGAATCATAATCCGCGTGTCGGGGGTTCGAATCCCTCCTCCGCTACTTGCGTCACCCTGTGCCAAGTGGTGACAGATTGCGACTAACCCTTGCTCTGGCAAGGGTTTTCGTTTGCGCTGATCGGATGCGTGGTCGCC
>JBGSMO010000128.1:0-4182 GCA_041740115.1 Pirellulales bacterium
GCCGACTTCTTGCAAGGCGGCGGCAGGCAAGTCGCAGCCGGAGCCGTCGGCGGAGCGGCCGTTGGAGCAGCCGCCAACCGATCGCGCGTTGACGCCGGACGACCTGGCACTCCAGGAGACAACTTGAGCCAGAATCGTCCCGGACGCATCGAGGACCGTGGCGAACGTCAAGGCAATCGCGATCAACGGCGCGACGAAATTCGCGATCAATATAATGAACACAACCCAGGCGACTTCTGGCAAGAGAACCCCGGTTGGACTGCCTGGGCCATTACGCGTCCCTTCGCCTGGGCGACATGGGGCTCGGTGGGAAGCTGGTGCGGCTACAGCGAAGAACCCGCATCGTACAATTACGGCGAAGACGTCTACTATTCAGGCGACCAGGTCTACTCCGGCGACCAGCCCATCGCCACGACCGAAGAATATACGGAGCAGGCGGCCGCCATCGCCAGCAGCGCCCCCGCGGAAGCGCCGGCAAGCTCCGATTGGATGCCGCTGGGCGTCTTCGCTCTGACGCAGGACGGCCAAGCTACAGGCGCCCCGCCGTCGCTCTACCTGCAGCTGGCCATCAGCAAGCAAGGCGTTATCTCGGGGACGCTCAAAAACACGCTAACGGGCAAAGTCCAATCAATCGAAGGCATGGCCGACAAACAAAGCCAGCGAGTCGCCTGGACGGTCGCCGGTCAAGAGCGCCCCATCATGGAAACCGGGCTCGAAAACCTCACCGAGGATTCGTCGCCCGCGCTCATCCATTTTGCCGACGGACAGACGCAGCAATGGCTCATGGTGCGGATACCGGAACCAAAGCAATAGCGCTGCCGCGCAGCGTGAAGCATCGCGCCGGACGGAAAAAAGACGGCAGGAACAAAATCGGGCTAAGCGGTGACCTGGGCCACGCAGCGGGTAGCTCCGGTTGCCGCGCGAGCGGCTACCGGGGCGGCGCAGCCGCCAGAGGCCTCAAAGGAAAGGATAGCGCGTAGCCCATGTTCTCGACCATGGACGGCGCAGCCGCAAGAAGCATCCGCCATTCTCCAACCGCGACCCTCCCCTCAAAGCTTCCCGTCGCTGCGCGACACTGGATCAAGATCCAGTGCCGCCCGCGGCCTGCGGGATTCATAACAGGAAAAGGCAGCCTTTACTCGCGACCGGCCGCGGCTTTCTTCATGCCTTCTTCGAGCGTGCGTACGTCCTGAGGCGAGAGCTGCGGGCGGTCCACCTTGAGCGTCAACTTGTGAAGTTTACCAGTGAACGCGAACGGCGGCTCGTAATCTGCATCGTTCACGCCGGTCAGCGTGTCCGATCCGATGTCGAAGCTCTCGTCCCATTGCAGAATCATCGGTAGCGTCTTCTCCATGCGTTTTGTGGCGACCACCTTGCCATCTACCTTCAGTGTGCCGGTGCCGGGTTGGCCGAGTCCGCTGAAGCTGTTGTAGACAAGCGTACCGACGCCGATCCCCTCGTATTTGAAGTCAAACTCGACCGTATGCTTGCCGGGCGCGAGCGCGTCCGGGCCTTCCCACTTGATGCGTTCGAGGTCGAGCAAGTTCCAGAGGAACACCGGTTTCCCCTTAAGCAGGTAGAAGCCATACCCCGCAAAACGCCCTCCCGAGGTCAGCAACATCCCCTCGGCGCCCTCAGCCGGCACCTCAATGTCGGCGGCAATGGCGTAGCTGGTGTTCAGCAGCACCGGCGAATCGCCCTGAGGCAGACCGACCATCTGGCGCGTATAGACGAACTCAGAGCGCCCGGCGGTGATGTTCGGCCGTGGCGCGATGATGCGCGCCGCCACTGAGGCATCCAGCGGTAGCACTTGATATTTCTCCGCCTCGGCGAGGAACTTGGCTTTGAGTTCTTTGACCTTGTCCGGGTATTTTGCCGCCAAGTTTTCGGACTGGGTGAAGTCCTTATCCAGGTTGTAAAGTTGAAACTCTTGGTTATTGAGCGGGTCCGGGTTGGCCGCGCCAAACGCTTCCCATGGCGCCCGATCGACCTTCGTACTCATGAACCAGCCGTCGTCATACAAAGCATACTGGCCCATCATTTCGAAATACTGGGTCTTGTGTTGCGATGGAGCCTTGGCGTTGGCCGCGTCGAAGGTGTAGACGAAGCTCGTCCCCTCGATCGGCTTTTGCTTGATGCCGTCAACCACATCGGGCGCAGTAATTCCTGCGGCCTCGAGGATCGTCGGCACCACGTCGATGACGTGCATGAACTGAGTGCGGAGGCCGCCCTTATCCTTGATCCGCGCCGGCCACGACACAACCATGTTCTGGTTGACGCCGCCAAGTTGCGATGCGTTCTGCTTGAACCATGAGAACGGCGCATCGAACATCCAGGACCAGCCGGCCGACATATGATTGTAGGTCTGCTCAGTGCCCCACACGTCATACCACTTCATCTGCAGTTCGACTGGCATGTCGCTGACGCCATTGAACCACGCGACTTCGTTCGGCGTGCCCATCGGGCCGCCCTCGGCGCTGGTGCCGTTGTCGCCGTTGATATAGATGACGAGTGTGTTGTCGAGCTTGCCCAGATCCTCGAAGGCCTGGACCACGCGTCCGATTTCGTGGTCGTTGTAGGCGACGTAGGCGGCGAAGACCTCTACTTGCTTGAGGTAGAGCTTCTGCTCCTCGGCCGTCAGTTGGTCCCACTCCTTGAGCAAGTCCTTCGGCCAAGGCGGCAGCACGGAGTCCTGCGGGATCACGCCCAGGCGCTTCTGGTTCTCGAAGATGCGTTCACGCACCTTGTTCCAGCCTTCGTCGAACAGCTTCATCTTGGTGATCTTGTCCACCCATTCCTTCGTCGGATGGTGCGGAGCATGCGCGGCGCCCGGCGCGTATTTGATGAAGACCGGTTTGCTTGGATCAATCTGATGCATCCGCGTCATCCAGTCGATCGCTTCGTCCGCCATGCCGGTGATCAAGTTCCAGTCTTTCTTGCCCGTGAACGGATAGATCTGCGTCGTATTTCGGAAGAGGTTTGGCTGCCACTGGTTGGCGTCACCGCCGACGAACCCATAGAAGTACTCGAAGCCCATGCCAATCGGCCACTGGTTGAACGGCCCGGACTGGCTCGCCTGAAAAGCAGGCGTGTTGTGGTTTTTGCCGAACCACGACGTGTTGTAACCGTTCTCAAGCAGGATGCGGCCGATCGTGGCGTTGTCCACGCCAATGACGCTGTCGTACCCGGGGAAGCCAGTCGACTGCTCAGAGACCACGCCAAAGCCGGCCGAGTGATGGTTGCGGCCAGTGATCAGTGCGGCTCGCGTCGGCGAACAAAGCGCGGTCGAGCACATGCGGTTGTAGCGTAGACCCGACTTAGCGATGCGGTCCATCGTGGGAGTCGGAATCACTCCGCCAAACGTGCTGGGCACGCCGAAGCCGGCGTCATCCGTGATGATCAGCAGCACGTTGGGTGCGCCCTGCGGAGGCGCCACGCGTGGCGCCCACCAGGGCGTCGATTGCAGGGCGGCGTCCTTGATCACTCCGCCAAACGTTGGAGCCGGCGGCGGAAGTTGTCGGCCATCGATGGTTGTCGTGGCGCTCGGCGAGCCGGGCGTGCCGGAAATCTCCTGAGCTTGCAAAGGCAACGGCACAAGGATCATCAACGCCATGACAATCCGGACAACAACGTACCCGTTTTCTTTGTTTGACATCATCATCTTCACCTGGTCGAGAATTCGTGTTGTTCGAGCGAGGAGCGACGTCGCCGTCTTCAAGGAGGAGTTCTGCTCGGAATAACCCTAGCCAACAAGTCTTGGCCCGCGTGAGAGTCATTCCCCTACTAGCCGGCACGGGGTTTCCTGCAGATCGCTAAGCTTTGCCGATTGTATCGCATAAAGCGCGTCGCAAGACGCCAGATGTGCCGGAACTGACGATTTTGCCGCGTGCTAGTCCTAGCGGCACGGTCGAATGGGAATACGAGGCGGGCAACGAGTCGATTGCCTGGCGCCAAGTCAGATGCCGTTCCGAGTGGAATCCCATGCGAATCTCTCGCCTTGTCCGGGCCCTGTTTCTCTGCTGCTTGATGGGGTGGACGTCGCTACGGACGGCGCACGCGCAGTCCTACGGCGTCGATCTAAAGAACACGTTGATGCCGGCCTCCGGCGCCATGGGCGGCACGAGCGTCGCCCGACCGCAAGATTTTGTCTCCGGCATCAACGGCAACGCGGCGACGCTCACC
>JBGSMO010000132.1:0-3011 GCA_041740115.1 Pirellulales bacterium
CGACGGCGAGGAAACCCGCGGGCAGAGCCAGCCGGCGCGCGATGCGCAGCGCCCGACGCGAAACGCTCATAAGGGGACCCTGTTGCGAAGGATGAGAAGCGACCGCCGGCGCGCGAGCGGCCAACGTGACATCCCCCACCCTGTTCCTTCTGGAGTTTATCTGCCACGGCGGGGAAGCCAAACGAATTTCGTGGGGATTCGCTGAATCTTCATCCCAACATCGCAGGCGCGTCGACTGTCCCATGTAACGGGAACGGACAGGGGAACGAAGATGGTATGCTTTGGGAGGCCGGAAGCATAGGCGACCGGGATGTCTAACAACTCGGTCAATCTGTAGGAGAGGCGTCCCATGATGAGGGGGCTTTTTGCGATCGCTTTCGTGGCGGCATTTGGTTTTCCAACCTGTAGCGGGGCCCTTGGCGCTGATGCCATCGTGCATCGCGACAAAGTGATTTACACGAAGTGCTTTGGCGTGCGAGAGATGGGCCAGCCGGAGTTGATTGACGCCGAGACCGTGTTTCAGGTGGCGTCGATGTCGAAGCCGATCACGTCGACCGTCTTGGCGGCCCTCGCAGGGGAGAGGCAGATCGGCTGGGATGATCGGGTGAGCGATCATGACCCGACGTTCGTGATGTACACGCCGTATGTAACGCGGGAGTTGCGGCTGCGTGATTTGCTCTGTCACCGGAGCGGGCTGCCTGATCACGCCGGCGATCTGCTCGAGGATATGGGATATCCGCGCGCGGAGATTTTGCGGCGGCTGCGGTATCAGCCGCCGTCGAGCAGTTTTCGCGCGGGGTATGCGTACAACAACTTCGGTTACAGCGAGGCTGCGTACGCGGCGGCGAAGGGCGTCGGCGCCGAGTGGGATCAGTTGGCGCAGGCGAAGCTATTCGCGCCGTTGGGGATGAAGTCGACGAGTTACGCGTTCGCCGACTACGCGGCGGCGAAGAATCGGGCGAAGTTGCATGTGCTGGTCGACGGGAAGTGGACGGCGAAGAACACGCGGCAGCCTGATACGCAAGCGCCGGCGGGGGGAGTAAGTTCGACGATTACCGATCTCGCGCAGTGGATGCGGCTGCAACTAGGCGGCGGAACGTTTGAGGGGAAAGTGATCGTCGATGCGGCGGCGCTCGCCGGAACGCACACGCCGCAGATCGTTACCGGGTTTACGCCGGACCAGGGGCGCGTGGCGTCGTACGGGCTCGGGTGGAACGTCATCGATCAGCGCGGGGGGTTGATCGTGGTGAATCACTCGGGCGAGTTCGCGCTGGG
Source organism: Pirellulales bacterium (assembly GCA_041740115.1). Classification (GTDB taxonomy): domain Bacteria; phylum Planctomycetota; class Planctomycetia; order Pirellulales; family Lacipirellulaceae; genus Lacipirellula. The sequence goes on from JBGSMO010000132.1 coordinate 1,276, forward strand.
CGTGCGGACCGAAGTGTCGCTGATTCCGACGGAGGAGATCGGCATCACGGTGCTGTCGAACGGGGCGCCGAACGGCGTGCCGGAGGGGCTCTCAGAGAGCTTTTTTGATTGGGCGCTCGACGGCAAGCTGCAGCGAGATTGGTTGAGGTTCGCCAATCAGCAGTTCGCTCTGATGGGAGAGAGCGAACTAGCGCAGACGAGCGATTTCAGCCAGCCGCCGACTGATCGCGGGGCGCCGCTCGCGCTGGCGGCGTATGCGGGGAAATATCAGAACGATTACTTCGGCGTGATCGAGGTAGCGGAGAAGGGAGGGGAGCTGACGCTCGGGCTGGGACCGAAGCTGGAGCGGTTCGCCATGACGCACTGGGATCGGGACGTCTTTTGGTTTCAGCCGATAGGGGAGATGTCGGCGGGGAGGTCGGGGGTGATTTTTGCCGTGGGGCCTGAGGGGCGCGCGGGGAGCGTGTTGATTGAAAATTTGGATGTGAATGGGTTGGGGCGGTTTGAGCGGGTTGAATGAGTTTCGATATCGCTCCGGCGGGTCGTTGACCCGCGGCTACAGGACGATCATGACGAGGAGGCCGCAGGCGATGGCGGTGAGGAGGAGGCTGAGGCAGAAGATGACGTCGACGAGTAGGGCAATTCCGATGGCTCGCTTGCGCAAGGGGGTGCGGAGCGCGATGAAGGCGATGACGGCGGCGGCGAGGTACATGAACGAATTGGCGGCGAGGATTTCGTCGCAGAGAGTTTCGATCTCAGCGGTCGCTTTGATGACGCCGATAAGGCCGACGGCGGTGAGGCAGACGCCGAGCATGCCGGCGGAGACGGAGATGATGTTCAGCAGGTGGTCGTGGAGCTTGTCGTCGCTGTTGTGATCTTGGAGGGGGATGCGGGCGGGATCGTGGTGGTCGTGGAGCATGGAACGAAAGGGGGGAGGCGGAGTGGGGAAGGCTGAGGCCGATTGAAGCCCCCGGCTCCGCCGGGGGGTAGCGTTATGGAAGGCGACGCTTACTGAGATGGTAACCGACCCCCTGGCGGAGCCAGGGGCTAGAAGAGGGGAGGGCGGCCGAGTTGGCGGCGGGTGACAGCCCATTGGCCGGCGTGCATCAGCCAATGGCTGCCGGCCATCGAGAAGAGCGAGGCGACGGTAGGAGCCCAGAAGATGCCTGTTTCGCGGTCGAGATCTTCGTCGGTTTGTTGATACAGGGCTTCGATCGTCGCCTGTTGCTGAACCTCGCGGGCGGCGAGGAGTTCGGCCTTCGTGAGGAGCTTGCTCGGGTCGTCGACTTGCGCCGTTTCAGCCTTGTAGAGCGTGGTGAAGCCCTCGGGGAGGGGCTTCAGGAACTTGGGAGCGCCCATTTCCAAATGGTGGTGATCGGACCAGACAAGGTGGCCGAGTTGCCAGTTGATATGGTTGGCGCCAGGGGCAGGGCGGTGCAGCAGCTCGGCGTCGGTGAGGTCCTCGAGATAGGCGAGGGCGACCATGTTGCCGCAGTCGATGGAGATTTTGATGGCGTCGCGGGCGTTCATCGTGAAGATTCCTATTCGACGAGTGGAGGGACTCGCATGGTAAGAGAATCGGTTAGCGCGGTCTAGCGCTGCGCTGGCAGGACGCCCGTGGCGCCGGGCGCTGGCGTTCGACGGAATCACGCCGAAGTGTGGCGGCCATTTAGCCGTGGGCGATAGCCCGCGTGCCCGCCGCGAGCGGGCGGGGCTCAATGGGCGTTGCGGATGGC
>JBGSMO010000149.1:0-2552 GCA_041740115.1 Pirellulales bacterium
CCTGCTGCTGGGGATCGTTGTCGACGACCTCCGCCGCCAACCGCCCGTCGACTTCGAGCGTTAGCCGCGGCCCCTCGCAAATCAGTCGGTACTCATGCCAATCATCGAGCTTGAACCACGGCTTGCCGACGGCTTCGGTTAACTCCGAGATGGCGGGCCCCCCTTGCTCGTCGAACACCGTCCGCTGCCCGCGCAGCGCCAGATCGTGCCGACCATGCTCGTCGTACAGCCGCACGAGCCAGTCGGTGTCGAGGTTGTTGTCGACCTGGTAGCCCGCCACATCATGATTCGGCAATTCCTGGCTGCGAAACTGAAAGCCGTTGTTGATTCCCTTCGATCCGAAGACGCGCGACTTGAGCTTCAGTTCAAAATCCGCCAGCTCGCCTCCTTGCCAGATGAGATAAAGGTTCTCAGCAAGTTGATGCTCCGGCGTGATCTTGCCGGTAATGGCCCCGTCTTCGACCGACCAGTAGCTCATGTCTGCGGCCTTCCAGCCGTCGAGCGTCTTGCCGTCGAATAGGCTCTGGAATCCCTCGTCTGCAGCGACAGCACACAGCGGCGACAGCAACGCCGCGCACACGACGAGGGGCGCCACGATCGCTGCGATGCACGCGCGTAATGTAAGCCCCATCGGAGGAGTCGCCTCTTGTTTCAGCTAGCTGCTCGCCGCGTCTGCCGTTCAGGCCGCCCGCAGGCGACGCACGCGTCGCGCTCCGAGCATGGAACCGAACAGCCCAGTAGCCATCAACAACGCCGCCGTTGGTTCCGGCACAGCCGCGATCGCCGGGCCGCCAAACGCCGTCTTCCAAGTCTCCAGGTCCCCCGCGCTGAGCGGATTGGGCGATCCCCCGCGTTGCCAAAGAAGAAAATCGGCGCCGTCAACGTTGCCGTCATTATTGAAGTCGCCGGCCACCGGCTGCACCAGCGAATGCGTGGCGACGAACGTGCCGAAGAACTCCACTTGCGGATTCGCGCCTTCGCTCAAAATGAACTGCAATGGCAACGACAGCGTCGCCGTATTGCCTGTCACCGAGTAGCTGGCTGTCGCGCTGGCGGAATTGACGCCCACCTCATCCGTGAGATCTTGAGGACCAGCTTGGTCGCCGAAGGCGCCTGAACTCAAGTTTCCGTAGTAAGTCCCTTGGGGAACCGTGATGCCCACGCCGAGCCCCGAGAACTGGCCCGCCGAGACGGGAATCGGCTCGGAATTGAGCGACAAGACCACGTCCCGCACAGCGCTGTAGAGCACGGCGACGCTAGGCCCTCCCAAATCAATGAAGAACCCGTAATTGGCGGGTGCCGCCACGCCCGGCGTAGCGTCGCCATCAACTTCGGGATCGCCCTCCGAGCCCCCGTCCAAATCGGGCAGCCAGCTGCCGCTGTTGGCCGCCGTGGCTTCGGCCGCAATGAACGTGATCGACGTCGGGTTCGTCAAGTCGTTGACGTCGACGGTGATCGTGCCGCTATAGGTTGTGGTCAAACTCGTGTTACCGGGATCTTGCGCCAACATCGGAGCGCCGACTGCGTTGAGAAACGGCGCCGCCAAGAGCGAATTCGATCCCTGGAGCTGAAATTCAACCTGCACCGCGTAAGCGCTCTGCGCGACGAGCAGGCACGCCGCCGCCGTCAACCACATGCCCGTGCGAGATTGCCCACAGTATCCGAAGTACGACGAACGAGCCATGTTTCATCTCTCCTGCAGTGAAAGCCAGGTGTCTATTTTTTCTTAAAGACGATCAAGCGATGCGGTGCGCGACGAGCCAAGATGGGTCGCGGCCGACGCACAAAATCAGTCGATTCGAAGGGCCCGGTCTGGCGAACTCCGGCGCCGACGACAAAGGTGGGCAGTAAACAGAGCGATGAGTTGATCGCTCAGTCCTCGATTCCGAAGGTGCTGTGCGAATGACCGACTGCCTCATCGAGGCCAGCAGATTCCACTCGTACTGTAAGCCCGCAGCAGCGGCCGGTCAAACCGTTTGTCGGGCGGCGCTGCGGCGTAGCTCGCAATATCTGTGCCGGATCGCACGGCGCGCCCTCATCGTTGCCGCTAGAAAGCGAGAAACGCCGCCGAGCGTTCTGCTAGAGGGTCGAATGCCGCCGCCGGCGACTCTTCGCCATGGCCATCGCCGTGCGGGGTGCATTCGTCGAACGCAAACTCCGCCCCTCGCAACTTCCGCGCAGGCAAGCTGATCCCGCCATCGTCACGAAGCTCACCCCCTGCGGTCACCGCTGAACGAGCTGATCGCGCCGCCCAATCGCGCGCAAGCAACTCAGTCCCACTCGCCGAACGCTGCCAACCGCCGCGATCCGTCGCCGCGCGATCCCCCGCCAACCAAGCAAACGCCGCATCGGCGGCGCTGCCGACGCCCGTGCCGCCGAACCCTTCGCCGTCATCAACGACGAACTCCGCCCGCTCTTCATCCGCATTCAGTGCCGCAATCGAAAACTCACTTGCGACGGCCGCGGCCGCAGCGGTCGAGTTGCTGGTGCCAAAGTTCGCCTGCCAAACTGCTAAATCGCCCGCGTCGACGACGCCGTTGCGGTCGCCGTCC
>JBGSMO010000195.1:0-3828 GCA_041740115.1 Pirellulales bacterium
ATCGGCGACGTTGAACAGCGGGTGATACGGCATCGGCAACCCGTTGAGGGCGAGCATGCCGAGGACCGCCGCGATCGCGGCGCCGAGGATGGTGGTTTCGAACGTCACGGGGATGAAGGCCGGCCAGCTGTGAACGGGACGACCGCCGATGTTCATCGGGTAGGCGATGACCGTGCAGTAGTAGCAGAGTCCGTAGCCGGCGAGGCCGCCGAGGATGCCGCCGAGCAGCACGAGGTACGGCAGCTTCGTCCGCTTGGCGCCGAGCGCCTCGGCCAGGCCGTGGATCGGCATGGGGGCGTAGGCGTCGGTCCGGACGTAGCCCGCTTCGCGCACCTTGTGGGCGGCTTCGAGCAGTTGGTCGGCGTCGGAGAATTCGCCCAGCACGCCGTAGAGAGGCGACGGCTCGGGGGCGCCGTGATGGCTACTCATGGTCATGCTCCTCCTCCGTCTTGTGCAGGAGTTCGCGCATTTCGAAGATCGAAATCACCGGCAGGAAGCGGATGAACAGCAACAACAGGAATAGGAAGACGCCGATCGTGCCGATGTAGGTCGACCAGTCCCAGAAGGTCGGGTAGTACATGCCCCACGACGAGGGGAGGAAGTCGCGGTGGAGACTCGTGACGACAATGACGAAGCGCTCGAGCCACATGCCGATGTTCGCCACGATCGCGATGCACCACAACAGCACCGGCGACAGGCGGATCGAGCGGAACCACAAGAGCTGCGGCGCGAGCGTGTTGCAGAGGATGAGCGACCAGAACGCCGGGGCGTAGGGGCCGATCATGCGGTTGCGGGTCAGGTACTCTTCGTAAGTGTTCGCGCTGTAGAAGCCGAAGAAGACTTCCATCACATAGCCGTACGACACCATCAGGCTCGTGGCAAGCATGACCTTGGCCATGTTTTCCAAGTGCCGGTCGGTGATGAAGTCTTGCAGACCATAGGCGGCCCGCAGCGGGATGGCGAGCGTCAGCACCATCGCGAAGCCGGAGTAAATGGCGCCGGCGACGAAGTAGGGGGGGAACAGCGTGTTGTGCCAGCCGGGGATGATCGACATCGCGAAGTCGAAACCGACCACCGTATGGACCGAGACGACCAGTGGCGTGGCGATGCCGGCGAGCAACAGGTAGGCGGCGTCGAACCGACGCCAGTGACGGGCCGAGCCGCGCCAGCCGAACGACAGGATGCCGTACGCGACTTTGCCGAAGCGGTTGTGAGCGCGATCGCGGAGCGTGGCGAGGTCGGGAATCAGACCGGTGTACCAGAAGAGGAATGACACGGTCATGTAGGTCGAAACGGCGAAGACGTCCCACAGCAGCGGGCTGCGGAACTGCGGCCAGAGGCCCATGGTGTTGGGGTAGGGCATCAGCCAGTAGAAAAGCCAAATGCGACCCAAGTGGAGCAGCGGGTACATGCCGGCGCAAACGACGGCGAACAGCGTCATCGCCTCGGCGAAGCGGTTGATGCTGGTGCGCCATGATTGATTGAGCAGCAGCAGCACGGCGGAGATCAGCGTTCCGGCGTGGCCAATGCCGACCCACCAGACGAAGATGATGATCGCAAACCCCCAGCCGACGGGGATGTTGATGCCCCAGATGCCGGTTCCCTTGGCGATCAGGTAGACGACGCTGACTAAAAAGACCTGCACCAGCAGGAACGAAAACGCGAGCCCGAAGAGCCAGCCGCGCGTCATCCCTTTGGTCAGGACGATCGAGCTGATCTTGTCGGTGATCGAACCGTAGCTATGGCCCGGCGCAAGAACGGGGCTCTCCGCCGCTGCGGCAGTCGCCGATCGTTGATCGCTGTGGGTTGTGGCCATCGCGGGCGCCTTGGATGCTACAGGTATCGAAAAACTTGCTTAGGCAAGTGCGGGGTTGGGATTTCGCAGTCGAGCCAGGTAAGTCGTGCGCGGACGGACGCCTAGTTCCGACAGGGCGCCGTAGTTCCGGGCGTCGGCCTTCAGCTTGGCGACGCGGCTTTCCTTATCGTTGATGTTGCCGAAAACGATCGCCTCGGACGGGCAGGCCTGCTGGCAAGCGGTCTGCAGCGTGCCGTCGACGATTGACGGTTCGACTCCCTCAGCGACGCCTTCTTTCTTCGCATCGATGCGGGCATGGTTAATCCGCTGGACGCAGTAGGTGCACTTCTCCATGACGCCGCGGTTGCGGACGGTCACTTCGGGGTTGCGCATCAGTTGCAGGACGGGCGTTTCGGTGTCCGCATACTGAAAGAAGTTGAAACGGCGAACCTTGTAGGGGCAGTTGTTTGAGCAGTAGCGGGTGCCGACGCAGCGGTTGTAGGTCATCTCGTTGAGACCTTCGTCGCTGTGAGTCGTCGCCGCGACGGGGCAGACGACCTCGCACGGGGCCTTCTCGCAATGCTGGCAGAGCATCGGCTGGTGAATCGATTGGGGATTCTCCGGCTCTCCGGAGTAGTAAAGATCCATCCGAAGCCAGTGCATCTCGCGGCCGTTGATCACCTGCTCCTTGCCGACGATGGGGACGTTGTTCTCCGCTTGGCAGGCCAACACGCAGGAGTTGCAGCCTGAGCACTTGTTGAGATCGATCGCCATGCCCCAGGCGAAGGCTTGCTCGGCGTAGTTCTCCCACTGCGGCAGCAGCGACGGCAAGTCGTGATGAAGCGCCTCGGGCAGAATCGAATGAGGATCGGTCTTGAATTGGGCGACCGTCGACGCATGGACGATGTTGCGGCCGTCGATGTCGTGGTGCGTTTGCGTCCGGGCCAACTCCATCTTCTGGCCGGTCGGCTCCAGCTTCGCGTCGCGAGCGACGTAGCCGCCGTGGGTCGTCAGGAACTTGTAGGCGTTGAAGCCGATTTTCGAGCCGGTGTTGCCGGCCCGCTCGCGGCCGTAGCCGAAGTGGCAGGTGATGCTTCCAGGGGCGTGGCCTGGCATCACGCAGATCGGACCGTTCGCCTCTTGGCCGCCCGACTTGATCGTGACGACGTCGCCCGTTTCGAGGGCGAGTTCCTTCGCGTCGGCGGGGCCGATAAGGACGGCGTTGTCCCAGGTGAGCTTCGTGAGCGGCTTCGGGGCTTCCTGCAGCCAGCCGTTGTTCGCGTAGCGGCCGTCGCCGATCGTGGGGTCAGGAAGGAGCACCATCTCGAACGCCAGATCGCCTGCGGCGGCAGCGACGGGGGGCAGGTTGGCGAGCGCGTCGGCTGCCATCGAAGGCGTCTGGGGCGCGAACGCCGTGTCGGCGATCACGCCGTCGGCGAGGGCCTGGTGCCAGCCTTGTTCGAATCCGCCGCCCAGGTTGGCTTGCCACGTGGCGCGGACGAGGTCGTAGCTCGACTGGATCGTCGGGTCGACGAGCGCCGAGACGACTTCGTGCGCCGTGCGACCGGCGTAGAGCGGCGCGATGAGCGGCTGGACGATCGACGCCGTGCCGTCGTAGGCGCGAACGTCGCTCCACGATTCCAAATAATGGGCCGCCGGAATGTGCCAGTGGCAAAGCTCCGACGTTTCGTCGTCGTAGAGGCTCAGATGAACGGCGAGCTTCGTTTTGCGAATCGCTTGAGCGAAATTGAGGTCGGCAGGCGCGTCGTAGACCGGGTTCCCTTCAAGGATCACCAGCAGCTGGACTTGGCTGTCGTTGAGGGCGTCGGTCAGTTCGCGAATCGAGGCAGACGAATCCTCGGCGCCCGCGGCGATCGGTTCGACGTATTTCACCGTCGGGCCGACGTTGCCGAGCTCGGCGTTGATCGCGTAAGCCAACGCATGGGCCGAGGCGGGCAGGTGGTCGCCGACGACGACCAGCGACCGGCCGCGCTTCGACTGCAAGTCGTCAGCCACCGCGGTGAGCCACTTCG
>JBGSMO010000207.1:0-3499 GCA_041740115.1 Pirellulales bacterium
CAGCCGCAGCACCGGTTACGACCATCTCGCCGCCTACGCCGCCGCGACCGCCGCGCCAGTCGCGCTCGGCTACCTTCCCCTCTACTGCCACCGCGCGGTCGCCGAGCAGGCGATGCTCCTCTGGATGTCGCTGCTGCGCCGCCTGCCGGTGCAGATGCGGCAGTTCCACGACTTTCACCGCGACGGCATCACCGGCTTCGAATGCGAAGGCCGCACCCTCGCCGTCGTCGGCGTCGGCCATATCGGCCATGAAGTCTGCCGCATCGGCGCCGCGCTGGGCATGCAGGTCGTCGGCGTCGATCGCCGCGAGCTTTACGCCGACGTCAACTACGTCGCCATCGACGACGCGTTGCCGCAGGCCGACGTACTGGTCTGTGCGATGGACCTCAATGCGTCGAACCATGGATACTTCAACGCCGCCCGCTGGCAGCAGGTGAAGCGAGGAGCAGTCTTCGTCAACATCTCTCGCGGCGAGCTGAGCCCGTCTGCGGAACTCCTCGCCGCGCTCGACGCCGGCCAACTGAGCGGCGTCGGCATGGACGTTTACAATCACGAGGCCGAACTCGCCGTCGCGCTGCGGACGAAGCATCCCTCCCGCGACGCCAAAGTGCAAGCAACGCTCGAACTCGCCCGCCGCGACGACGTGATCTGCACGCCGCACAACGCGTTCAATTCGTTCGAAGCGGTCGAGCGCAAGAGCGACCACTCCATTCAGCAAATTGTCGCGCTGCGCGACACCGGCAAGTTCCTCTGGCCCGCCCCCGTGGCGTGAGGAAGGGTTCGGAAGACTAACCACAAAGGCACGAAGAGCACCAAGAAGCACGAAGGAATGCACGGAAGGGAAAGGGGCGAGCGAAGAACAGACGACGAGGCCAGCCCTCCTGATCATTTTCTTTCTTACTCCTTCTTGGTGCGTCTTTGTGCCCTTCGTGCCTTGGTGGTTCGTCTTTCTCATCACTCCGGCGGGTCGTTGACCCGCGGCTACTGCCAAGCTAGCACTCGGCTCGCGCAATTCGCCTAGGAGCCTCGCCGCCAGCCGCCTAGAATCCGTTCGCCCGTGCGGGGCCGCTCATGCGACTGCGCGCACCTCAACCCAGGCGAAACGATGGCCCGACGGCGACGACTTTCCCACGACGACGCACTCGACGAGGACGATGAACTGCCGTCATCGCGTCGCGCTCGGCGGCGCCGCAGCGGCGGACGCCGGTGGAAGTTGTTGTTCGTCCTCGTCGCGCTGGTGGTCCTGCTTCTCGCGGCCCCGACGATCATCGCCAAGTCGCCCCTGCGAAACACGCTCCTCGGCAACGCGCTGCCCCCCGGCGCCGGACGACTCACCGCCAGCGACGCCGCCTTCTCCTGGACCGGCGGCCAGGCCCTCGCCGGCGTCGCGTATCTCGACGCGAAGGGCTCGCAGCAATTCGCTGCTGAGTTAATCCAAACGAGTCGCTCGCTCATCGGGTTCCTGTCAAACCGCCACAACTTCGGCACGGTGACGATCACCCGACCGATTCTGCAAATCGAAACCCGCGACGGCGGCAGCAGCGTCGAAGACCTCGTCGCGCAACTCGCCGACGCCGCCGCGAAGGCGGCTCAAGATCCAACGAGCGGCCCCAGCGAACCGAAGAGCTTCGAGGTCGCAATCGTTGACGGGACGATCATCGGCCGCGACTTGTCGACCGGCCAGCAGTGGCAAATCATCGGCCTCAGCGCCACCGCGAAACCGCTCACCGCCGGCGGCTGGGACGTTCTGGCCGACGGCACGATGAAGCTCGGCTCACCCGCCCTAGCCGCGGGTCAACGACCCGCCGGAGCGGAGCCAATAGACGCCGCCTCGCCGATTGCGCCGGTGGTCGACCAAGCGGGCCGCTTCAAGATTCATTTGGCTCCGGCGGCCGCAGCGAATGGCGCCGGGGGCGGGGACTCCCCGGCTCGCAAAGCACTTCTTGTCGTTGCTGATCGGCTGCCGCTCGCGCCGCTCGAACCGTGGCTCGCGCGTGTCGTCACCGGCGCTCGCCTCACTGGCGAAGCGTCGCCCGACCTCACCGTCACCTGGGCCAATGTAGCCCCCGGCTCCGCCGGGGGGTTGAACGACCAAGCGAGTCAGCCGGCCGTATCCAATGTAGCGCAACCCCCCGGCGGAGCCGGGGGCTACAGTAACGTCACCGCGCGGGGCAAGGTCGACGCCGCTAACCTCCGCTTCACTTCCCACGCCCTCGCTGGCGATCTGCTGGAACTGGCGACGGTTGCGGTCAACCTCGACGCCGCCCTTGTCAGCGATCGCCTGCTCGCCAACGCCTGCACCGCCCGCGGCGATTGGCTGCAGGCCGAGCTCAACGGCGAATTCAATCTTGACGAAATCAAACGCCTCAGTCTGAAATCGCTCCCCACCAGCGACGCCACGATCACCGCCCGCGCCGAGTTGCCGCAACTCACCCGCATGCTCCCCCGCACGCTGCGGCTGCGCCCCGGCGTGCGCGTCGACGCCGGCAACATCGAGATCACCGCTCGCAGCGCGAAGAGCGACGCCGCGCGCAATTGGACCGTCGCCGCCGTGCTGCAAGATCTCGTCGGGACCGACGGCCAACGCCCAATTCGCTGGACCAAGCCGTTTGAAATCGGCGTCGACGCCATCGACACGGCCGAGGGTCCCCAACTGCAAAAGGCGTTGCTCCGCTCCACTTTTGCGAGCGCCACCGCTAACGGCACGGCCGGCGGACTCGAAGGCGACCTCCAATTCAATCTCGACGAGCTCGCCGAGGAGCTCGGCCAGTTCCAAGATCTTTCCGCCTGGAAGCTCCACGGCACAGGCGCCGGCAAGTTCTCGCTCCGCGACACCGGCGTCGATCGTTTCGCTGTGAGCGCGGAGCTCGACCTGCAGCAGATCGACGTCCAGCGCGAAGGCAAAGTCGTGTGGAACGATCCGCAAGTTCGCGTCGAGATTCAAGCCGCCGGCTCGCGACTCGACTTCCAACCGCAGCGGATCGAAACGGCGACCGTAATGATGCGCGGCCCTGCCGACACGCTCACGGCCGAGTTGCTCGAACCGATCAACCTCGTCGACGCCAACCGTTCCTGGTTCCTCAAGATCAACGGCAACGGCCCGCTCGAGCAGTGGGCCGGCCGGCTACGCCCCTGGATTTCCGGCGTGCCCGAGCAGTTGGCGGGACAATCGACGATCAGCGCCCAACTCCGTGCGGCGCCGGGGCTGCTGCAGGTCGATCAATCGAAGATCAGCGTGCAGAACTTCGCCGCCAAGGTCGGCCAGACGCAAATCAACGAGCAAGGGATCGAAGCCGCCGGCGACTTCCGCTGGGAAACAGCCACGCGGCAGTTCGCCTCGAAGGCGTATCAACTCAGCAGCAGCTCGATCGCCTTCGGCACGCGCGACGTGTCGATTCAATTCACCGAGTCGGGACCCCCGCTCGCCCGCGGCGACGTCGCCTTCCGCGGCGACTTCGATCGGCTCTCCGCCTGGGGCGACCTCCTCGGCGCCCAAGCC
>JBGSMO010000249.1:0-10552 GCA_041740115.1 Pirellulales bacterium
CGGGCGGGTCGCTGCGAGCAGGGCGAGCAGTTCGTCGCGCCCGTCGTGGATCAGCAACCGTTGGAGCCGCGGCCAAGGCAGCGACGCCGCGTCGAGCATCGGCGGCAGGTGTTCGAGCAACCAGGCGGTCCGATCGATCTCCTTATTGGAGAGCCGCAGCCGCCGGCCAATTCCACGCACTTGCGCAGCGCCGACCATATGGAAAAACAGCGCGGCAAATCCCAGCGGCACGGTCGCATGCTGAAGCTGTTCGAGCCGACTGAGCGCCGCTTGCCACAGCTCATCGTTCGCCGCAGCATGAGGCGCGAGTTCGGGCAAGATCGGCGGCAACAACTGCGCCTCGGCCAGCAGGACCGCTCCGCGTGCTCGCGACTTGTGAACAACGATGCGACGCAACTCGGCGCCGATCCGCTCGCCGCTCACTTGCGACACTTCCGCAGCCATCACCTGCACCGCATGCAGCGTGGCAGGCTCCAAAGCGAGATCGTAGGTCGCCGCAAAACGAACCGCTCGCAATAGCCGCAGCTTGTCCTCGCTGAAGCGTTTCAGCGGATCGCCGATCGCTCGCAAAATGCGCGCCTTCAGATCGGCGACGCCGCCGACGTAGTCGACCACTTCCTCGGCAACCGGATCGAAGAAGAGCCCGTTCACGGTGAAGTCGCGCCGCTGGGCGTCGTGACGCGCATCGCTGAAGGCCACCGACTCGGGGCGGCGACCATCGAGATAGTCGCCGTCGGTGCGGAAGGTCGCCACATCGATCGGATGGAGCGGCTTCCGCGCCAGCACGGCGATTACGCCGAACGCGGCGCCGATCGCCAACGTGCGGCGCCGGCCGAATAGCTCACGCACTTGATCCGGGTGCGCACTGGTGGCGACGTCGTAATCCTTCGGCGGCAGCCCGAGCAACTGGTCGCGAACGCAGCCCCCCGCCCACAACGCCTCGTGCCCAGCGGTGCGCAATTGCCGGACGACGTCGAGAGCGAATTCGCGTTGGGTCGGTTGTTCGTCCACCGGTTTCCGTGAGACCTCTAGTTGGGGGCGGAAAGCAATCTCGCCATCGCAGCGTCGATTTGCCTAAGACCTTTCTTTCGATCCGAATCAACCCATTTGAAACTGTGTTCGCGTCCATCGTCCAGCAGGAGCAGCGCCACTTCCGCCGGCGGTTCGCCGAGAGCTTGCTCGATCGCTAGGGTATAGACGAGCAATTGCAGCTCGTACTGGTTCGCGACCGCGGTGATATTATTCTCAGTGACGCGGTTCGTCTTGAAATCAAGCAGCCGCCAACTGCCATCGGCGCCCTGGTACAAACAGTCGATGTACCCGTGAAAATACCGTTGCGTCGGCTGGTCGCCCGTGGGAGGCCAAGGGAGCAAAAATTCAACCTCGCGGCGGATCACCTGGGCCGCCGCCAGTTCGGCTGCGCGCGGCGAAGCGAGAAACTCCTCGACCAACGCCGCCGCCCGCGCGACGGTCTTTTCTTTTGGCGGATCGGGAAGCAAGCCCGCGAGCGACGCACAGAGATTGTCGACCGGCTCCGGGCGTTTGAAATCAATCCGTTCCAGCACCGCATGGACGAGCGTGCCCAACGTTCGCCCCTCTCGCCCCCCTTCGATGGCAGCCGGCTGGAGAAGCGCCGTCCCATCGGGGTCGGACGCCGCATCTTCCTCCGCCTGCAGCGCGAGCGCCCCGGTCAACTGCGAGAACGAAAAACGCCGCCGCGCGGCGGCGTCGACAGGGATCGCTTCGCTCCCCCGCGGCAACTCGCCGGCGCCCTTGGCCGCCAGTTGGCGGGTTTTAGCCACCAGCGTTTCCAGATCGGCGCCCCGCGATTGCTTCGATTTCTCATCGTCAATTTGCGGATACTCCGTCGTCACACGCACCTGCGGCGCGCAATAACCCTCCGGCAGGGGTTGCCGTAGCTCCCCGTCGCTCAGGCCGATCTGTTGGTCGATCAACTGCAACCAATCCCGCTTCGGTTTTTCGGGATCGTCAATACTGCTGCTCAATAGCAAGTAGTCAGCCGCGCGAGTGCAGGCGACGTAGAGCAACCGCCGCCGCTCTTCGAGTTCCAGCACGTCCTCGGCATGGCGATAGAGATCGATGCCGATGATCCCTTCCTTCTCCTCGGCGTCGATGGAAACCAGCGGGCCCAGGTTCTCGTCGAGCACTGGCAACGTCATCCCGGCATGCCGCTGGCGGTCGAGGTCGGGAAGCACGACCAGCGGAAATTCGAGCCCCTTCGAGTAGTGGATCGTCATGATCCGGATGACGTCCCCTTCCGATTGCGTCGCCGCGAGGGCTTCCTTCGGCGCTCGCGAAACGAACTCCGACAGCTGCGTGATGAACCCCGGCAAATCGCCGGGCGAGCTGCGGTCGAGCGTGCGGGCCTGCTCGATCAGCTTTTCGATGTTCGCCGCCTTGCGCGGGCCGAGGAATTCGGTGAGCAAGACCGCATCGTAACCGGTCAGTTCCATCGCGAGCGTGAAGAGGTCGGCGACGAGCAGGCGATCTTTTTCATCGCGTAGTCGCCGCATCGTGGCGGCGGCCCGGCGAACTTTCGCCGCTTCGCCAGGATCTAGATCCGGCGGCATCGCATTGGCGGCGCCGATCGCCGCGTTGAGCGACTTGTGCCGCTCCACCAACCAGTAGAGCGTCTCGTCGGCGAGCGAAAAGAGCGGACTTCGCAGCGCGCCGGCGAGCGCGATCTCGTCGACTTCACTCGACACGGCCCGAAAGAGATTCAGCACATCATAAATCTCTTGCTGCGAGTAAAACGCATGCCCGCCAGCGAGATAATAGCTGAGTCCGTGGGCCCGCAACGCTTCTTCGTAAACTTGCGCATCGCTGAGCGTGCGGAGCAAGATAGCAATGTCGCCCAGCTTCAGCGGCCGCGGCTCAACTCCGTCGCCGTGCATGTCGACGACGATTCGCTCCTCAGACTTGAGGAGTTGCACCAGCCGCCGCGCGATCCAGTGCGCCTCCATCTCGCGAGCCTCGCGCGCGGCGCCGGCGCGTTTGCCCTTTTTCAGTTTGAGCGGCGCCCCCGCGGCGTCGACAACCGACTGGCCCCCTTCATTGCCGTCGTCGCCTGAACTATTTTCGCCAGGAGTCCAGAGAAACTCGACCGCAGGAGTCGGCGTCGCCTGCGGCCGGGCCGGGACGAGCGGCTCATATTGCTCGAACGCCCCGTGAAACACCGCGTTCACAAAGTCGGTAACCGCCGGTTGGCTGCGGAAATTGCGCGTCAACGACAGCCGCCCCGCCGGAGACAGCGCATTGCGCAGGTCGGTCGAGACCCGCGGCTCGGCGCCGTTGAAACGGTAAATCGACTGCTTGAAATCGCCGACCGCAAAGAGGCCCCGCTCGTTCCATTCGTCGCCACAGAAGGCCTTGATGATCGCCACCTGCAGCGGGTTGGTATCTTGGAACTCGTCGACCATCAGTAGCCGCGTGCTGCCAGCGACCTCTTTGCGGATCGCATCGTTGCCCGGCACGGTAAGCAAAAGGTGAGCCCGCGCGAGGAGGTCGTCGAACTCCAGCTGATTCCGTCGCGACTTGGCACGTTCCAGCGCACCGGTCACGTCGCCGACCAGTCGCAACAGCGCGAGCCCCTGGGCCGCCGCCTCGCGGGCGCCGGCCGCATCGAACGGCTTTTTCAGCAAGCTCTTGTCAATTCGCTTGCGGAATGCCTCGCATGCGCTCTTGTACTCTTCGAAGTCTGCGGCGTCGCGCCAATCTTTGACGGTGCATTTGCCTCGCACCATCGCCAAATCGCGGAGGTAGTCAAGCGTCGCCTGAGCCTCGGCGACGGTGATCCGGCCATCGTGCTTCTCCTTCGCCGCAGAAGATTGCGTCGACGCCGGCGATGGGACGAATTGGAGGGCCCGTGCCAGGTCATCAAGGTGCTGATAAAGCTTGTCGCCGGCGGCCATTGAGGATTGGGCCGCCAGTCGCAGCCGATGGGCCTCGTCGCTCGCCAGGATATCGCTGATGGCCGCCGGCGTCGCTTCTTCGGCGAGATACTGCTGCCAGCGCACAACGACGTCTTCAACGGTCGCCTCACGCCACCGTTCAATCGCCGGCATCGCCAGCGGCCCGGCCAGCGCCGCCACGTCACTCCGCACTCGATCGAGTCCGCGCTTCGCCGCGAGGTTGAGCACATCTTCATTGCCGTCGAGCAGCAACGACCGGAGCCGATCGTCGACCGTCTCCAGCTTCATCAGTTCTGCCGTGGCGGCGTCGAGCACCTCGAACTGCGGATCGAGCCCCGCCTCCACGGCATGCCCGCGAAGAAATTGCGTGCAAAACGAGTGAATCGTGCTGATGCGAGCGCCATCCATCGAGCGCATCAGCCGCTGCCACGCCGCCGCTTCGCGCTCGTCCTTCGCGTTTTGCAAGCGTTCGAAACAACGGCGGCGAATCCGGTCGCGCATTTCGCGAGCGGCGGCGTCGGTGAAGGTGATCGCCACCAGCTGCTCGAGCGCTGCCGGCTCGATCTGCGTCGGATCGACGTGCGACAGAAACCGCTCGGTCAACACAAACGTCTTGCCGCAGCCAGCGCCGGCCGAGAGCGAGACGCTGACGTCGCGGGCGTCGAGCGCGGCGCGCTGCTGTTCAGTGAGTGGCCGTTCCTTCGTGGCGTTCATGTGGTCTCCCCCACCGGCGGCAACCAACGCTTTTCGAGGCTACGCACATGAGCAATCCGGCACCCGGTACTCAGCGGACAATACTGCCCGCAATCCTTGTCTTCGTTGAACACCGGAAACCACCCCTGTCGAATGCCGTCGACGATCTCGCCAATCCGCTGAATGAGGGCGCCCTTCAGCTCGGGCCAAGCCGCCGCCTCGCGGAGCACCCCCTTCTCGATCTCGCTCAGCGACAATGGCCCGCCCGATTTCGCCCCGGCGCCAAATCCCTTGCCGCGAATGCTCCAATAGCCGGCCGACAACCCGACCGCTTCCTGCTCCGCCAGCAGCAACTCCGCGACCGCCATCGCGTAGAGGGGCAATTGCAACTGGGTGCCGGCTCGCATCTTCGCATCGTCAACCTTTTGCTTCGCCGACGTCTTGTAGTCGATCACGTTGAACACCGTCACGCCGCCGACCTGGCCGACGTCGATTCGATCGATCTGCCCGGTGAAGCGGACTTGTTCTTCGCCAATCTTCAGTTGGTATGGATCGTCGGTCGAGAGCGTTGCATCATCGGTCGATTCGCTGCGGCGATTCTTCGGGCCGAAGCGAGCTTCGAAGTAAGTCGCCTTGAGCGTCCCATCAAGCTGCGGCCAGGCGGCCGAATACTCGTCATGCTGCCGGGCGAACTGCTCGCCCCAGGCCGCGATCTGTCGCCGCTCGATTTCGACAAGCGCCCGATCGAGCCCGCGCCGCGGCCGCTCGCCGACGACGCGGTCGAGCATCTCCTGAAAGTTGTTGGCCACGATCTCAGGCGGCGGAGCCGGGCCTGCTTCGTTGAGTCTGTTGATCACGTCATACAGCCGAGCGAGCGTCTCGTGAAGCAAGCTGCCGCGCCGGGCGAGGTCGCTCTCCAGCGCGAGCTCCGGCAACGGTTCAAGTTTGAGCAGATGCTCGCCAAAGAAGCGGAAGGGGCAGGCAGCGTAAGTTTCGAGCCGGCTCGGGCTCCAGATATAATCAGGTCCATAGTGAGCTAACAAACGCGCGCGGGCGGCGTCGGAAAAGAAAATCCCCTCAAACGTCCCAAACGTTTTCCGATCGCTGCGCCCCGCGACGGCGTGAATCCCTTCGAGAATCGAACGGCCAATCTCGCCATAGCGCGGCGACCGCACCAGCGCCGCGAGCAACTTCACGTCGGGCTTCCGGTCGCGCGTGTCGTGCGCACTCAGCACCGCATGCCGACGAACGTCGCTCCGCGACAACGGCGCGTCGCCATGTTGGTGTTCGTAACTGAGCGACTGGACCGTTCGCTTGATCTGAGCGTCGCCAAAACTTCGTTCCAGCTCTACCAGGAACGGGCTCGCCGGCAGCGGCTGCGCTTTGGCGTCGAGCGCCGGGTAACTAAGCGTCAGCGATTCGGTCGGCGCCGTGACGGCAGCAAAGAAGAGGAGCATTTCGTCGCTGCGGGCGTCGGCCGTCGTCTCGCTCGGCAATTCAGGATCGTCACCCTCGGCGTCGGCGCCGCTACTGCGGCCGGCGGGGAACGCCAGTTCGCTCAAGCCCCCGACGAACAAGTGCCGCGGCCGCAGGTGTCGCATGTTCTCGGCCGAGAGGACCTGCACGCGCCCCGTCGCATCGCGCGGCTCCGGCGCTGGGAGTTCGGCCGCCGTCGTCGCCAGCAGGTCGACGAATTCGGCAAGCGAAAGCTTGGTCCGTTCGATCTCGGCCCAATCATCGACGTGCGCCGCCGAGCGCAGACCTTCCGCCAAGATGGCCCACTCTCGCCGTGCGTTCCCGTAGGCTGGGGCAACGCCCCACCCGCCTGCTGAGCGATTCTCCGCCTCAGGTGGGACGTTGTCCCAGCCTACGTCGAACAACCCCAAACTCGCCGCCAACTTCTCGCCCGCATCAATCCAGCGACCGATGGTCGCCGACCGCGGCAGCCCATTGAGCAACTCCGCGATCCCGCGCAACCGCGCAGCCGCCGCGCGCGAGTCGAATCCCCGAGCGTCGAGCTCCGCGAGCAGCCGCGAAGGCTGAAAAGCGGCCTTCGTCGTCGGAAGTTTATCGCCAAACGGATCGTCGTCTTCGCGCTCGTCGAACAACGAACGCTGCAATCCCCCCTCCCCTAACCCCTCCCCTCCGGGAGGAGGGGGACCAATCGGGGCAGATGGCGCGGCGATGTCCGTCTCCTTCTCGCCTAGCAACGCCAACAGTTCCTCCCGCCCCGTCGGTAACTGCCCCTGCCGCACCAACCACTCCACCGCCCCGCGAACGGCCGCATTTCCTTGCCCCTTCGCACCGTCCCACCACCCCAGCGACCGGTCCCCCACCACATGCAGCACGCGCCGATAAGGCCAATCCTCAACCTCCAGCCGCAGCACGTTCAGCAGGCTGCGCACTAATGGCGTCGCGTTGAGCCGTCGCGACGCGTCGAGATAATACGGGATGCCAAAGTCGTCAAACGCCTGCCGCACGCGGTCGGCGACGTCGAAGGTCGAGCGAAACGCCACGACGACGTCGCTCGGCTTCACGCCGCTGACGAGCAGCCCCTTAACGCGGCGGGCAATCTCTTCAATCTCCGCCCGCATGCTGCTCGAGGCGACGATTTCGATGCGGTCGAGCGTCTGACGCGTCGCCTCGCTGACCGGTTCCAGTTGCCGGTAGCTGCGAAAGAGATTCCGGCGGAGATGCTCAAGTGCGGGCCACGGCGGCGAAGGGGGAAGGGGGGTGGGGGAGGGGAGAAGGTTGTTAGCTGGCAATGCGATGGACCCGAGGCGGTCGGCAAGCGCCGACTCATCGAACAGCGGTTCGGCGCCAAGCTCCTCGACCAAGTGCATCCGCGTCGCGATCGTCCGCGCAAACAGGTCGCGCCGCTCCCCTTCCTCCGTCTCGCCCGGCAGCGTGACCACTACCCGCTCCGCCCGCTCGGCCAATAGCCGCATCATCCCCAACTGCGGCATCGTGAAGTCGGTAAACCCATCGACCACCGCCAACCGGATCCCGGTCCCCACAGCCGGCTCGGCCGTCATCCGATCGCGCGCCGCCCGGAACATTCCTTCCGCGTCGATCAAACCTTGCTGCTCGAGCAGCTGCTCGTACTGAACGTAGAGTCCAGCCAATTCCCGCAGCCGGGGAGCTCCAAGGCGATGCTGCCGAGCAAAATCCTTGGCCGCCACATCCCGCCGCCGCAGCCGGGCGATCGTCTCGTCGACCAGATTCACCAGCCCGGTCGACCCGCCGACGGGGGCAAAATACTTGAGGGCCTCCTCGGCCGCCGCCTGGGAAATCACCTGTCGTACGAGCCGGCGACGCTGAAGCGTCGAGATCGGCCGCCACGGCCGCGCCCCGTCACGGACCACCCCGGCGGCGAACCCGGCGAAGGTCGTCACGCCGGGGTCCAGCAAACCATGGGGGGACGACAACGCCAGCCGTTCGCGCACGTCCCGGGCGACAGCCTGAGTCGGCGCGATCCAGAGCGTCCGCCGCCGCTCGCCAAGTCCCCCTAACCGCAACAGTTCACGGTACTTGCGCAGCAGGACCTCGCGTAGCGGCTCTCCACTCAACCCAATTGCAACCACTAGTCGAGCGTCCGTTTCCATGGAACAATCGTACACCAACGGACGATGAGAGGTGAGAGGCCGGAGGTTCGAGGTCAGGGGGCGGATAAACAAGAGTATTTCTTTACTCCCCAACCTCCGACCTCTGACCTCTACTCTTCCGCATTTTGTTTGACAGCAGAGCCCAAATTCGCCTAAACTGTTACGGTACGGGAAGCTCCAGCTAGGGCAGTAGCGAAGCGACCGTCTTTTCTGACGATTGCGCTCGCCAATGCTTGCCGCGTGAAGAGGCGTTCGAAGAGATTACAGCCAAAGGGGTCGGGAACCTTTTGCCACTGATGTCGTTCCATACGGAACTCTTCCATCCGTGGCCGAAGGTTCCTTCCTCCTGGAAGCAGCAATCGATCTCGAACGCTTCTTCGGGCCCCAACGCGTGGCGGGCGATCCTCGACTGTTTTTATTCCGCCGGGATCCCATTTATCCCCCGTCGGATTGTTTTCTTTTTTTTCATTTCCATTTTCCCCTGAAGGAGGTACACGATGGAAAGAAACAGAAAGGTACGAGGTTTTACCCTCGTCGAGCTGCTGGTGGTCATCGCGATCATCGGCGTGCTGGTGGCCCTGCTGCTGCCGGCCGTGCAGGCGGCCCGCGAAGCGGCCCGTCGCAATTCGTGCTTGAATAACATCAAGCAGATCGGTCTGGCCTTGAACAACCACGAAAGTGCGCGGCTGTTCTTCCCGCTTGCCTCGACGGCGCCCTACTTGGGCAAGACGGGCGTCATCCCCAATCAGTTGACGACGGCCAACAACTGGACTGGAACCAACCAAAGCGACGGCGACGGCTATAGCTGGCTGGTCCAAATCCTTCCTTACGCTGAGCAACAGCCCCTCTATAACCAACTTCGCGATGCGGTCGTCAGCAGCGTTCAATCCAAGTTCCTGGCGGGGCCATTCAGTCCGGCCATCGACGTGAATCCGGCCGCCGCCGCTACCGCGCCTAACAAGTTTGCCCACACGATTCAAGTTGAGGCATTCAAGTGCCCCAGCTTCCCGGGCGCTGATACGTCGAAGATTCTGAAAGTCGGCGCAAACGCCGCTGCCGTCGGCAACTATGTCGCTGTCGTCTCCACGCATTACAACAGTGAAGGCGGCGTTGGCGCTAGGGATACCGGCGGCGCAACCGGCAGTTTGTACGATTGCCAAACGAGCGCGGCCGCCCGCAAGCAGCTTTGCGGTAACGGCGCCATTCCGTTCTGGAATCGTACGGCTGTCGCCGACAATTCCCTTTATACGAAGATTCGGGGAGCGACCCACGCCGGTCTCTCGCGCGACGGAACGTCGAACACCATTATGTTCACCGAATCTCGCGACGAGAACTTTAGTAGCTGGATCAGCGGTCTGGCTTCCTACGTTGTCGCGACTGACCCAGGCTGGCCGGGCGTCGTCAAAAAGGTTAACGCCATTGGCACGACCGCCACGACGAACGGCCAAACTTTGGCTTTGCGTTTTGGCAAGGATGGCGGCACTGACCCGGGGCAAATCGCTCTGAACGTCGGCCAGAACGTCAAGCGAGCTGGCGGCGATACGGCGACCGAAGCGGCGCCTGGAGCTGAGGACATCAACGGGAAGAAGGCTTACTTCTACGCCAAGCCCTATGCCCACCACCCCAGTTCCCCACGCGTCTTCGGTCCCTCGAGCGCCCATTCGGGCGACATCGTCCTCCACGGCTTCGGCGACGGTCACGGCTCGGCGATCAACGCCAACGTCGACCGCAACGTCTACTTGTGGCAGGTCACCCGCAACGGCGGCGAAGTCATCAACCAGTAGTAACTATTGGGATGAATTTCACGCCCGGGCGTGACAACTGTTAGCTAAACGCCCGCCGCGGAGAGGCCCGTCCTCCCCGCGGCGGTTTTTTTATGCGCAGCCGCCGGTCAACGACCGGCCGGAGCGGCCCAGGAGAATGCAACCGCCAAGACACTAAGGGCACAAAGACGCAATGCAAGGGTAGGATGAAACCGCAAATGAACGCGGATAGGCCGGCGTCAGTTTGGATACCGTTTCCAAACGCCTTATTCTTATCTGCGTTTATTCGCGTTCATCGGCGGGTCCGTCTATTCTTTCTCTCCTGCATTTCTTAGTGCTTCTTCGCGCTCTTCGTGTCTTGGTGGTAAGTCTTTCATGCCCGAGCTCCCCGAAGTTGAAACGATGCGCCGCGGCGTCGAGCCGATCGTCGGGGCGAAGATCACCGCGTTCGAGCGGCTTCCTTGCCCCCGCAAGCCAATCTCGCTATCGCCCGGCGTCGCCGCGTTCCGCCGCCGCGTCGAAGGCGCCCGCGTCGAGCGTACCGCCCGCGCCGGCAAGC
>JBGSMO010000256.1:0-9719 GCA_041740115.1 Pirellulales bacterium
GGTGAACTCCCTATCGGGCGGGCAGCAGCAACGAGCGTGGATTGCCATGACGCTCGCTCAGGGAGCGCATACGCTGCTGCTGGACGAACCGACGAGCCATCTCGACGCCTGCCATCAGCTGGAGGCGATGGAACTGCTGGCTGAGCTCAATCGCGACGCGGGCAAGACGGTAGTGCTGGTGCTGCACGACTTGAATCTGGCGGCGCGGTATGCCGATCACATGATCGCCGTGAAGAACGGCGGCGTCGTGGCGGCGGGGTCGCCAGCGGAGGTGATGACGCCGGAGACGCTGTTGGAAGTCTTTGGCATTGCGGCGGATATTATTTGCGATCCGCGGACGGGGAGTCCGATTTGCATTCCGTATTTGAGCGAGTCTGCACGCGGCAGCGCGGCGAATAAGTGAGCTATTCAGCGTTCCCGTCTTCGGGAAGTTGAAACTCTGCAGCATTGCTAACGTTTGCAGCAGCAAGATCAACCGCGGCGAAGATGGTTGGTTTGGCTGGCACATGCGCCCGCAGGTTCGACTGATCGACTGAGTCGAATCGGCCGCGTAGCTGGTCGGGACCCAGGACTGCATCGTCGTCGTCGCTGTCAGGCGCCGCCGCTGGATTCGGCGCCGGCCAATAGAGGGTGACTTTGTAATCGCCTGCGGGGGCGCCGTCGGCGGTATGGAACGTCGTGAGCTTGAAGGCTCCGTTGTCGTCGGCGCGGGCCTGCGACGGGATGGCCCGACGACCGTCGCTGGGGGACGTTTGGGGGACAAAGCTGACGAGTGCGCCGCTGGCAGGCTTGCCGTTGACCGTGAATCGGCCTTCCACCGGGAAGACGGTCGCGGTTTCGCGAGGCGACTGGCCGCAGCCTCCTAATGCCGCCGCGAGCAGCAGGAGCATCGCTTGATGGAATGGAATTTTCAAGTCGGCACTCATTCTTCGAGGCGTACGGCTGTCATCCTGAGTGACGCGAAGGATCTAGCGTCAAGCGAGCGGGCAGATTCTTCGCTTCGCTCAGAATGACGTTAGTATTCGTTCGGCGAGATCACTTCGTCGCCGGCGATGGTGCAGAGGTAGTAGAAGACGAAGATGTCGAGGTTCTCGTTAACCGGACGGACGGAGCCGTCGCCCATACAGACGAGGGCCTGTCCAGCATGGAACGAGTAGACGCCGCGGTCGTTCGAGCAGTTGATGGCGCAAGGACCGGGGTAATTCAGGCCGTCGTAGGTGTGGCCGCGGGGTTGGATCTTGAACTGTCGGCCGCCCCAGGTGCCCCACTCGGGGTTGGTGAGATTGCCGTCTTGGATGCCGCCGGCGAGCCACTTTTGCGGCCGGGCGGCGTCTTCAGCCATGAGGATCGTGTTGCTAAGGCCGTCGGTACACATCTCCAGCGGCGTGGTTTCGCGGTCGCGCGTGAGGCCTTGCTTGGGATAGTCGGCGGGAATGCCCATGGTGAGCGTTGAGCTGTCGAGCCCTTGAAGGACGCCGAAATCGGTACAGGCTCCCTTCCAGGCGACGCCGTCGGTCGTTCCTTCCGACGTGCGCGGCCCAGGGGCCGAGGGGCAGACGACGAAGTCGAGGGGCGTGGTGATCGCCGGCTGGTTCTCGGGAGCGAACCAGTCGAGGTCGGTGCGGTAGATCTGAGCGATCGTCGATTGCTCGACGTACGGCAGGATGTAGCTCAGGTAGCCGCGGCGCGTGCCGACGGCGTCGGTGGCCGATGGCGGGAAGCACTTGAAGGCCGTCGCGTAGTTGTGAGACGCGAGCCCCAACTGCTTGAAGTTGTTGCTGCATTGCATCCGCCGCGCCGCCTCGCGGGCGGCTTGGACGGCCGGCAGCAGCAGCGCGACGAGAACGCCGATGATGGCGATGACGACCAGGAGCTCAACGAGCGTGAACGCGGGGCGGGGGGATCGGCGAGGCCTCAAGTCGTACTCTCCGGAAGCGGCAGGCTGATGTTTTTAAGGTTGGAGAGGCGGAATAGGCAATCTCCGTGCCTAATGGCTTGGGGGCGAAATGTGCCGGGATCTTGCGGTGATCGCTTGTCGTCAATCGGCGTTGCGCCGTATTGATCGACGCTGAGCGCTGGTTTGCGCGGCGCGGTTGATTGGCGTGAGGAGGCGCCCGAGGGGATGAACCCCCCGGCTCGCTGGAGGGACTGTCTTCAACGATCCAGTTTATTGATCGTTGCGTAGGTACTAGCAGCGATGGCAGTGCCTGAAACCGCCCATTGCTAGGAACGACTTTTCTTTCATCTGCTTGAGGAGGCAACGCTGTTTCGGCGCTGCGACGCGAAGCGTGCTTCGAGAAGGTTCCGGGCCATTGCGGGGGTCTTTCGACAGGCTGCGGGAATGCGCGGAATCGACGCTAGCGCCCGGTTTTTTCTTGCAATCGGGGGTTACTGCTGGTTAAGGTAGCCCTGGCGGTGAACGAAATCGGTATTGCTCGCTTGGCGGCATTGCTGATAATCACCGCCGCAGCTACGGTTCGCCGTTGGTCGCTTGGGCTGTTGCGCAAGAGGCTGCGGGCGGCGGACGATTTCCGTGTTTCGGCGGTTCTGCGCGGGCGACGGTCGCCCAGCCGCGTGCCGCCGGGGCCGATCGGTCGACCTCGCGTGACTTTGCGTCGGCCGTGGATCGCGGAGACGACTACCCTAAACTTCGGCCCGCCGTGCGGGTCGCGTTTGGAGCGAGGGGCTCCCGTTCCCTCTCTGCAAGCAACGAGTTAGCTGTATCGTCGGCAGCACCGCCGCGCATGACGCCTGGCCGCTGTCGCGCCTCCGAATTCATGGAAGAAGGAAAGGGCGCTCCAATGAGCAAGGGTATGGCCGCACTGTCGTTATTGGCGATCATTGCGCTGGGCTCGCTGGCTTCGCCGGCGCAGGCCGAGCCAATGGTCCAAGAGAACGGCCGCTTCTGCGAATTGGTCGATCAGCTTTCCAGCAAGAAATACGTCCTCGGCTCGCCGGTCCGCGACGATCGCCCCTACGTCGATCCGACCCCGGTGCTTCATGCGTTCCGCCACTTGGCGGCGACGATGGCCTGGGGCGACGTGAAGGTGGCGGCCCGCAAGGCGGCGGAGCTCGGCTACGAGGTGATCGAGTTCACCGACACGGATACGAAGCACGAATACTATGTGCTGCGCGAAGACCTCGACGCGGTGAAGGTGATCCGCGGCTGGGGTTCGTACATTTTCAATCCGCAGAGCAAGGTCGACGCGATCGTCGAAGTGCCGCATCCGTTTGCCGACCTCCACACGCCGGAGATCGGCGGTCAGATTTTTGCGGAGTGCGAAGCGCGCGGCTTCTTGCTGTCGGGGGCGCATCGCGACAAAGCCGACGTGCCGGACTTGGTGGACAGCATCTTTCATCAGGTGCATACCGCGTGGGTCGGCCCGCTCGCGCAAGTGACGGCGTGGCAGATCCATGGCTTCGACGGACAGAAGCATCCGTTCCCCAACGGGACGCAAGTGGTCGCGTCGAACGGCGAGGGAGCAATCGCGCCGGAGATTGCGGCGCTCGACTCGGCGATGGATGAGCGCGGCATGCCGAGCTACGTCTTCAATCAACTGCCGGCCGACAACGACGAGAACAAGCAAGTGAACGGCGACGTGCCGGGCGTGGCGTTCCGTTCGCTGGCGGCGGCGAAGAATGAACAGGGTCGCCAGTCGCGGAGCCTCGGCGGTTCGTTCGTGCATATCGAGCTTGAAGGAAACGTCCGATCGAACGAAGCAAGCCGGAAGCAGGCGAGCTCGGCGATTGCGCTGGTAATGGCCTCGGCGCCAAGCGGCGAAGAGGCGGACGGCCGCGTGCGGCTGGCCTCGCTCGAGGTGGAGCAGTCGCCGATTTCGGTAGCGGTAAACGAAGGGAACGCCGAGCCGGAAGTTCGCGTGGCGGCCAAGATCGTTGAAAAGACGCCGGTGGCCGCCGGCCCGGTGAAGGCTGCGAAAAAGAAGAAGGCGGCGGTGCGGGTCGCGACCAAAACCGCCGACGAGCCGCCGAAGGCGCAGCCGGCGGTGCTGACGGTTCCGGCGGCGACGCCGTAAACCGGGCGAATTCTGGCGGCAAGATCTGGGTTGCCGCGGCGAATGACTGGGGTGGCGCTCAGTCTGGCGAGCTTTGGGCTCTGGGCGTGAGGGCTGAGCGGACCCCTCGGGGTGACAGGGTTCGTACGCTCGGGTGTCAGGGTTCGTGCCGGGCGCGACCGCTTCGGGGTGACACGATTTCGCCATTCCCCGTAGAATGTTCGAACGCTGGTCGGCGCTTGCCGGACGGGCGGTTCCACCCTTCGATTCTTCCTTGCGAGCGCTGAACTTCCATGGCGAAAGCCGTTCTTCCCGCTGGTTACGATGTGGCTGACAGCGATCAGCCGATTGAGATCGACTTGAAAGAGCCGTGGATCGCTGCGCTGTTGGCGTGGCTGATGCCGGGGATGGGACATGTCTATCAGGGGCGGACTGGCAAGGGAATTCTGTTCTTCGTCTGCGTCTTCGGCACCTTCGTGTTCGGCATGTTGCTGGGCGAAGGAAAGGTCGTCTACGCCTCGCTGCCGGGACAGGAACCTTGGCGGTGGCAGTATTACTGTCAGCTCGGCGTCGGGCTGCCGGCGATGCCGGCGCTCGTGCAGCGACGGTTGGTGAGCCAAGATCGGAAGCCGCTGTTTGACGGCTTCATGGCGCCGCCGCTCGATACGCCGCAGCCATGGAAGGATGATTCGGGGCACGCTTCCAAGCAGCCGAACGAGTTGGCCAAGTGGACGGTGGCGATGCACCCGAGGTTTGAAATCGGGACGGTCTACACCGTGATCGCGGGGCTGCTGAACGTGCTAGTGATTTGCGACGCCTATGCGGGGCCGCTCGTGTTGTTGCCGAAGCGAAAAGAAGATGGTGGGGGCGGGTGACGGTTGAGCGGTTGAAGTAAGAGTCTTGGCGAGTTGCGCGACCGCCGGTCGCGGCTTGATGGGAGTGAAGATGACGACAGTGACGCTCTGGTACGCCCTGCCGTTGATTGTGAGCGTGAGTCTCGTTTGCGCGGCGACGCGGCATGAGTTGATGCGCCCGATCATGCATCACGCCGTGCGGTTTGGGGCGTGGGTCGTGGCGTTTATGGCGGTGTTTATGGGGCTGCTGGCGCTGTTGGGGCGGCTGGCGTGAGGGAGCGGCGGCGACGCGTTGCTGGTTGCTAGATGCTAGATGCTGGCGAAGGCGTGTATTTGCGGCGTCTATCCAGCATCCCTTCTCGGGCCGCTTTCAGGACGATTCGACGCCGTGTATGATGAAGAGGACGCGACCGCCGCGCGTCCGTAGCTCAACTGGATAGAGCACCAGGCTTCGAACCTGGGGGTTGGGGGTTCGAATCCCTCCGGGCGTACTCTTTTGCCCCGAATTCTTCGGGGTTCCCGCAAAAAGCGGCCACAGGTTCGTTCTGGGACTCGTCCATTCCGCCTGATACGGCCGCTGACTGCACCGGATTATGCAGCGCTTCTGGCGCCGTGGCCTTCTCGAAGTCAGCGTCGGTGGTCCGCCAATAGTGCTTTTGAGCCACCATCGCAGAGTGCCCCATCCAGTCCGCGGCGACATGCGACGGGTACTCCGCCGCTAGCTCCGTTGCTCTGGTAGCGCGGAGATTCTGGAACAACTTCGGCCATGGCTTCAGCCCCGCGCGGGCGATGATCCGTTCGAACTGCGTCCGCAAGTTCGCATTTGGATCTCGGTAGCGGGTGATCACGTGAGCCTTCGCCTGCTCCTTGGGATCGAGCGATGACACGACTTCCTCGGCGATTTCCCAGACGTCGTCGAGGTAAGGCTGGAGTTCAGGGAAGATCGGAATGATGCGAATCCCCTGCCCTTCGTGATGTTCCGTCTTCGGGCTCCTCACGGTCATTCGCTTGGGGGCGGACGAGACGCGGCACGGCGTCGGTATTGAGGCTGCGAGCCCACTCGACGAGGAATGCGTCGAACACGCTGGCCCAGTCGTCGCGACTAACGCCAGATGGTCGCTGCGAGTCGTAGATCGCTTTTATCGATCGCGGCTTGGAATGATGCCGACGCGATGCGTTGCGGCATGAGGACTTCGAGGCTAACATTTCGATCTCCTGAGTTTTGCGATCTGGCTCGTACAGCTTGAACAACTTGGCGGGCCGGATCGCAGGACACTTCACGCCGCTTGAAAGCCCACGGCGCGGTGGGGCGAGTTGGCGTCAATTGCGTTTCTTAGGGGATGGTGCGTACGCTCATTCTAAATTCCTTGTAGAGAATGCGGTGAGTTAACGCGCGGAGATGCGCGACGTAACTGGAGCAAGTCGCTATTTAGCCAGTGTCGCTTAGGCGTCCACGGCGGGCTGCGCGGCGGCGGTGGCTGCTTCGCCTTCGACCGTTTGAGTCGCCAGCCAACGCTCGACGGCGGGCGACGAGTATCGGACCGATCGACCCACGCGGACGCAGGCGAGCCGGCCGCGGGGGGCGGTGTTGGCCCAGATCGTCTTCTCGCAGAAGCCGGTGGCCTCGGCGACCTGACGGATGGTAAGAAGGAGACGCGCCGGTGCGCCTCGGGTGAGTTCTGCTGTGCTCATGGCGATACCCTTAGATTGAGGACGATGCCGTGCGTTACGGCGATGTCTTCAGGGTATGCCAAGCATGTCTACCGAAAAATTGAGCAGGATCGCACTCTTGACCAACGGAAACTGCGCGCAGTTTTCTCAGTTTAGCTCTGGCGACTTGGTCGCCCATGTCGTCGCTTCGGCAGTGGCGAAAGATCTCGCAATTCTGCGTAGCCAGATGCCGCTCTCTTGATTCCACTATCCGAATCTATGTAGTCCCAGTCATTTGCGACGCAAAGTTCCCTCAGTTGTGATTTAACCGTTTTATAAATGACGCCTTGTATAAGTTGGCTGTAAAGCCACGCGTCCCGCGCCTCCTTACGCGGGTCCCAATGTGCAGGTTGCGAACGTGGAGCGGCGTCTTCATTTTCGGCATCAACGTCGTGAAATTCGTCACATGCGCTTTCGTCTTTGTTGGAACCTAGATGCTTCGTGAAGGCGAAGTGCGACGAATGCGCGGCGTACAGCAACCCAGTTCGATGCGTAAATGCAAACGATTGTGAATACGGAATTGGCCGCGGCCCTTCTTCGCGCGAATTCATAAGATCTGATAACTGATTGCTTCGCTCCTCTTTAAAGTCAGACGGAGCGTTCTTGCAGCGGGTCGCTTGCGAGTTGCCGTAAGCGTCTCGACATTTTCAACAGTTTGATTGTCGAGGCCATCGGCAGCTGTTGAGTAGCCAAGGTGCTCTCATTAATCAATGCGTGCGAGTGGTCGATCAGCCAATCAAAATATGGCGGCATGTCGCGAGGGGAACTTTTCTCGATCGTGCCAAAATGTCGGGCAAGCGATGCGAGTGCTTCATCAGCTTTGGCTCCCTGCTCGATCAGCATGTCGTAGGTCGCCATCACTGACGCGTCATTGCCTTCGAGCTTGTCACTCACAATCTCGCCTGGCTTCTCTTTCACCGTGTGGCGGAATGTCGCAAACCAGTCGAGGCGATCAGCTACGACCAACATCTCGTCAAGCAACGGACGAACGGTCTCGGGAACATTGGCAAGGCCTAACATACAGAATCCATCCTTTTATCCGGACCGACGCGCGGCGACCGGCCGAAGGATGGTAAGGCCGAGTCGCCGCGCGTCGCTTGCCGCTGCGCGTTGCAACACGCTGCGGTCACCCGATAGTGTGCCTATATTCTATGCCTAGCGATCAATTCAGGGGAGCCACCGCGCGCAGGCGACGCCGTGGTATATTGTCGCCAACGACAACAACTCCCCAACGGATTGACTAGGGACGCGGAAACTTACAGGAATCGCGCTGCACTTCACAAGGCTCTTCTGGCGTCGAAGGACAGATTCACTGCAGAGGAACGTCACCGCCTGTCTCAGGCCATCGATCAACTCGGCCGGCACGCCTTCGTCACTCTCAAGGAAATCGCCCCAACTGCTCAGCCCGACGCCAACTGGGTGCCGATCACCGATATCATCGACGGCGACGATCGTCCCGACGACATGACCGCCGTCAGTACCGCCGCCAACGAGCTCCAACAGGCCGGCTTAATTGAAGCGGAGCCGCCATCGGCTGGTAATTCTGCCCGCATTGATGTTCTACGATTCAGAGCGACTGAGCTTGGGCGGCGGTTTGCGAATGCCGCGCTCGGCGATTGAACTCAGGAGGCCACCCGCTCGCAGCGCGTCACGGGCGATTCTGTGCGACCGTTTTTTGCGGATGTCAGTTCTCGTCATCAGAGAAGCTCAGCAATCTCGCCAAATAACCAGTAGTGCTATATCTTTGTCTTCGGTAGGTAGTGAGAATAAGGTCGTTGGTTCACTACTGTAGAATCTGCCGCCAGCCTTTCTGACGACACCTTTTCCAGGTATTCAGGGAGATTGTTTTGGCGCAAGACGCGTGCCCGCTATGCGGAGGCTCAGGACGTTGCCAGGTTTGTAGCGGAGTCGGTTCTTTCAGCACTTCGGTTGCCGCCCACGAGACTGATCCGCGGCGAGCTTGCTCCAAGTGCCACTGCAGCGGCCTTTGCCCAAAATGCCACGGAAAGAATGCCGTAAGCGTATGTGGCGTCCGAGGCTGATTGCCAGCAACTGATAAGGTCGACGCCTCGCCCGCGTCGTGAAGCTACTCGCCGCCGCGGGCTAGCGCCCAAAGTTGGCGGACCGGACTCCGCAACGCTCCCGCCGTCGTCACCGTTGCGAACGCGCATTGAAAAACAGTTACCCTGTGGCAGTGCGTATAGGTCGACGGCGCGATTTAGCAGTATCCTCTGACCTTCGTCGCGGGAGCAATCGCCGAGTTGGAGCAGTCTGTTGCGGCAACCGCGACCCACTTACTCGCACCGTCGCGCCCTACGAGGCGCGCAGAATGATGGACCCAAGAGAACCGCTTAAGACGAATGCCGGGCTACCTCCGAACGGAGGCAACGGAGTGGACCACCGCAGCAACGTGCCCCGCCATACGTTCCCTGCCGAACTGCAGGGGAAAACAATTCAGTGCAGCAACCTTGCGGACGCGATAGTCATCCGGTTCGCGGAACACGCGCTCACTTCAAGCGGCGAGTCCCCTTATGACGAGCGAACGTTGCGAAAGATTGCCGAGCTTGTCGAGCGCTACGGAGAAACGGAAGCAGCGGAGCGGCTGAAGAGAATAGATTCCTGACGGCTTGGCGAGCTTCACGCTAAGCAGTAACTGCGCCGGCGTAACAGGTTCAGAAGCTCGACTGTCGGCGCCAATGCTCGGCGATCAATGAAGAAGTTTTGCTTCATCGAAGAGACGACGCTGCACAACAGGTCGCCGATCTCCATGGAACGAAAGTCGTCGCAGCTGACGTACTTCATCTGCCACGTAGGAAACATCCGCGCATCGGCTGCCAAGGGCGCCGAAACTGTGCTTGAGGAAGTTCTCGCGATCGCTGCTTGGCGCTCATGCTCTATTGATCTTTGCGCCGCTAACGAACCCCTGGTATCGCTAGCATCGTAAGAGTCTTCATGAGACCTCCAGGCAGTGCGACGGAGCTGGAAGCTCGCCGTCGTCGCGCTGCGGAGAGCTTCCAGGCAGGGGAGTCTCTTCGCACGGTGGCCGACCGCTTCGGCGTGAATTTGAGCAGCGTCAAGCGTTGGAAACGGGCTTGGCGCGACGGGGGCGTCGCCGGGCTTTCCGCCAAGCCGCACCCCGGCG
>JBGSMO010000258.1:0-5180 GCA_041740115.1 Pirellulales bacterium
GACCCGCCGGTCGACGCGCCGTTCGAGATCGCGGGCCGTACGCTCGCCGTCACCTGCGTTTCGATGGGCAACCCCCACTGCGTCACCTACGTCGAGAGCGCGACCGACGAGCTCGTCCTCGGCGTCGGCCCGCAGATTGAAACCGATCCCCGCTTCCCCAAGCGGACCAACGTCGAGTTCATCGAAGTCCTCAATCGCGAAACGGTCCGCCAGCGCACCTGGGAACGCGGCTCCGGCGAAACCCTCGCCTGCGGCACGGGCGCCTGCGCCGTCTGCGTCGCCGGCGTCCTCACCGGCCGCACCGAACGCCGCATCACCTCGAAGCTCTTGGGCGGCGACCTGCAACTAGAATGGGACGAGCAGACCAGCCACGTCTTCATGACCGGTCCCGCCACTGAAGTCTTCACCGGTGACTGGCCCGAATAGAAAAAGGACGTCATCCTGAGCGCAGCGAAGGATCTAGCGAACCAAAAGAGATTCCAGATTCTTCGCTCCGCTCAGAATGACGAGCATCCCGCAACCAGCAAACAGCATCAAACAAAGATCGGCTCCAAGGATGGACCCCACCCTCGCCAA
This sequence comes from Pirellulales bacterium, assembly GCA_041740115.1. GTDB lineage: Bacteria > Planctomycetota > Planctomycetia > Pirellulales > Lacipirellulaceae > Lacipirellula. The sequence goes on from JBGSMO010000258.1 coordinate 577, forward strand.
CAAACCTCTCGACCGCACCCCTCTCTGGATGCGCGCCGCCAGCCTCGTCGCCGCCGGCGGCCTCCGCGCCTGGATGAGCACGCTCGAATACCAGGCCCTCTTCTACGACCCCAGCGTCGACCCCATCCACGGCGTCGGCGGCCAGCGCATCTACGTCTTTTGGCATGAGTACATCCTCATCCCCCTCTACATGCGCGGCCACTGCAACCTGACGATGCTGCTGAGCAAACACAAGGACGCCGACATCCTCTTTCGTCTCGCCCACCACATGGGCTTCGAGTGCGTCCGCGGCTCGACCTACGGCGGCGCCACGGAAGCGCTGCTCGAACTCGCTCGCCGCGGCCAGCACATGCACCTGACGATCACCCCCGACGGTCCGCGCGGCCCTCGCCGCCAACTCGCCCAAGGCCCCGTCTATCTTGCCTCAAAGCTCGGCCTGCCGATCGTCCCCTTCGGCATGGGCCTCGACCGCCCCTGGCGCGCGAACAGTTGGGACCGTTTCGCCATCCCCCGCCCCGGCTCCCGGGCTCGCGCCGTCGTCGGCCCCGAGATCTACATCCCCCCAGGGCTCTCCCGCCCCGAACTAGAAGAACGTCGCCTCGGCGTCGAGACGCTTCTCAACAGTCTCTGCGACGAAGCTGAGAAGTGGGCCGCCAGCGGCGAGCGCCGCGAAGGGGCGATCTCCGTGAAACGCCAGGGAATCGACCCCGAGCTCCTGGCCCAACGAAGTGCGGAACCGACGCCGAGCGAAGCTCCGTCCGATGCTCGGCTTGCCCCCAGCGCGCCGACCCTCGCGCTCGCTCCCGACGCCCCCCGCGCAGCAGGCTGAAGAGTCACTAGTCGCCTCCCGCCCGCCCACATCACAACACTGAAGGCGTTGAATCAGCGCGCTTCCTTCTGGCCGACCAATCGAGCCAAAAGAACACGCCAATCGACCCCAGCAGCGCAGCGATCCCCGAGAAGACCAACACGTTGCAGAGCGTCTCGTTTTCTGGAGTCAGCGACGCCACCGACGCCAAGAGCACCAGCGTCGACCCGGTCAACATGACGGCCAGCCCCGCCCATTTGACCAGCATCTGAAGACGAACATGCGTGATCGAGCACCGCGTGAATGCCCCAACGAGAGCTAATGGGCGGGGGTTAAACGCGATGCGTCGCGTTGCCGGCATTTGGCTCGAGAGAGCGAGCTTCTTCTTTCGTCGCCTGCAAAACCAAATCAGACTCCCGCAACAGGGCACGGAGCGTCGCGCGTGGGCGATGACGGTTCGATGCGGACGATCGCCATGCAAACGGGACATCGCCCGCGATCGCCCTCAGGCGTTTTAGAGGAGGGCAGCATCTCTACCACTCCTTACGAGATCTTCGCGATCTAACCCATGAAAGCGATTATAGGCGTTGTTCTTCGTCTGTGCGACCTCCGCGCCTCTGCGTGAAACCTTCTCTTCAAGCCCGAAAAATCTCGTCGCTGCCTGCAGAAATCGGCTCCCTACTCTGCTACGTTGCAACGATATCCACTGCTCTCGCTGAATGGCGGCATTGTCACCTAAAATCGATTGCGACTCCGGACAGAACAGAACTCACAATCAACCCACATGTCGATTTCTCAAACACCATCTGACGACCCGGCTGAGACTCCCGACCGTTGGCGCGAAGTCCGCTTTCGGCACTCGCCGTCGTTCGTCGACGTCCTCCGCGAGGCTCGTTGCTCGCTGCTGGTCTCCACCTACCAGGCCGGCAAGCTCCTTTCGATCGGTCTCGCCGACGACAAGATCCATTTCTCGTTCCACAACTTCGATCAGGCGATGGGGGTGGCCGTCTCCCCGCGTCAGGTCGCCGTCGGCGCGAAGGGACAGATCTGGTTCCTGCAGAACAACTCGCAACTCGCTCCCAACATCGAACCGGCGGACCGGTATGACTCTTGCTACCTCGCCCGCTCGGCCCATGTCACCGGCGGCATCCATTGCCACGAGATGGCCTGGGGCGGCGACCGCGACGACGAACTCTGGGTCGTCAACACATTGTTCTCCTGTCTCGCGACCCTCCACGAAGAGTTCAGCTTCGTTCCGCGCTGGCGTCCTCCTTTCATCACGGACCTCGCTGGCGAAGATCGCTGCCACATGAACGGGCTGGCGCTCGACCGCGGCCGACCGCGGTTCGTCTCGATGATGTCGCAAACCGACACGGCCGCCGGCTGGCGTCCCATGAAGTCGACCAGCGGCGTCATCATGGACGTCGCGAGCGGACAACCGGTGACGCACGGCCTGGCGATGCCTCACTCGCCCCGCTGGTACGGCGAGCGACTCTGGGTCCTCAACTCCGGCTTTGGCACGCTCGAAGTCGTCGACCCGAAAAGCGGTCGACGCGACGCCGTCGCGGGGATGCCCGGCTACACGCGGGGCTTGAGCTTCTGCGGACCGTTCGCGTTCGTGGGGCTTTCAAGAATCCGCGAGACGGCCGTCTTCGGCGGCGTCCCGATCGCGGAGCATCGCCATGAACTCAAGTGCGGCGTCGGCGTTGTCGACCTCCGCACCGGCCAACCGGTGGCGTCGCTCGAGTTTGAAACGGGCGTCGAGGAAATCTTCGACGTTCAGGTCTTGGAGAACACCCGCTGCGCATCGCTCTGCGGCCCACGGCCCGATCAAGACGGATCTCAGGACATTTGGCTCGTGCCGCGACCAGATCAAGTCGAACGGCTCGTCGCGACGGCGGCGGTCACCACTCGCGGCGTCGGCGGATTGAGTTCGACCCGACAACCAGTGACGGAGCCTCACGCCTTCGGCGGCGCCAACGCTTCCTTGAGCGCCCCACAGTTCCGAACATTGCTCGATCAGGCCCTCCGCCTGCAGCGCGAACGACGGATTGCGGAGGCGGTCGAACTTTTTCAGCGAGCGACGATGGCCCGGCCCCGTTCGGCGGAGGCCTGGAACCATCTCGGCAACGCCCTCCAGGATGCGGGACAGCAGGAGCAAGCCCTGGAGTGCTACCGACAAGCGGCCGAAGCGGAACCGACCTACGGCCCGGCGCTGCAAAACCTCGGCTACGTCCTCGTGGCCCAGGGCCGGATCGACGAGGGCCGCCAGCGACTCGAAGAGGCCCAGCGCGTTCAGCCCGCCCCCGTCAACCATGTGCTGATTGCGACCGCGCTCCCGGTGATCTACGACTCTGTCGAAGACGTGCAGCAACGGCGGCAACGGCTGCTCGACGGGGTTCAGAAAATCGTCGCGGCCGGCGTCAAGATCGACACGGCGGCGACGCTTGTCCCCACGAACTTCTTTGCGGCCTACCAGGGCGAGAACGATCGCGACCTCCATGCGAACCTCGGCCAGATCTACCAAGGAGTCGATCTCACGCAGGGACGCAAAGTCGACAAGAAACGCGCCAGTCTGCGAGTTGGCTTCGTCTCGGCCTACTTCCGGGATCACACGATCGGCCGGCTCAACATCGGTCGACTCGAACGGCTCGATCGTGACAAGTTCGAAGTCGTCGTCCTCTCCATCGGCCGGCATCAAGACCTGCTGGCGGAGCGCTTCCGACGCGCGGCCGACAACTACGTCGAGATTCCTCGCGACGTGGCTACCGCGCGCCAGCTGATCGCGGCGGAAGAACTCGATCTTCTCTTCTTCGCCGACGTCGGGATGGACGCCCTCACCTACACTCTGGCGTTCTCGCGGATGGCCCCGGTGCAGGCCGTCACCTGGGGGCACCCGGTGACGACAGGCAGCCCGACGATGGACTACTTCCTTTCGGGAAAACATCTGGAGACTTCCGCTGGCGACGGTCACTATACGGAACGGCTCGTGCGGCTCCCGAACCTCGCGACTTACTACCACCGTCCGCAACTGGCGACCCCGCCGAAGAGCCGCGCCGACCTGGGACTCTCGCCCGATGCAAACCTCTACATCTGTCCGCAGACGTTGTTCAAGTTCCACCCGGCGTTCGACGAGCACCTCGGCGAGATCCTCCGTCGCGATCCGCGCGGCGAGCTCGCGTTGATCGAAGGGCGCACCGCCAACTGGACGCGGCTGCTGCGTGAGCGATTCAGTCGTTCGATGTCCGACGTGACGGATCGCATCAAGTTTCTGCCGGCCCTTCCGAACGACGATTTCCTGCAACTCCTCGCGATGGCCGACGTGATGCTCGACCCCCCGCAGTTCGGCGGCGGCAACACGAGCTACGAAGCTCTCGCCGTTGGCACGCCGATCGTCACCTGGCCGGGCGAACTGATGCGTAGCCGGATCACCCACGCCCTCTACGCGAAAATGGGAATGCTGGAGGTGAGCGTCGATTCCGGCAAGGCGTATGTCGACCTCGCGGTGGAACTCGGTACGAAACCCAAGCGGCGGCAATCGGTGCGCGAAGCGATCCTCGCCAAGTGCGGCGTACTCTACGAAGACGAAGCCGAGGTCCGCGACTTCGAACATTTCCTCCTCACAGCGGCGGGGAGGTGACCAATGGCAGTGGCGCTTGCTCAACGTGAGCGTGCGACCCGGTCGCTCGATGGGGCGTTCGCGCTCGGCGGCGCAGTGCTGTTAGCGGCGGTGCTCGGATTATCCGCTCTGCTGGCGGCCGATCGCGGCGATGCGCTGACGCGGAACACGGTGCGG
>JBGSMO010000514.1:0-7807 GCA_041740115.1 Pirellulales bacterium
CCGCCCCCTCCACGGCCGCCGCCGCCTCCACCCCCCCCGCGTCCGCCGCCGCGCGCGAAGATATCAGACGGGGCGGTCAACGCTAGAATTGCGCAGGCTAAGACGATAGTCAACAACCGTTTCATGATGGCGCCTGAGTGAAAAGTCTGATGGCTTGTTTCTAGAGAAGACGCGAGAAAACTCAGCGTCGTACGATCTCAATCTCGTCGATGTTCGGCAGCAGTTCGTCGCCGGCGGTCCGCTCGATCGTTTGCCAGGTCAGCGAGTTCTCATCGACTTGCTTCATGACATTGACCATCGTCGCCGATTGGCCGTCGGGCAGAACGCCTCGATTGAGGATGAACCAGCGGCCCTCCTTCAATTCCCAGGCGCCCTCGGCGAACGCTCCGTTGGAATCGAACGTCCAGGAGCGGATCGCCTTGGCGGCTGGGTCCCAGCCGATCACTTGCACGCCGCTGATTTCGTCTTGGCCTGCGACGGCGATTTTGAATGCTCTGGTCAGATAGTTCTTGTTCTTCGTCCAGTTGCATTCGAGTTCGACTTCGGCGTCGGCCGTTTCGTTGGTCCAACTGCCGACCATCCACTCCAGCGCCTTCAGTTGTTCGTAATGGCTGGGAACCGCTTGTTTGGAATTGTCCGTCACGCGGTCGAGCAGCCACTTGCCGTCGCGCTTGACGTCGACGGCGGAGTATTCTGTCTCCTCCGGCTCGCCGCTGGACGACAGAATCGTTGCCGTGCCTTGTTCGATGGCGACGTTGGGCGAAACGAACTGAATGGACGTGATGGCGACGTCCATTTTCAGGTCAGGACGCTCTTCGAACAGGGCGGCGAATTGTTCGGCGATGGCGGCCCGGCCAACGACCTCTTCGCCCGTATCGCGATTGAGATAGACCGCATCGGGCGACCAGTGATCGGCGACGGCTTGCGGATCGTGCTTGTTGAACGCATCGACATAGGAGGCCGCCGTCGCCCGAATGGCGGCCTCGTTGGCGGGCTGGTCGCTCGGCTGGTTCGGTTGTTGGCCGAGCGCTCCTCTCATCGAGGTGCAGGCGAGAGCCATGAGAAGCAATGTAATGCGCGGCATGTCTAGAACTCCCTGTCTGGCAAGAAAAGCGGCGTCGCGAGAAGGTGCCCCGGCGTTCCTACCGATGTTGCGTATCTGCCTCATTGTTTAGGAAAGCATACTCGATGGGGCCGCAGTTGTATGCAACTACGAGCATATGCCTTCATCACGAGCAATCGAAGGAACCCGGAGACAACGTTCTTCTAAGATCGAAGACGCGACGCGGTCGGTCTCGCTTGAGTCGCTGGATCGCTCGTTTGCGGGCGGACTTGGCTCGATTTCGATCTTTCACAATGGAAGAGCGGGTATACTTGGCGCGATGAGGAGGCAGGCGTCTTGCCTCATGTAAGCTGAGGCGGGGAACGACCATGCCCGAGAGCGAACAACCGCGCGGATTTCGCTTCACCATTCGCGAGGTCTTGCTGCTGACGCTGTTGATTGCCGTGGCATTCGGTTGGCGGCATTCGTCGGAACGTTCAGCGCGGCAACTGCGCGATCTTCAGCGGCGGATCACGCATGCGAAGTATGCGGCGGATTTTGACGCGAGTCGCGAGGAGGTGCAGTCGCGGAAGGCGCCGTCGGTTTGGAAGAAAGGCCTCCAGCAAAAGTTTTCCTACCTGACGCTGGACGGGGTGAATTTGCAGGGGGTCTCGATCAACGGCGGCGACCAGTCGTTTCAGAGTGCCGCGCTGGTCAACTGCAATTTGAGCGGAGCGACGCTCGACGGGACGTTTCAGGGGGCGAGATTCGACGGCTCGAATCTCGCCGGCGCCAAGCTGGGCAGCGGGCGAGCCTCGTTTCAGATGTCGTCGTTCGTCGACGTCGATATGACTGGCGCGACGCTTCAGGGAGGCGGCTCGTCGTTTCAGGGGGCAAGCTTCGCCGGGGCGAACCTGACCGACGCGGCGATTCTTTGCAGCGGGGCCTCGTTCCAAGCGGTGAAGGTGGATGGCGTCAGCTTTCAGGGGGCCGACCTGTCGCGATTGGATCATGGTGCGCTGGAGAGTTGTTACTTTCAAACGCCGCCGATGTATGACGAGCGGACGCGATTTCCGGCCGACTTCGATCCAGTCGAAGCTGGGTGGAAGCTGGCAGAGTAGCAGCGAACGCGGCGAGACCCGTGCCATCGCGGCGAAGGCGCATCGGTCGACGTTCTGCTTGCCGACGGGACGTGGGAGTCGACTTTTTTGAGTTCAGGCGAACCGCCGGTAGAGCTTGAACACTAGCGCCCCCGTCGTCGCCAGAAAAGCGACCAGCAGCCACCAGACGTCATTCGACAGCCGCACTGGTTGCGACTCGTTGGCGGCGACGATCATCAGATGGATGGCCAGGAAGAACAGCGAGTTGAGGCCCGCCATCAGTAGCCCGTAGCGCATGAGCGTGCGGGCCGTTTCGTCGCGGCGCTCGGGGGCGAGCCAGTAGTCGCGACGCGGGATGTTGACGAGCGCGCTCGGCAAATAGCGGACGCTGCCGAACGCGGCGAGCATTGTGAACGAGACGAGGGTGCCGACGCCAACCATGAACCAGACGTAGCCGTCGCGCGACATCCAGCCGTTGGCCACGCCGCTGGCGTTGAAGTGGGAGGCCACGCGCTCGGGGAGGCGGGCGTAAGTCACGGCCATGCCGACGAGGAAGGCGGCGTAGCCGAAGAGGGCGACGGCGAGCGGGGCGAGCTTTGTCACGGTTGGGCGCCTCACTGGCGAAGCCTCGTTAACGATCAAACCCGTATTCGTTGCTTGCTCTACGGTATTGGAGGGAGCGAACGGTCGCGTTGACGGCGGGTCAACTGCAGTGACTTGTTAGGCCGAGTCGTCCTTGAACTGTAGTCGACCCTGCTTTACTTCAAGATAGATCGCATGTTCTTCGTCCCACTGGGGCGTAATCAATATCTCAAGACCTGGACTTTCTCGGTCGACCGTGATGCACAGGCCGATCAGGTACGGCTTAATTTCATGCCGCTGAAGTCCAATAGGAACGTCGCAGATCTCTAGCCAAGCCGGGTCGCGCGAACACTCTTTGTAGTGCTGAAAAACCAATTCGAGAATCGCCTCACTGTGCACGCGGACGTAATCGGCCAGGAAGTTTGCGTTCTCCAGCATGCGCGCATCTGGCGGCTTCGTATCCCCCATGGGCATTATCGCTTCGATCGAAAAATTGCCAAAAGAGGTGCGAACGGGCGCATCCGCGAGCCAGAGGTAAAAGCGGCGAGGTCCGCGCGGTTGACGCACAAAGTCGTTGGCAGTGAGAATTTTCATGTGAACTAACTGCGCTACCGGCAGGAGCGGCGGATCGTCAAATAGCGTCTAGAAATCAACGGCGAAATGCCAACGAGCGGCGTGCGCCTGCGCGGCAAGCAGCAAATTTCGGTACTCTGCCAAGTCCTCAAGAACTGCGCTCGCATCACCAACGTCATGAGGATTGTCGATGAGGTGGCTCTCGAGTCGCGAGATCCAATTCAACCCCTCATTCGGTGCGAACCACGCTTCGGGAGGCGGCGCGTTGGGTAACTCGACGCCGAGCTCCTCGGCAATTGACATCAGTTCGTCGGGATCGGCGCTGACGAATTCGTTGACGTCGCGCAATCCGAGATTCTGCGTCACTTGGGCGAGTCGCTCGCTTTCCCGAGCGATGGCTTTGCCGTTGACGAAGGGATCGAGCCCAGCAATCTTGCGATCCAGCACGATGTAGTACGCGGCGCCCATCAGCTGTTCAAGCAATCAAGCGGATGAGATCAGTTGGCTCCCCAGATTCGAGGAGATTCGTACTAACATACAGCCGCGAGAAACATAACGCCAAGGCGGGTGTTGGGCGGTTAATCAACTACAATGCCTTGTCAGCGATTGAAATGTCGGCGCAGTTTCGCAGCCTTGAGTATCGGATCAATCGAATAATAGGTGCGTTCACCGGGTACTGGCGGCTCTTCATCCCGTGGGTCCGCCTCGTACCAGGAGCCATCTTCAAGAGTCAGAACATCGATTGGCGTTTCAATGCTCGGATGCGTAATCGCATAAGTAGCAATTTCTATGGGTTTTTGAATGATGACCCATTCGAATCCGTAGTGGCTAACGAGTTCCTGACCAAGTGCGAAGGGAGCCGTCTCTGCAATTATACGGCCCGACGCGGCATCCTTATAACAACCCTCGTAGATCGCGAAGCCGATCAATTGGAGTTCTTTGTCGTCGTAGCTCGGCCAGATTTTGAAATGCTCACGAAGCCGGCGCAAGGAGTCTACTATGTAAGCGCGCTCCCGTTCGTTCGGTGCAGGCATCTCGCATTTGCCTCAGTTCGCTAACAGCTTAGCAAGTTGTCGCTGCAAAGAGAGCTAAGAAGCACAAGGGCGTTCCAAACTTCGTTGGAACGCCCTTGCGCCGGTTCAGCTCGTGATTTCCGCTCCAACGAGCGGGGTTCGTTGATCAGGCCCGAGCCTTCGGGATGTCCCGTACCCGCACGACATCCCACGCCAGACCAACCTTCTCCATCATCCAGATCGCCCAGTAGGTGACGTCGACTTCCCACCAGCGGTGGCCCTGGCGGGCGACGCGTTGGTAGGCGTGGTGGTTGTTGTGCCAGCCTTCGCCGAAGGCGAGGATGCCGACCCACCAGAGGTTGCGGCTGTTGTCGGTCGTTTCGTAGTTGCGGTAGCCCCACAGGTGAGTCGCCGAGTTGACGAACCAGGTGACGTGCAGGACGTAGACCATCCGCACGCCGAGGCCCCAGAAGACCATCGACCAGCCGGCCCAGTTCGAGCCGAGGCCCCAACTCTCCGGCCCGAAGTAGCCCATGGCATAAAGGATGCCGGCGCAAATGGCGTGGGACGGGAGGAAGAAGTGATGGAGGAAGACCATCACTTTGTCCTTCATCATGTCGGGAGCGTAGCGGTTGAGGATTTCCGCGTGCCACTGGCGGCCGAAGTTCGGCATGAACCAGAAGGCGTGGCTCCACCAAGCGCCGTCGGTCGGCGAGTGGGGGTCGCCTTCATGATCGCTGAAGGCGTGATGCTTGCGGTGATTGGCGACCCAGGTGAGGGCCGAACCTTCGCCCGAGAGGCCGCCGAGGAAGGCGAGCAACCAGCGGACGGGGCGGTAGGTTTGAAAGCTTTTGTGGGTGAGCAACCGGTGGTAGCCCATGCAGACGCCGAAGCTGCCGGTGATGAACGCCAGGATGACGCAGGTGATGAACGCGGGCCAGCTGAAGAAAAAGAGCGCGGCGACGGCCATCACATGCACCATGCCGATCCAAGAGACGATCGGCCAGTTGAAGCCGAATTCTCTGAAAGGGCGCCGCGCGCGGATGTACGAGGAAACCATTTTCAGCAGGGCCGCGTTGGTCATCGCTTCCGAAACGTCCACCGCGGTGCTGTTGGGGTCAACTGCCTCGCGCTTGGCGCGTTTGTGGGAACCCTTGGAGGTGACCGTGGACATCGGCGGTGATTCCTTTCGTATCGTGTAGCAGAGAGTTTCTAGCGTGGCGCTGAAATCACTGGAATCGAGGTTGGCGAGCAGATGTAGCGGAGGTAGTCGAAACGCGGAAGGTTGCAGAAATCTGGCAGGAAATGGCTGGGGGATCTGTCGCTTGCGAGACGCGGCCCGTGCGCTTTATCGACACGGCGGCGCGCCCTTTTTGGCACGGCAGGCTTACCTAGCTTTGGTTCCCTCCACAGATTCCGACTCCGTAAAGATAGGGAATTGCTCGCACGAACGCTAGACCGTGATTGCCGCGTTGTTGCGACGGGGTCTCAAAAGCAAATGGCTTGCCAAAGCTTTGCTGCACCCCAAGTTAGTTCGCTCGGAAGCTCGCAGCCTTGGTTGCGGTTTGCCGTTGGAGCTCGAAGCTGATCGCGCCGCTAGCGGCCGTGTGGCGCACAACGGCCCCGGCCCTTTGATACGAATGCTGCGATAGCGTTGTTCGGTCGCGGTCGCCGCCGCTGAAGACGACCCACTCGGGCGTACACCACGCGGCGAAGCCGGGCGGGTCGCTCAGCGGGCTGCCGTGATGGGGGGCGAGGAGAATGTCGCAGTCGAGCGGCGGGTCGGCGATCACCTGTTCGATGCCGGGCGATTCGAGGTCGCCCGGGAGGAGGATGCGGCGGCCGGCGTATTCGACGGCCAGCAGCAGGCTGTTGGCGTTGTCGCGGGCCATCAGCCCTTCGCGGGGCGGATGGTGGACTTCGATCATGACGTCGGCGTCGCCGGTGCGGAGGCGGTCGCCCATCCAGATTTCGCGCATGGGGATGCCGGCGGCGTCGAGGCAATCGCGGAGGTAATTTGGCGCCGTGAGATCGCCGCCGGTGGCGACGGGGTCGAACATCATTGGCGAGACGTAAACGACGTCGATGGGAAAGCGCTCGATCAGGCCAGGCATGGCGTTGTAGTGGTCGATATCGGCGTGAGAGAGGACCACCGCGTCGAGGCGGTTGATGCCGCGCGACCAGAGGAAGGCGGAGATTGACTTCGTGGCGACGTAGGGCGAGCCGAGGCTGCCGGCGTCGTAAAGGATTGTTTGGCCGCTGGGGAGTTCGAGCACCGTGCAAGTGCCGTGGCCCATCGCAAGGAAGGTGACGCGAAGCGTCTCAGGGGCGACGCGGCCGAAGCCGATCGAGGCGTAGCCGACGGCGAGCCAGATGAGGGCGGCGCTCGTTTGCCAATTCCAACCGGGGCGCCAGCGCGGCAGCGCGGCCCACAGGCCGGCGATGCCGTAGAACGCGAGGAGCCACCAACCGGGAAAGCCGGGCGTGTGGAAGAAGCTGCCGGGGACTTCAGCGGCGGACTGAACGAGGAGCTCGGCGAGGTGCAGCGACGTGCCGCAGATCCAGCCGAGCGCCCAACCGAGCGGCGGAATCAGCCAGCCAACCGTGACGACGCCGAGCCCGGCGGCCAGCGCAACGGCGATCAGCGGCCCGGCAAGCGGCGTGAGGAGAATGCCCGCCGGCGTCACGACATGAAAGTGGTATGCGACGAGCGGCGCCATTGCGACGCCGACGACGAGCGAGGCGACGGCCATCACGAAGAGAGCCTGGCCGGTGCGGCGCAACACCCGCTGCGGCCAGGAGTGGTAAGCGATGATCATCCGCGTCAATGGATCGCGCGGTTCGCCGCGCCAGTTCCAGCGCGAGAGCAGGAACAGCACCGCCACGGCGAGGAAGCTGAACTGCGTGCCGCTGCGGAACAATTCGCATGGGTTCAACGCAAACACCGCGAGCGCGGCCAGGCCAAGAATGTTGCCCATCGTCGGCGCCCGGCCGGTGAGGAACGCGACGGCGGTCATCACCGTGAGAATCGTCGCGCGAGTGACGGAGGGTTGCAAGCCGACGATCAGGGCGTAGATGCCGACGGTAATGAGCATCACGGCCAGCCGCCAGCCGTTGCCGAGGGGCGTCCCTTGGACGATCCACCAGATGATGCCGGCCAGCAGTGCGACATGGGCGCCCGAGACGACGAGCAAATGGATGGCGCCGGTGTTGAGGAAGGCGTCCTTAGTCGCGTCGCTCAGTCGCTCTTGATCGCCGAGCAGCGTCGCCAACACGAGCGGAGCGTCGCGCGACGAGACGTTGGCCGTGAGTTGCTGTTCGCACCAGCCGCGTACCCCGGCGAGCCAGCCGTCGAAGCCGAGCGACGGGGCGACGCTGGTGACGGTGACGCAGCGAACGTGATCGCAATAAAGTTCGCTGTTGCGACGGAAACGGCGTTCGTGGGCCTGCCAGTCGTACTCGCCCGGGTTGAGAGGCGGCAGCGGCCGGCCGAGTTG
>JBGSMO010000260.1:0-3587 GCA_041740115.1 Pirellulales bacterium
CGACGGCCCGCGCCCACTCGGCCGGGTCGCCGACGATCGGCTCGCATCCATAGGCCCGCGCCACGTCCAAACGAGTCCGGTCATTCTCCAAACCTACGATCGCCACCGACGCCCCGCAGAGCCGAGCCATCGCCGCGGCGAGAATCCCAATCGGTCCCGGTCCCAACACCACGACGCGATCGCCGGGACGAATCCGCACATTGTTCACGACCGCATTGAACGCGACGCAACACGGCTCGGTCAGCGCCGCCTGTTCAAACGCCATCCCCTGGGGCATCCGGTGGAGAATGCGCGCCGGCACCGGCACGAAGCTCCGCATGGCCCCATCGATCATCGCCCCGTAACCGCGACGATTAGGGTCGAGGTTGTAGAGACCTTGCCGGCTTAACGGGCTGGTCGGATCGATCACCGCCGCCGTCTCGCTGACGACGCGATCCCCTTCCTGCCATCCCGTGACGCCTCGCCCCACCTCGCGAATGATGCCGCAGAACTCGTGGCCGAGCACCACCGGATAGTTGACCTGCCAGCTTTGCTGCGCGGTCCACATATGCAAATCGCTGCCGCAAACGCCGATCGCCTGGACCTCCATCAGGACCTGATCATCGCCGATCGTCGCCCGCGGAATCTCGCGAAGCTCAACGCTGTGGGGTTCCGGCGAATAGTTGACGAGGCCGAGATCGTGCTGGCTCATATCAATCCGTCTGAAGAGAAGGCCCGAAAAAGATCTAACACAGAGAGCACAGAGGACACAGAGGACACAGAGAAAATGCGAGGAACTTCCGTCTTCTCTGTGCTCTCTGTGTCCTCTGTGTTGAAAGGCATTTGCATTTAAGAAACGAACTGACGTCACACTTCCCCGTACGCATGCACCTTCTCGCAGATCAGCCGCAGCGACGCCTCCACGTCCCCGCTCGCCGTCTTGAACGCATCGGCGTCGATCGTCAGCGGCGCCCCCAGCACCACCAGCGGCGCCCCATACTCCGGCGTCCGCACCGCCTGCTCGAGCGTCAACCCGCCGACGGCTTGGACCGGCACGCTGCATGCAGCGACGACTTCCTTTAACTGATCGAGCGGGCTCGGCATCCGCAGCCCGCGGGCCGCGATCCCGCGGCGTTCGTCGTAGCCAATATGATGAATGACGTAGTCGCAGCCGAGGTCTTCCAACCGCTTGGCGCCGGCGACCATATCCTCGCAACCCAGGTTGTCACCCATCACCTTAATACCAAAGTCGCGGCCCGCCTTCACCACCATATGGATCGTCTCTTCGTGGGCCCGCGCCATGACGACGACGTGCGTCGCGCCCGCCTTGGCCATCACTTCGGCTTCCAGGTAGCCGCCATCCATCGTCTTCAGGTCGGCGACAATCGGCACGTCGGGAAACGCCGAACGCAACGCCCGCACGCCATGCATCCCTTCGGCAATGATCAGCGGCGTGCCGGCTTCCAGCCAATCGACGCCGGCGCGGATCGCCATCTCCGCCGTAGCGAGCGCTTCGTCGATGGATAAAACGTCAAGCGAAATTTGAACGGTGGCTTTCATCCCCGGAAGGTACGGGCCGCCGTGTTGGCTGTCAATCTTCGCTGCAACTCCGCGCGCTGCTCCCAGTTTCGCAGCCCCTGGCTACGCCAAGGGGTCGGTCACCACACCAGTCGACATCGTCGCGCGAACTACTACCCCCTGGCGGAGCCAGGGGCTGCAATTGCGCTCGCGCGCTCAGCAAAATGAAAACGAAAATGAAAGAATAGAACGCACCAAATGCTGAGTCAGCGGAACAGCGCAGATCAACGTCACGCATCAACCCCATCCATCCGCGAAGATCCGCCAAATCCGCGTGCATCCGCGTCCCATTCTTCTCTCCTTTCCAGCCAGCATGCAATGCCCACGCACCAACAACGATCGTTTGCGTTCCCCGCTTGCCACTTTGCGTCAACGCTCAAGCTCTTTTGGCCAGCCTCACCAGCGGTCGCTATACTGCGTAGTAACCGAGATTCCAACAGAATCAACTCACTAGCGTGGGCCGCATGCGATTCGCCGCCGGACTCTTCAGCTCGCTTTCCCTCCTCGCGAGCATCGCCATCGCCGCCGACGTGCCGGCCATTAATCCGAAGCTAACGACGCCGCCCGCTGCAACTCCCCAAGTCCACGCTTCCGAGGGCTTCACCGTCGAACTCGTCGCCGGCCCGCCGCTGGTCGAGCGCCCCATCACCGCCGCCTTCGACGACGCCGGCCATCTCTACGTCGCCGAATCTTCCGGCTCGAACGACCCCGTCGAACAGCAGCTGGAAGAGAAACCTCACCGCATCGTCCGCCTCACCGACGCCGACGGCGACGGCCGCTACGACGAGCGCGTCGTCTTCGCCGACAAGATGATGTTCCCCGAAGGAACGATGTTCCAGGGCGGCTCGCTCTACGTCTCGGCGCCGCCGAGCATCTGGAAGCTGCCCGACGCCGATGGCGACGGCGTCGCCGAACAGCGTGAAGAGTGGTTCAAGGGAACCCTCACCGGCTGCGCGAACGACCTCCACGGCCCCTACCCCGGCCTCGACGGCTGGATCTATTGGTGCAAAGGGGCGTTCGCCGAACAGGTCCACCAGGTGAACGGCCGCGAGTTCCGCAGCCGCGCCGCCCACATCTGGCGGAGCCGCCCCGACGGGACCGGCATGGAACCGGTGATGACCGGCGGCATGGACAACCCCGTCGACGTGGTGTTCACGCCGAGCGGCGAACGCATCTTTTCGTCGACCTTCCTCGAAGGCGACGGCCGCCGCGACGGCCTGGCCCACGCCATTTACGGCGGCGTCTACGGCAAAGACCACGGCGTGATCGACGGTCACCCCCGCACGGGCGAGTTGATGCCGGCGCTCGTGCTGATGAACTCCGCCGCACCGTCCGGTCTGGAACGCTACGAATCAAACGTCTTTGGCGACGAATACCGCGACAATCTCTTCTCCGCCCAATTCAACATGCGGAAGGTCGCCCGGCACGCCCTGCAGCCGCAGGGGAGTTCGTTTACTACCGTCGACAGTGACTTCGTCTGGGGCGACGACGTCGACTTTCACCCGACCGACGTGCTGATGGACGCCGACGGCAGCCTGCTGGTCGTCGACACCGGCGGCTGGTACAAGCTCTGCTGCCCTACGTCGCAACTCTGGAAGCCAGACGTGTTGGGCGGCATCTACCGCGTCCGTCGCAACGACGCGCCAAAAGTTGCTGATCCGCGCGGATTAAAAATCGATTGGGCGCAGCAAACCGTGCCGCAACTGTGGGACTTGCTCGGCGACGCCCGCCCCGCCGTGCGCCTCCGCGCCGCCCGCGCCTTTGCCAAACAGCGCGACGCGGCGGAACTGACTGACTTCCTCGCTAAGCGCGACGCCAGCGACATCCTCGGCGGCAGCATTGCGAAGGGCTGCGACCAACTCACCGCCGACCTCGCGCGCACTTGGGCGCTCATCCGCCTCGAAAACGCTGCCTCGCAACCACTCGTTCGCAGCTTGTTGAACCACGCCCATCCGCGGATCCGCCAAACCGCCCTCCACGGCGTCAGCCTCCACCGCGACGCCGCCGCGGCGCCGCAGGTCTTCGCACTG
>JBGSMO010000263.1:0-4923 GCA_041740115.1 Pirellulales bacterium
GATGCTGCGGCACGATCGTCGCCTGCAGTTGCCGCCGGTCGATCACCACTGCCCGCACGCCAGGGCGCCGCAAGATGCCGGCCGCCAAGTCGCGCAGCCGCGCGGCGTCGTTGCTCAGTTCTTGCGAAAATCGGACCGCCGGAAGCGTGGCCGTCGACATGATAATCTCGAACCTTTGGTGAGGATCTGCCGCGGGGCGCGTCAGCCCACTTGAGACTAGGTCGCCGCCGCGGACCGTCAACTGGTTCCTTCGGCGTGAAGAGCCGAAAGAATCAGCGATTCCGCCAAAGTTCCAGCGCCAACGTCCCACCAGCCCCTACACCCCATCCCCTCGGTTCGCCGCGCTGCGGCCTCCCAGAGCCTCGCTACGGCTTCCGCTCCAACAGTTCGCTTAACTGAAACGCGTAATACTTCTGATCCGCCGCCGGCTCGCCCTTCTCGTTGGCGTTCGCCACCCAGAACTTCGTCGACTTCGGTTCGAACAGCGCGTTGTGCAAGTTCGACTTCATCGCCACGGGGCGACTCATGAGTTCGATCGCGTCGGCGGCGGTAAACTCGCCCAGCTTCGCCTCGGTCCGATCGACCAGATGGTTGTAGCGATCGCCGGCCGAGAGCAGCACCGCATCCTTCACCGGTCGCGGCAGTAGCGGATGCGACGTGTTCGGTTCGACGAGGCTGAATTTGCTCGCCCCCGCCTCCATGCCGACCGCACGATTCGTCTTGCCGTCGGCGATCACGAAGTAATACTCGCAAGTCCGCGGCGAGTCGCGAAACACGGCGATCGCTTCGTCCAAGTCGTCGGCGGACTCCAGCACCTCGCGCACCAGGAACGCCATCGGCACGCCGTTCCACTGGCCGAGGCCTTTGCCCCCCATCTCGCCGATCGAGACGCACTTGCTGTTCATCCCGGTGACCGAGCCGACGAAGCCGGCGTAGGTGACGTTCACGAACGGAATGCCCCCCTTCGGCTTGGCGACGATCAGCACCGCATGGTCCTGCAGCTTCATGTCGACGCCGTAATCGAGCACTCGCCCATGGTAGAGCGTTCCGTCCTTCGTCGCCGAGTTCATCAGCGCGAATCCGCTGCAATGGAACAACTCAGGAATGAAGTTCGCCGCCTGGACATCTTCCACCGCCAACCCGCTCCCCTCGGCGAGCCCTTCGATCTCTTCCCAATACTTTTGCGGCACATGCCTCCGCTGGATGTTGACGATTTGCGAAATCACCGCGTTCGGTGTGATCCCCAGCGGCCCCAGTTCGGCAACCGCCTGCGATCCCTTCTCATGCACTAGGAACTCAACGTTCTGCCGAATGTGATCGCCGAGCAACTTGCCATGCTGCACCCCCATCTCGCGGTGCGTTCCCTCGAGATGAAGCACCAAATAGCCGTCGATCTCTTCGAGCCAACCGGCGCCGTAGCGACCGAGGGTCTTCGCATCGGCGGACTGAACCGCAACCGAGAGAACAATCGCCCAACAGGCGAACACGAATCGCAACAACATCGCGCGGCCCATGACGGTTCCTTTGATATGACGAGAGGAGGCAAGGCGTCCGACGTGGGAACAGCAGGCGCCTGCCGCATCATACCTCAACCGGGGCGCCGATTCCCACTCCAATGCGGTCCATCCTTTAGACATTTGCGGCAGTTGGCGTCTACAATGAGCGGACGAACCTCGTTCGACTCCATAATGTCCATCGTTTGCCCGCCGAATCGGCGACCCATTGCATCATGTTGGCCACCAATTCGCTAACGACGACCTCCGCCGCCGCGGTCCCTCTCCCCGAAGCCCCGCCGGCCCGTCCCGACGCCGATCCGCGCCCCTCACCGGAGGCGCCCCCGCAACAACGCCCCGACCTCGACCCGTTCAATCCCCCTTGGCCCGCCGGTCGCCCGGAGCCGCAACCGAAGGCTTAGTCGAGCTGTGGGTCGTCGCCTCACTTCCACGCGCTGGGCCGAATTCTCCGAGCCGGCCGAACTACTGCCATACGTCAACAAACGGCTCACCTTGAATCTGCTCATTCAAGGAGCAGCGGCGCACACGTTTATCACGGCCCATCACCTGGTTCGCGATGAACTCGACGCGCTGCAACCAGGCTTGACTGAGCTATACGACCGCGCCGTCGTCAGCATGCACCTCAACTACTGGATCGGCGACGTCGGCCTCACGTTCGGCCCGCCTTGGCGATTCTGGGGCGCGATTCATCGCCAGACGCATCCCTTTCACCGGCACGCGCTGCTCGCCGCCCATGGAGGGATGCTTTCGCGCGAATCGAAGGCCTATCTCGTGACACGAGCCCGCGACAAGCGGGTCATCAGCACGCCTGGGCCTCACTACGGCCAAAGCATCTTGTTCTTCATGGGCCTGATGCGGGCCGAGAACGACATCAAGGCCGAACTCGCCCCGCTGGCGACCCGCGCCGCCGCGACCATGTGGGGGATCGAGGAAGACCGCCTCGACGGCCAGCTTACGCGCGACGCGACGTTTGGTCGCATCCGCCAGCCACGGACCAATCGCGGCGTGATGCTCCGCGCCGGCGCCATCGGCTGGGGCGGCGTCCAACTCCGCCACGGTCAATTCGTCGTGGTCGCTAAGTCATGGTTCTGGCCGCTGCTCTCGCACGAACTGACCAAGGGGATCTGCGAATTGATCTGCCTCCATGGCCTCTGCGAGCTCAGCAAGAAAGACTATGCCGCAGTCGTCGGCTACGCCGACCACATCGAATACGAAATCCCGATGCTCCAGGCCGGCGCGGAACTCTGGCGCCGCTTCCTCGCCGTCATCCCGGCGGGCCAGCAATTGCCGCACGTGCTGATGCACATCGCCAGGCTCGAACCCGAGCCGCTAGAGCAATTGATGATGAACGTGATTGAGGCGCCCGACAAAGCTCGTGCCGCGTTCATGCGCCGGCCGTTTTGCAGCGACGACGAAGATTAAATCCCGTGGGCGCCGTCACAGCCATGCGAGGCAGACCGATAGCGCTCAACGCTGCTCTGATCGCTCGCGCTTTCTCGCTGCGACGGCCAGTGGTGCGATCGCGATCAACGCTAGCGCCAATCCGCTAACCTCGGGAACTCCGACTGCAGCCGCCGCAGTCGCAACCGGCTGCCCAAACCCGCGCTGCCATGCCATGAAGTCGGCCCCGTCCGCGTCGCCGTCGCCGTCGGCGTCACCTTGGGTCTTCGTGGCGCCAGTCGTTTTGCCGAACCCGGACTTCCAGCCATTCAGGTCATTCGAGTCGACGAACCCGTTGCCGTCGAAGTCGCCGTTCGCCGTCGGGGCGACGACGCGCAGCGTGCCGTTCTGGTAAAGCTGCGACGTATCCCACGACCGACCCGGCAGCGAGGGGAGCGACAGGCTGGAGAACTGTCCGTTCAGCGAACCCCAATTCAGGATGTCGAACGTCTGGCCGATCGAAGGCACGAAGCCGTTGATCAGCGACACCTCCAGCGCACTCTCGGTCGACAGGTTGCCGGCAATGTTCAGCGCGTCGTACATCGAACCGCGCGTCGTGCCGCCAAGTTCAATTTGCAGCGTCGCCGCCGGGCCGAGCACGACGTCGCCGCCGTACGAGATCAAGGCCGGGCTATTGCCGGGGATGATGGCGCCGAAGTATTCCACGGTTCCGCCCCCCGTGAAGCTGCCGCCGCCGGTTTGAGTTGCCAGGAAGACGGTCGTCGCCCCAGTGGCTGTGAGGACCGTACCATTGTTGACAAAATCGCCGTAGAAGCTGGTCGTGGCCCCGCCGACCGTCGACGTCTGGCCGCTTGCCGTGTTGTCGACGTCTCCCAGAAAGTCGGTGTTGCCGCCGCTGAACGCCAAGAAGCCGTTGTTCGTCAAGCCTGTCCCGCCGACGATCACCGTCCCGCGGCCCGTGATGCCGCCGGTCGTCGCTGCGTTCGTCACCGGATTCGCGAACTCGATCGTGCCCCCCAGCAGGCTAATGACGCCGGCATTGTTGTTCACTGCGCCGATGTAGCGCTGCGAATCGGCTTCGAGCAGCCGAATGGCGCCGCCCGGCTGATTGTCTAGATTCGCGTCGACCGTCCCCGAACCGACGATGCGGCCGAGATTGGTCAGCGTCGGCGTCACGATCGAACTGCCGAGATTCACCAACTGGATTTCAGCGCCGACTGCATTATTGAACGCCGTCTCCGCCTTGATTGTGGCGCCGTTGACGGCCACAACGCCCGACAGATTTTGGAAGGTTCCCTCCATTTCGAGATTCGTGCTGCGGATCAACGTCCCGCTGCCCGCTTTCTCGAATGTACCGGCGCCGATGATCGAGCCGGTGAAGTCGAAGTTTACCGTGGAGTTATTGGCAAGAGCGACCGTCCCGCCCGCATCAAGTTGCAACGTGCCGTTGCCCGAAAGTTTCGCGACCGTTTGCTTGAACGCATTGGTTTCGAAAACGCCCGACGCCTCGATCGAGAGGTGGGCATTCGCGGCCAATGGCTCGTTCGCCGCGAGGCGAGCGTACCCCGGCGCCACGCCGGATTGATTGGTTCCCACCTGCAGGTCGCGATCGATGATATACGTCAGGATCGCTCCTGAGCCGCCTCCCGAGCCATTGACGACGATCGGCCCGCCATCCAGAGTGACGCTCTGCGTCGTCACGATCGCCAGCGAGGGGCGAAGAACAACTTGCCCTGCTCCGCCGATGGCGCCGAAGCCCGTTCCCGACCCCGTGAATCCGCCGGACGCCGAAAGCGTCGTCCCGGTGAACGTCGTTTCGATCGGAACGCCGCGCGAATCGGGATCGGCGCTTTGCAGTCCTTCGATGATGATCTTTCCGCCGCCGCCGCCGCCCCCTTGGTTGGTCGCCGCGCCGCCGTTGGCCGAGATCGTTTGGGTCGCCAACGGAATGACTTGCTTGGCGTGCAAGTAGATCATGCCGCCGCTGCCGCCGCCGCCGTTGCCGCCG
>JBGSMO010000350.1:0-1557 GCA_041740115.1 Pirellulales bacterium
GGCCGGGGCGCTCGACGCGAATGGCGACGCCAGGAGCCGTGCCATGCTCGTTGGGGATGGGCGCGGCCCCGACCGGGAAGTCGGCCTGCACGGCGTTCCGCTCCGGCATCTGCCGGCCGCGGCGTTCGAAAAGTTGGCGGATGTATTCTAGCGACGTCTCGTCGCGCTCGAGGCCGACGCCGACTGCCTGCGCGATCGCTTTACGCGTCAAATCGTCCGCCGTGGGACCGAGGCCGCCGGTCGCGACGACGACGTCAACTCGTTCGATGGCCGCCTTAAAGACCGCGATGTTGTCATCCAGGCAATCGCCGATTGTCGAATGAAACGCGACGTCGATCCCAAGCTCGGTGAGTCGTTCGGCGAGCCACTGGGTGTTCGTATCAAGCCGCTGGCCGCTAATGATCTCGTCGCCGATGGCGATAATCTCTGCACGCATCGGCGGGAGTTTCCCTAGCTGTTTATGAAGAGGGCTAAAAGTTACGGGTCAGGTTCCGCCGGATCTGGCGTGACGTGAAAGCCAATTCGCCTGCGCGGCGGAGTCGGATGCTCCATCATCCGCTGGAGGACGTCGGTGATCGCCCGAATTTGATGATCATGGAGCTTCACCGTTTCGGCGAGACCAGTCAACTGCTGGACCAACTCACCCGGCGTTGCCAACAAACGCCGCAAGCGGACGAAGGTCCGCATGATCGCGATATTGACGCTCACCGCCGTCGGCGAGCGGAGGACGCTCGAGAGCATCGCGACCCCATGTTCAGTGAAGACCCGCGGCGGCGTCCGCCGGCCGCCGTGGCCTAGACTTGATATCACATTCTGTGATTTCAAGTTCGTAAACTCTTGCCAGGTAAGGATAAACGAGAAATCCTCGGGGAACCGCTCTTCGTTCCGGAGGACCGCCTGATTGACGGCTGAGGTGGCCACGCCATAGAGGCGGGCCAGATCCGAGTCGATCATTACCCGTTGCCCGCGAATCAAATGGATCGATTGTTCGATCCGCTCCGCCGCGGGAACGCCGAGCAGCGGTTTGGGGAGTTTTTTCGCCATGCGTCAAAGCATGGACAGCGGGCGCGGAACTCGCAAGCAAAATCTGGATGAACTGGATGGGTTTTAGGGGCGGTTAGCGACTAACCGATACGCCCCAACTCACCCCCGGACGGTGACAGTGGTGATCGGGCCCCCAGTATGGCGGCGGGTAGTAGTGCTCGACGATCACCGGCGGCCCCGCGACCATCACGGGCGCTGGTCCCATTGGAATCGGCGGCGCCTGCATCGTTTGGATCACCTCGGCCGCCACGCCGTTGTTGTGGAGGTTGATCACGTCGTGCGCGGTCATCGGCCGCGACATGCCCGAGGTGCGGACGTAGTTCGAGATCAGTTGCGGATTGACGCCCGAGCGGGTCATCGCGATCACCTCTTCCGGAGTGGCTGCGCCAGCCTGCACCTGGCGGCCCATGGCCATCGCGATCTCGGCGCGGTTCTGCGCTTGAATGTCATCGAGCGCCGTGCCGACGGCAGCTCCGCCCAGCGCGCCGACGCCGGCGCCGATCAGCGCACCGC